>JAURQH010000072.1 GCA_030836185.1 Planctomycetota bacterium
GACGAGATGCGAGGGCAGTGTCGGTCCTTCTGAACTCTTGCGAGTTCAACTACGGGTAAGGTTAACAACAAGAGCGAGACGTTGAAGCATTCGTCTTTCGGAATTCAATCATCGCCCCAGATGAAAAAAGGGTGGCACTGGCGGCTTGCCCGCCAGTGAGATGAGAGGGAACAAATCATTTCACCGCGGATGACGCTGATATCACGGAAATAACCCACATGCGCACGCAAGCAAGAGCAGGGCACCCGGCGAAATAATCGCGTCCCAGACATGCCTTCCTATCAAATTCACGCCTTCAGGTCGGATTCCGACATTAAGGTTTGAATCTGTTCCGCAGTGAAGCGATCTTTCAAGCGAGCACCGAGTTGCGACACGATTCTCGCGGCCGCGTGAGATGCAAGATGACCGGCTTGTCGCCAACTGTACTCATTGGTGATGCCAAACAGGACTCCGGCTGCGTACATGTCGCCTGCTCCGGTGGTATCGATGGCTTTAACCTGCACACTTTCGATGGGAATAACATCGCCGTTGTGCATGAGAATTGAACCATCGCCTCCCATGGTGAGTGCCACGTTCTCGGCGTGTTTGTGGATTTCGTGAGCACAATCGATGGGGTTTTCCTGTTCGGTCAGGCTTTTGGCTTCTTCTTCATTACAGAAGAGGAGGTCAACCGGGCCTTCGATGAGTTGCAGGAACTCGTCGCGAAACAGGCCAATCAAAAACGGATCAGAAACGGTGAAGGCGACTTTGACATTGTGTTTCTTGGCCAGTTCGATGGTTTTATACGCGGCGTCTTTGGTGCTGTCTCCCGTGAAAAGATAGCCTTCGACGTAAACGTACTTCGCTTTTTTGATTTCGTCTTCGTTGATGTCGTCGGGACCGAGAGTGGCCGAGACTCCGAGATGGGTGAGCATCGTGCGTTGAGCGTCTTCCGAGATCAGAACGACGCTGGTACCAGTTTGACCTTCGGCTGTGGGGACTTCGATGGTCACGCCCATCTTGCGCATGTCTTGCAGAAAGAATTCGCCGATTTCATTGTTGCCGACTTTGCCGGCGAAGGCGGCAGTTCCACCGAAGTCGGCGACTCCCATGATGGTGTTGGCGGCGGAGCCTCCGGCACAGCGAGTGATTGAGGTGCCGGCAAGTTGAGCGAGTACTTTTTGCTGAGCGTCTTCTTCGACTAGGGTCATGATCCCTTTATCGAAACCGAGATCGCTGATCAGACCATCATCGACCTGAGCTTGAATATCTACCAGAGAAGCGCCTACTCCGAACACGTCGTAACTCATCGATGCACGATCCTGTCTACAAATTGAATTGATGTGAACAGGTCGCAGTATAACGGCTTTGCACCGAGACTTGCAGTGTGTTGGCGGATGCCGTTAGTTGTTCCATTCTCCGTTGAAAACTTCGACGGCGGGGCCGGTCATAAAAACAGGACCGTCATCGGGCCATTCGAGGAACAAATCACCACCCGGCAGGTGACAGAGCACTTTCCGTTCGGTCCGTCCAGTCAAGACACCGGCGACAGCCGACGCACAGGCTCCCGTCCCACATGCCTGGGTTTCTCCCGATCCGCGTTCCCAGACTCGCATGATCATTTCGCCCGGGGAGACAATCTGAATGAACTCTGCATTCACGCGATTGGGGAATGCTTCATGAACCTCCACTTGTGGACCGATGCCGTGAACCCATTCGTCGGTGACTTTCTCCACGAATGTGATGCAATGAGGGTTTCCCATCGAGACGCAGGTCACTTCTAATTCTTTGCCGCCAACTGATAATGGGGCATTCACGGGAGGATCGCCGGGCAAAGTGGTGGGAATTTCGCTGCTGACGAGAATGGGTGGTCCCATATTGACGCGGACTTGATCGACGAGTCCGTTTTGGACATCGAGTTCCAAAGTGAGGACGCCGTTCCCGGTTTCAATGCGGAGGACATTTTCTTTGGCGATTCCGTGATCGTAGACGTATTTGGCGACACAGCGGATGCCGTTCCCGCACATTTCAGATTCGCTGCCATCGGAGTTGTACATTCGCATGCGGGCGTGTCCGTTTTCGGACGGACAAATGAGAATCAATCCGTCCGAGCCGATTCCTTTGTGCCGATCACTGACACTGATGGCGAGATTGGCAGGATCAACGGGGAACTTTTCCTCGAAGCAGTTCACGTAGACGTAGTCGTTGCCAGCACCCTGCATCTTGGTGAATTTCATCGGTTTCCTCGGTCGTTCTCAGAAAAATGTTGCGAATCTCCCCAAATCAGGGGAATTTTATGAATCCAATCGGGCTCAAATGCGTCTATGTCGGCAGTGAATGCTTATTGTGAATATTATCAGTTTTTGAATGAACAAAAAGTGATCGGTCTGGCTTCCTGATCGACTCTCCCTTTATAATCCTAAGTCACCCCTATTGGGCAGGTTACGAGTTAAGATAACGATTTGTCGCTTTCCCAGCATCCGTTTCGGTGATCTTGATTGGATCGACCGTACCTAATTTGAGACATGTAATATGTATCGTACGTTCATGTTGTTCTTCTTTTTTGGAACGATCTCGGCTAGTTCCGCGATTTTCGCTCAGGATGCGATCCCCTCCACTAATGCTACTCAACCCGCGACAACGGTGGCTTCTCCCACTGCCGCACCCAATCAATTCACTCAGGATCCTCGACCCTTCCAGCGGGGAAACACTCCCGTCGTCCCAACTGATTTGCAGTCCGTGTTTGGAATCTCCCAAATGCCCATCAATCGGCTTGGGTGGTATTTTGATCTGATCGGGATGGTGATGATCATTGGCCTGTTTTTCCTGTGGGCTCATACGACGCATTGGGTCGATGAAGATGCACGCAGTCTCAAAATTGGTTCGCTCTTTTGGAATGGCGTGATGATTTCGTCGGGTTTCGTCGGCTTTCTACTGGTCTTCATGATGCCGAACTTTCTATTAGGGCTGATCGTGTTACTGGGGTGCTATGTCACCCCGTTTGGATTTTACGTCAAAGAACACAACGAACGAGTGCCGGCGAATAGTCGAATTTTTACACAGCAACACCTGAAAGGTGTCGCTTTTCGAATGCTGGCGAAAGTCGGAATTCATCTCGGGAAGAGCGAAGGATACTCCCCGGCCACTGGCCCACCGATCGAGTTTCTGGGCAAGTCGGATGGAAAAGCGGGTGAGGTCAACCAATCGAAACAGGTGATGAAGTCCAAAGGATACATGGGAGCAAAAGAACTCGTGTATGACGCCGTCATGCGTCGCGCGACCGACATCCACCTCGAGCCTAAAGAAGACGAAATGTCGATTCGGATTCGGATCGACGGCGTGATGTATCCGAGTGAACCGTTCGACCGTGCGATTGGCGAAGCCATCGTGAACATTTTCAAAGTGCTCTCGGCGATGGACATCACCGAGAAACGTCGCCCGCAGGATGGAAGTTTTCGCGCCGTTGTGGAATACGAACGCGAGATCGATTTTCGTGCCGCCACTCAAGGAACGCGACACGGCGAGAAACTCACCTTACGCCTGTTGGATCAAACGAACTCGGTCGCCTCGCTCGATAAGATGGGGATGCGGAAGAAGGTTCTGTCCGATCTTCGAGAAATTGTCCATCAGCCTCACGGCTTGATGCTGGTTTGTGGTCCGACCGGTGCCGGTAAATCGACGACGTTATACTCTTGTCTGAATGACATTGATTCCTATCAATCAAACGTGATTACCGTTGAAGATCCGGTTGAATATAAGATGGACAACGTCAACCAGATCGAGATCAATCAGCGGGCCGGACAATCGTTTGCCGCCAGTTTGAGAAGTATTCTTCGTCAGGACCCGGATGTGGTGATGATCGGGGAAATCCGCGACGCGGAAACTGCGGAAATTGCCTGTCAGGCGGCCAACACGGGACACATGGTGTTTTCCACGGTTCACGCGAATGACACCATCACGGCGTTGTTCCGCATCATGGAACTTGGTCTCGAACCGTTCATGGTGGCCAACTCGGTCTCGGCGATTTTGGGACAACGATTGGCTCGTCGTCTCTGTCCCGATTGCAAAGAAGCTTACAAGCCGAAAGCGGAAGTCCTCAAAGCAGCCGGATTGCCGGCAGACAAAGTCGAACATTTCTATCGTCCTCCCAAGAATCCAGAAATTGTCTGCGAGACTTGTGGCGGCTTGGGTTATCGCGGCCGCGTCGGTGTCTTCGAACTTCTGATTGTGACTGATCGGATGCGAGATCTGATTCGCGAACGTGCCAATGTGTCGGTGATTAAATCGGAGGCCCGTAAAAACGGCATGCTTTACATGCGAGAAGAAGGTTTACGACTCGCGGCAATGGGTGTGACATCTGTTGAAGAAATGATGCGGGTTGTGAAATAACCGTTTTTTAGAATACTGTAACCACGAATTCAGAACTGATATGATTGATATCGTCCTCATTGCTATTCTCGCCGGTGTCGCTTGGTGCGTCGCCAGTGAAGGTTTTGCCGGTGCTCTGCAAACGGCCATCATATGTATTATCTCAGGCTTACTGGCGATGAATTTCTTTGAACCGATGGCCGGAGCGCTCTCGGGAATGTTACCAGCCGCGTATAACGCCTGGGCCGATGCGATCTCGTTGTTGGTGCTCTATGCGGCTCTTGTTACGGCAATGAGGCTCGGCGTTGAGAAAGTGGCTCCCGGTTTCCCCGATACGAAGAAACCTTTGTTTGAAGGGAGCCGATGGTTCGGAGCCCTTCTTTCGGGATACGTCACCATGGCGTTCATCCTCACCGCGTTTCATACCGCACCCGTCCCCAGAGATTTCATGGGCTTCAAGCCGGAACGCAGTAATTTGTTTGAAGTGGCCGCGCCTGATCGTCAGTGGTTGGGATTCACTCAATATGTCTCAGAAAAATCTCTGAGTAAGTGGGGCAACCCTAACATCTTTGATGGCTCGCAAATGACAGTCGGCAATGCCGGCAATCAGGTCTGGGCATCATTCCCCATTCGCTATGCGACCCGTCGCGAGAACCTCGCCGCGTCGAACTCCGCGGCTCCCGCTCCGATCACGGATAACAACGCCGCCCAGCCGAGCAATACAACCCGCCCATCAGGTGGGAGTGGTTTTTAGGGGTGGCGTTTTCTGATAGTTTCAAGTAGGGCAGGCTCCTGTCCCATCATGCTTGAAATCATTTGCATAATTGGGCAATAGTTTGTTCAAAGTTTGGAAATTCAGATTTTGCTCTTTTAATAATTTCAACGGCAGAGCAGGAGTTTGTCGGAGCGAATTCTCTCGCAAACCTTAAGAATTCCTGATTTTGACATGGCTTTATATCTGGGTAGGCCATAGCCTCAAATGGTCCAATACCATTAGAAAACAACCAAACGTAGTCCTCGAAGTTTTGGGCCACGACTCCAGTTTCCCCTTCAGAACCAAAAAAAACAATTGGAGCCTGTCCTGAAACATCTATTTTAGTGAACGGTTTGGCCTGAGACTTGCATTAATGTCTCCTCCGAAAGGAGGCATTACCATACCTACACGATCCCGCAACGAGTCAGGCCGACTCCACGCAGCGGGATCCAGGACGGAACCCCAACGACAAGTCAATGACACACAATGGTTTCTGATTTCAGATCTGATGCCCGACCCGCCGCCAAATCCGCTTGGTGGACGACCGCCCCACAAAAATC
>JAURQH010000073.1 GCA_030836185.1 Planctomycetota bacterium
GGTGGATCGGGCATCAGATCAGAAATCAGAAACCATTGTGTGTCATTGACTTGTCGTTGGGGTTCCGTCCTGGATCCCGCTGCGTGGAGTCGGCCTGACTCGTTGCGAGATCTTGTGGGCATGGTTATGCCTCCTTTCGGAGGAGACATTAATGCAAGTCTCAGGCCAAACCGTTCACTAAAATAGATGTTTCAGGACAGGCTCTAGTTCGGTTTGGAAAACAGGTAATGTTTGACGCACCTTTAGCATGAAGGAACTAGCCTCACTAAACTAAATTTGTAGTTCTTGGTCACTTGTTCGCAGAATTTGAAAATGCGACACGTACACGTGACAAGTTCTGGATGTAGTTCGCGGCCTGTTTCGTATCACAGGTTCCAGACCGGGCTGCTAAGGCAGAATCCTTAAACAATCGTACCAGGTCTTCGACTGGAACATTCATACGTCTGGCAATTGGCTCCAACACTGCACGTTCGCGACCTCTGTGTTTTTTGAGGCCTAGCTCTTGGACGAGCTGTCGTAAATAAAGCTTTAAGGAATAACTCCCTTCGCGGCTGGTAAACAACAAATTACCCATCATGTCTGTATGGTCAACAATATTTCGTCTCGCGACTATACTTTCGGGGAGATACGGACCAAAGCGATGTGATTGCTTCCAAAAGTACAAACAAATGACAGCGATCAACATCAACGTCAGAGGGCGAATGGGCATTTGCACTAATATCTGAACCATTTTGGGAGTCCCCGAATCGTTCAGATACTCATCGATGATCAGTTCGCCGTCACCGCCGGCTGCTTCGATAATCCGCCAAGCCAACAATGAATTTTGGCCAAACGCGAGATATTGATTCGTGAAAATGGAATCTCCCGAAATCACCACGACCGTACCCTCTCCCCAATGCCGACGTGCCACTTGCACGGAACCAGAGTAAGACAGCAATGGCTCGATTTCTTCTCCGATAATCTCCCATTCTTCACGCCATGCGTACTCTTCTTTGGAGGAAGCTAACTCCGTTACGACATCTGGCATCTCAAAAACAGGACTTTCGGAAGATGTGCCCTCCGAACCTTCCGCTTCGGTTGAAATCGCTAATTGAGGGATGACCAAAGGATCTGAATCCGCAGCCGTCGCGTAAACCAGTCGGCCACCGTAAGAAACCCAATCCAGTAGTTGACTCCATTCCTGATCAGAAGGAATCCGCGTCGGCCCCAAAATACACAAAACGGGCTCTGCGACCCCCCAGTCATAATCCCATTCAAGATTCCCAACAAACGACTCAAATGAGTCATAATTGCGACGAATATTTTTCGACTGTTGCGCGGCTAACAGGTAGAAGGCTCGTTTGCCACGGGCGGTATTACTCCAGGTATCGGTGGTCAGTCCCGCCCCAGAATCTGGAAACCAGAACTGCGCAGCAAGTAGTATCAATATTCCAAATAGCCAAACGGCATCGAGTTTATGGAATTGTCTGCGTTTCACGGAACCCCGCCTCCAAAGACTGAAAAGCCCGTTGATAATGTGACAACTCAGCAGGGCGACGCCCAAACGCCAGAGGTTCGTAAATTTTGAGTATCGTGAGGTACTCCTGACTTTGTTCGGGATAACGACGAATCGCTCGATAGTAATCACGATGTGTCAAACCGATGCGATGAGTCACCAACCCCCGTGCAGTGATTTCCGCCATCGCGGCCAACAAGAGATACGCCACCGCTTCTCGATATTCCTGCCGATCTGCCATTTGCCGGGCACGGTCCAGGTATTCTGTCATTGACCGCTGTCCTCTCGATACTCCATCTGCCTCATCCGTGAGAGACATCAGCAAATCCCCTTGAGTCGTATCTTCCAACTTTCGATCAACATTGAGAAGAGCAGGAATGATGAGCCAGAGAATCAAACCCACCATACAAACCAGCGCCACGATGCCGAAAACTTTGAACAACCCGGCCATACCGGCACCAAAATCTCCAAACGAGCCACCACGATAGGAACTGCCACCGGATTCACTCTGCTCATGACTGGACATCTCGGGCGTACGATCTTTCCCATTTTCATCGGACTTACCCTCTTCCGACATCGTTCCCTCGGAGCCGTCCTCTGGGTTATTGCCTGTCCCCTCTCCTCGCCCTTCACCTCCCCCTCGTCCCGAATTCCTACTGCCACTCGGTGTTCTAAACGGGTTATCAATATCGGAGGGTTTGCGATTTTTGTAGCGTTGAAATTCAGGGCGGCTGAGGATGTCATTCGCATCTTCCAGGACCGAGTCGGGCGGTGTCTGCGCCGAAACCTGAGACTCGTACCTACTCGCAAACGAACCACAGACGTATAACGACAAAACAAAGACAATTGCAAAGTATTTTTTCATCCCGTCGCCTCCCGCAGATACTCGACTTCTTTTTGAAAACGAAGTTCCAAGTCCCAAAAATCTCCGCGAACTCTCAGGTCAATGTAACTAAAATACCAGGCAAACCGACCAATGGGATAAACCAGCAGTAAAACTGAACTGACCAGAGTCACAATCACCGGATCATGACCAACAAGTTGCACCCATTCTCCCAACACCCCATATTCTGATTCCGAATATCCATAAAGCAGATCTTCATTGAAGACTTTGCCCGAAAACATTGATTGATTAAACAAGTTTTCGACCAGAAAATCGAATGTCAGAAAAATGCACATCCCGTAGAGCAAGGTGTAACACCAGACCCCAAAACTACGACTCAGCAGAGCACCCATTTCTTGCTTGACCAATCGCCCGGTCCCACGATCTTGAGAATCTCCTCTCCAATACGAAAGCCCCTGTTTCTCAATAAAGAAGGAAGCTCTGACGGCAATCAGCCACCCCGGAATGATTAACAGAACACTTGCGAGTACCGTGAGAACACGAATACCCACGGCTTTCAGCATAAGCACAAACAAGGACTTTAACTCCCCAGCATGATTTGGATACGACGAAAACTCTTCGCCAAATGATGTCTGGACAGCCTTTTGCACCAACAACACACTCCACGGACCTGTGACAAGAAACACCAGAAGCAGTGCATGTCCAAGATGAGCCATACCAAAATAGACTGCGGGATAGATCATTAAGGCTGTCGGGGCCGCAACCCAGAACCACAATTTGAGAATTTCGAGTAAGTGGCGACCATAAAACTTGACGCCCAAATCGAGACAATCACACATGGAACGGGGAATTAACGGGACTCGCAACTCTTCGAGCTTCATGTGGAAACCCTCCCACGCCCAGCAAAAAACATCCAGGCATACACAAACACCCAACTCGTGATTCCCACGATGTACTTAATCGCAGCATCAATAGGTGCCGGAGACCAAAACGCTTCAATGAAGGCAGCCACCACGAGCATCACTCCAGCACCAAACGCAATTTTGATCGCATCAAGCCCGCGCACTTTCAGCGATTCGAAGAGAGTGCGGTTACGACGATGAAGTATCGCATCGCCGAGCATCAACCCTGCCCCTCCAGAAATCGCAATGGCAGTCAGCTCAAAGGAACCGTGGGTCACAGCAAAACTCAACAAGTTGTCTCCATGACCAACAGCCAGCGTGTAACCAAAGGAAGCTCCCAGAACCAAGCCATTATAAAGCAGGACATAGCAGGTTCCGATCCCCAACAAAATCCCGATGGCAAAACTACGCAATGCGATCCCCACATTGTTATTAATATAAAAGCCTGCCATCGTTGATCTCTCATCGAGATACCCATCGGCAACCATTTGATCTTCTTGGCTCAACATTGAACCAGACGGTTCATCGACCTCCCCCTCTACTTTTACCGCTTCTTCATCGTCATCAGCGTGATCGCCCCCATAGAGAGGCGTTTCATACATCTGTTCCATTTGTTCAAGGTGCTCGGCTGGTAAGATGCGGACTGCCAAAGACGAATCCGCTTGAACGACACCCCACGAGACAATGAAGGGAATAAAAAACAAACACCAACCAGCCACCATAAACGGCCAATTTTTACGCATCAGAACGGGAAACCCAAAAACAATAAAGTCTATGAATTTACGGACATTTCCGGGAGGACTCGTGTAGTAGTTGTTGTAACCTCGGGTCACAAGCGAATTGAGATACTCGGCCAGTTCCCGGCCCCATTCACGAGCTCGAACAATCGCCAGATCGTTTGAAACTTCACGCAACAATCGAGAGTAATCTGCCAGATCGCCTGGCGACATTCTTTTGCGTTCCCGACGCGACTCGGCGCGATCAATCAAATCCCGAAATTGACGCCAGGCTGAACGGCGCTGTTGGACGTACTTTCTTTTATTCATCGCGATGCACCCTGCACACCAAACGGAGCAACCTCTGACTTTGGTTGTTCGTCATCAGGTAATTCTTCGCTTTGAAACGTGACATAAACGCGAGCCAAAAACGCCATCGAGTAATCAGAGACCTGATCGAGATCGCCCTGATAGTTCAGTTTTCCACTCAATGCCGTGGCTAAGTCGTGTGCCAAACGGTGACCTCGATCATGGGGAATCCGCTCACGAGAATTCATACGGCGACTCAACAATTCGTCAATCAGACTCAATGTTCTTTCTGAGGGAACGAAATGATTGCACTGCTCCCGATGGAGAGGTTTGATCGTCTCCAAAATGACCGGCTCTCTCGGCAACCGGACCGGATGTTCGTGAACTACGACTGTTCCGGCCACTAAATCTCCCAGTCGCTGAAAGCGACTCGTCATCAACATGCTGACAAATCCAATTCCGTAAAGCATGAGACAGTCAGCCGTTCGCAGAAAGTTTCTCACGAGAGCAGACCACCACGAGAGCGGATACCCATATTGCTCTATGGTTCGAATTCCCATCACGCGTTTACCAACAGTGCGCCCATTAAAGACGGCTTCACTAATTGCGAAATAGAACCATTCGACCACAAACCATGACACCAGAAAGACGCCCATCGAAACACCTTGTGCGATCACACCCGAGCACGACACAATCATCGCAACCGCAAGTAGAATCCCCACCCTGACGGCTGTATCAAGCAAGTACGCTCCCACTCGAGACGCTGGCCCCGCAACACGATAGGTCATCAAGACGCATTCGGGAGTTTCCACAGGAATCTCAAGGCTAATCACATCAAGATTTTCACCATGACCGTCAGGCATTCGTTGAAAGGGAATGACCGTGGAAGACATGAGGTATCACTACCGTTTGTGAAGAATTGAGAACGAGTATGGCCATAACCTGTAGTCAGAGTAACCCCATATTACGATAGACACCAGATCGATTCACAGATTATAGAACCTCGTAATCACTCCAGAGTCTTGCAGTCATCCCGTATTCTGGAAATGATAGGAAGCTCCGCGGATCGAGAAAGTCTTTGGAATGAGTATTCTGCACAATTTGTCCCCCGAATTCTGGACAATCATCGCCATCGTCTCGGGCCTCACGCTATTGGCCAGTGCGTTGATCACTCCCTGGCTCCTGTCGATGATCCCTCAAGACTACTTCCTCACTCACGAAGAATATCTTTGCAAATGGAAGACAACACGTCCGTTGTTGCGTGGGGCCGTGCTACTCATGCGAAATATTATCGGTCTCGGATTATGCTTACTGGGACTCATTATGCTAGTCACTCCCGGTCAGGGACTGGTCGTGATTCTCCTCGGATTGGCCTGTTCGACATTTCCCGGCAAGAGAACACTCGAGTTGAAAATCCTCAATCAAAAAGGAGTAATGAGTTCCGTCAACTGGTTACGAAAGAAGATGAACAGGCAACCGCTGCGACTCCCAGAATCGGCAAGTGAAGACTGTCCTCAACCAAGAGAATCTTAGCCGAGCAGTTTCAGCGTGTTGTTCAACGGCCTCTTGTGTTGGCAATCTTGTTTAGCGGAATCGGCTCGAACACCTTCCCACTCTCATTCGACCGGTAAACTAAATTCGTCTCGACCTCAAGACAGGTCAAAGGGTGACCACGGTAGGTTCCGGTATCGAGACAAACCCATCCGTCCCAGATCAATGGCATCCCTGATTTTTGTTGGGTATGACCACATAGAATACGTCGCCCTGATTCGTGAGGGTATTCCATTCCGGTTAAATGTTCCCACCTCAACCAACTCGCCGTCTGTTCCGAAAGAACGACTCCCGGTTCCAGATTGGCATGGATGAAAATCTCCGTGTCGGTCTCGTGATAGTCCACACAATTCCCAAGTAGCTCACGATGCGTATCGGGAATATTGTTCATCTTACGACCGTAGGAGTCCATTGCTTCGCGTCCTCCAATCGACAACCAGCGATGAAAGTCTTCCTTGGAACGAAAGGCGTCAAGCATTGCCTCTTCATGGTTTCCCATGATGTAAATCAACTGGCAGCTTTTTTGAACTTCCAACAGAATATCCAAAGCACCACGAGTATCTTCACCGCGATCAACTGCGGTAGACCAACAATAACGGAGAACAAATCTTTCATTCACGCAGCCAGCCTGGCTGCGTAGTCTTTCTCGAATTCCTCAGGCGTCTGGTAGTTTAACGTCTGGTGGATTCGTTCGGTATTGTAAAATGTCTCGATGTA
>JAURQH010000074.1 GCA_030836185.1 Planctomycetota bacterium
CAGGCTGCGGTAGACCAACAATACCGAACGAATCCACCAGACGTTAAACTACCAGACGCCTGAGGAATTCGAGAAAGACTACGCAGCCAGGCTGGCTGCGTGAATGAAAGATTTGTTCTCCGTTATTGTTGGTCTACCGCAGAGTGGGCCGAACCTGAAACCATTATCTCTCTTGATGAAATTACGGACTTAAGCGTGAATTATAACAGCTCTTTTTTTGAGGATTCGATGGTCTTTGTCTCGACAGCTTCCGGGATTGAAACAACATTTCCGATCTCCAGTGAACATGGGCTCGACAAAAAATTTGTGGAAGCCCTTCAATTTGAGCCTTCTTTACCCGAATGACCATCATGTCACTTCGGTTCCACGATCGGAAACATCATTGGCCCTTCAGCATCGCCGTACTGACTCAGAGAGTCGGCATACGACGACGTTTCCCCGCCCCTATCGAACTCCTTTGCTCTTTATGTCTCTTATGTGTCTCGGCGGTTTTGCATCAAATCATCGATCCCCGAAGTGATCTTGCGAAATGCGATCTACCAGAGTTAACGTTCGTGGTTCGCCTGACGGCGAATTGATCTTTGGCAATTTGACTTACATATAGCCATTGTGCGCAAGCACATTGGATAGGTTCGAGTGTCATTCATTGTTCATCAATGACGACCACTGCAACGTGAGAAAGAGAGCGATTTCGCGTGACGTGGAAAATGCGCACCCACAAAAAGCGACAAGTGTTCACAATATGAAGATCGACGCAAGCCAATGAGAGCCAACAAGTTGCTCAAGAGTATGGAAGATTCGAAATCAAGATTCGGGAAGATTTGATTCAACATTTGGTCAAGATTCGGTCAAGGTGTGTCCCCGAATCTCCGAATCTTCAAATCTTGAAACGGCGTTTCAGTGTTCGGGAATGAGGGGGCGACAGCGAAAATCGGTGCAAAACCCTGCTATTGACCGATTTGGGAGAAAATCCGACAATTCCGTCGCGCTGAATTTCTCGCAAGAGAACCCCCTGACAACGAATTCTGACATCATCAGTACCACGGAAGGTCATTTGATGAGTATCCATCCCTCCGCAATTATCGACGAACAAGCCACCATTGCCGACGATGTTACTATTGGCCCATATGTGGTGATTGAAGGCCCGGTCAAAATCGGCGCTGGAACCACCATCAAAGCCACGGCGGTCATCACCGGCCATACGACCATCGGCGAGAATTGTGAAATCTTTCCACACGCCGTCATTGGGGGAGAACCTCAAGACATGCGTTATGAGGGTGAGGAATCATATGTCGTCGTTGGCGACGATTGCATTATTCGCGAAGGGGTCACCATTCATCGAGGTACGGGCGAAGGAACAACGACCTCCATCGGTGATCGATGCTTTTTGATGTCAAACGCACACGTGGGGCACAACTGTGTTGTCGGTGACGATTGCCTATTGATCAGTGGTTGTTTGCTGGGTGGGCATGTGACTGTCGGCGAGCGAGCCGTGATCTCGGGGAACACTGCTCTGCATCAATTTGTCCGCATTGGAAAAATGGCCATGTTGGGTGGTGTGGCAGCCGTTGTGCAAGACGTGCCACCTTATGCAATGACGAACCACGATGGTCACGTAGTGAGTATCAATGTGGTTGGCTTAAAACGTGCCGGGTTTAACGCGGAAGAACGCAGCGAGATCAAAGAAGCCTACCGTTTGATGTATCGCGAATCATTGCCGTTAGGGCAAGTGGTCGCGATGCTCACTCAGAATCCCTGTTCTGAAGTATTGCAACCGCTGGTTGATTTTCTGGAAGGTTCCAATCGAGGGATCGTCAAAGGGACTGTTCGCAAACGTCGAGCTGCGTAACGGGCGATGACATTTTGTGTCACGGGACTAATCGATTTGGACGACCAGCAGTGATTCTGCGGCTGAGAGGCCGAGCGATAGCATGCTGCCGTTCACAGAAATTGTCATGATCCCTCCCGAGAGATTGCGATTTTCGACGACACCTTCGGTATCGATATTCAGGTTTGAGTCTGACAGGTATCTCAAGAAATCTCCCTGCTGATCGGTCACGCGGGCTAAGCGAAATTGTTGTCCCGGCTGACAACTGGACAGAGTGACAATCTCGCGAGTGGTTCCGCGTAGTTGACCATCTTCTGTCGGAATGGGATCGCCGTGAGGATCGAACTGGGGGCGTCCCAGAAACTCGTCAATTTTTCCGACCAGGAAATCACTCACCGAGTGTTCCATATCCTCGGCCTCCTCGTGAACCTGATCCCAGGTCAGTTTCAGAGTTTTGACGAGGAAGAGTTCGATCAGTCGGTGGCGACGCAGCATTCTCATCGCCAGCTTTCGGCCTGATTCGGTAAGAGCCGCTCCCTCGTAAGGTTTATACTCGGCTAGCTGACTATCACTGAGCGTTTTGAGCATGCTGGTGACAGTACCCGGTGACACGACCATCGCTTCGGCAATTTTGCCGGTAGACATTAATGTTTCGCCGGTTTGCAACTCGTGCTGCAAGATGGCTTTCAGATAATTTTCAACGGTCAGGGTGGTCATAGTTGTCTGGTCTGATGAATGCGATGCGGGCAGAAGAATTATTCGAGAGTCGTGCTAAAATTCCAATCTCTAAACTCTCAAGATTAAGATATTCCAGATGATTTTTGTCGTTTCCCCTCGATATAAACAGCCTCGACACTTCCCGGAAATGTGACTCCCGCAAACGGAGACCAACCACATTTCGTCTTCAAATCCTCCTCTTTGACCGTCCAGGGGCGAGAGAGATTCAAAACTGTGATAGACGCAACATAACCTGGTTCGAGTCGCCCAAACTTCTTGGGAGCAGTAAATGGATTCACAAATACTCCGGGGTTCGCAGAGCAGACTTCGGCAATCCGTTCGGGACTGAAATTTTGCTCGGCCATCAGCCAGGTGGTGAATGCAGCAAAGGTATCGAGATGGGGTTGCCCGGAGATCCCTCGTTCGTTTTCTTCTTTGGTATGCGGTGCATGATCGGTGGCGATGTAATCGAGTGTTCCCTCGCGAAGGGCATCGAGCATTGCCAACTTGTCGGCGTGTTTTCTTAACGGAGGGTTCATTTGCATCCAGCCACGATTATCGTCCGTCAAATCACCGTCATCATAATAGAGATGATGAGGGGTGACTTCGCAGGTAACCGGTAGCCCCTTTTCACGAGCCTCACGGATAAGAGGAATTCCCTCACCGACGGAATAATGGCACAACTTACCGATCAGTTCGTACTTCTCAATCATCATCAGTGCAAACTTTGTGGCCGACAGTTCGCATTCGGGCGGGCGGCGTTCTTCATGAGTGGCCGCATTGGCGGCGGCATCCAGAAGTTCGGGATCTTCACAATGAAAACTGACATGGCAACCGCGGTAAGCAGAAAGAGTTTCATCAAGTTGGGCGAGTGATTTGAAAAACAAATCTCCCACACTAGGGCCCATATAGGCTTTGTAGGGAACCTTACGAGAGAGCGGTTTGGTGCCGGGACCGATCCCCGCGTACAGCGTCACTTGAATTGGGACATCACGTTGTCGCAGATGCTCTTCTTTCGCCGCATACGATTCATCGTCAATCGGTGCTGCTGGATTGTTGGGCATATCGGCAACCTGCACGATGCCGCCGTTAATTGCCGCCGCGGAAACTGTGCGAAAATCTTCTTTATAAATTTGCTCTTCACTGACATCATCGCGGGCGTGAATATGAATGTCACCCATACCGGCAAAAATGAGACAGTCATCGCTGTAAACTGTATCGGGTTCGCCCGGTAGATCACCCACGGCAGTGATGACCCCCTCTTCGAATTGGACCCGACCTTTGGCGATTCCTTTCGGGGAGACGAGTTGTCCTTCAATCAGCATTGAATTCTCCGAGATCGTTTTTGCGTTTTGTTTTTTGACAGCATACGCTGAGAGCCTCGATTGAGAAACCCTTCCCACCTTCGGAGTGTCCCGTTATGACCGGTTTTCGTTTTCCGCAGATTCTTATTCTGGCTTCGCTCTTGATGGGAACCTCCGTTTCGTCTTTTGCTCAGGAAACGGCAGAGTCTATATCCCGTGTATTTAGAGAAGGGCGATCTTCACCCGACGCACGCTTGGGAAAACTCCGCAATCTACGAGATGCCTATCACCCTTGGACTCCACCGACGAATAAAAACGATTGGATCGAAACTGCTGAGAAAATTCGCACTCAACTCAAAGTCAGTAACGGCTTGATCCCTGCTTGGCCGAAAACTCCACTCAATGCGGTCGTTCATGGCGAAATACATCGGGGAGATTACATTGTGCAGCGTGTCTTTTTTGAATCGATGCCCGGGCATTATGTTTCGGGGAATTTGTATCGTCCCACAAAACTGGACGGCAAAGCGCCCGGCATCCTCTCTCCTCACGGACATTGGACCGATGCACGGTTTTCGGATATGGGCGAAGAGGCCGCATTGAAAGCGATTGCCGAAGGGGGTGAGAATTATATGTCGGGGGGACGACATCACATCCAGGCACGTATGGTTCATCTCGCCCGCATGGGCTGCATTGTTTTTCATTACGACATGGTGGGCTATTCCGACAGCAAAGTGATCGATCATCGTGCCGATTTCGCCGATGCGGAGGCCGGGTCGTGGTTGATTAACACGATGGGATTACAAACCTGGAATTCACTTCGAGCACTCGATTTTCTGACATCACTCCCTGATGTCGATACGGATCGAGTTGCCGTCACCGGAGCGAGTGGTGGAGGGACTCAAACATTCATGCTGGCAGCACTCGATGACCGTGTTGATGTGGCCTTTCCAGCCGTGATGGTTTCAACGGCTATGCAGGGGGGCTGTGTCTGCGAAAACGCCGATTACCTGCGACAGGGAATCAACAATGTGGCAATGGCGGCTGTGTTCGCACCTAAGCCGTTGGGGATGACGGGTGCCAACGACTGGACGATCGACATCGAAACCAAAGGCCTGCCTGAGTTGAAGCAAGTCTATTCCTTCTATGATAAACCGTCCAAGGTTTACGCCGAGGCGCATCCCGAATTCGGTCACAACTACAATTACGTCTCACGTGCAATCATGTACCAATGGATGGCCGAGTATTTGCATCTTCCTGAGGCTTCGCTAGTCGAAACCGACTTTTGGCCGATCCCCAAAGAAGAACTCTCGGTGTTTGACGATCAGCATCCGTTGCCGGAGAACTCCAAGTCGCCCGCAGAGTTGCGGCAGCAAATGATCGATTATCTCAAGCGACAAAATACCGCGATGGCAGCTTTGGCAGAGAGCGATCTGCCGAAATATCGCGAGCAAATGAAGCCTGTGTTGGAAGTGATACTGGATGAGGGATTGCCGTTGGTGGAAGGAAGTGACGTGGGGCCGCATGAGAAAATATTGGTCAGCGGTCACACTCTGAACAAAGGAGTACTGATTCGCAAGCAACATAAAGAGATCATTCCAATCATTGCGATCTCACCAAAATTCGAGAGTCGCGGGACTGTGTTGTGGTTCGATCAGCAGGGGAAATCTCATCTCTTCGATGAGGAAGGGAATATTAGCGATGAAGTCGTTCGACTCGTCGATGCAGGATTTGGAGTGATATCTGCCGACCTGTTCTTAACCGGTGAAGCAACTTATCCCGATTGGAAAGAGGGGATGCCGGTTGATGAAAAATATTCGGGATACACTTTTGGCTATAACAAGACCACTATCGCACAGCGCGTGCGTGACATATTAACTGTTGTTTCCACGCCTAAAGCTTCTCAGGAACTGCATGTGATCGGCACGGGTGACGCGGGGTTATGGACGTTGCTAGCAGGTACGCTTATCGAAGATGCCGTTGATACGATGATCGTCAATCTCGACGGATTTTCGTTTGCCAACATCACCGAGACATCGGACCCCAATTACTTGCCTGGCGCGTTGCGATACGGAGATGTGGGTGGGTTGGGATTATTGGCCACGCCCAAGCGATTGGAGATGGGTGGCGTGGCGGAGAAGTCGCAGACGGCTCAATTACTGAAGCTCGGAACTCCGGCACAGAATGGGAAGTTACGGATCGAAAGTGAAAACTTTAGCCGCAAGCAGATCGTTGATCTCATTCTGAATGCGAAGTGAAACTCACCAGCCGAGGCTGATGTTGGTTTCGATGGCACGTTGTGCTTCGGTCTTATCAGATCCGGTGTCTCGCATGTAGAGCCTGATCGCGGAGACTTTGTCACCTTTGGCGCGGTCGAGACATTCGCGAGCCATTTCGTTCGGGCTCATCGGTTGGTCGATGCCGAGCATTCGTTTTGAGATGACCCAGACATCGCGCGGTCGGCGCGAAACACGAACCACTTCCTCATCTGGATAGGATTCATTGGCAAGCGATTTGGCTTGCTCATCGTCGTCGGCCCAACCAATCATGATGTGAGCGGTTGTCTCAATTTCGTACAGCGCCATAGTTGTTCTCGCTGAGAGTCCGTTCTCGAAATGTCTAAGTGTGCCAGCGTCCTGCCGTGCAGCATCTCTCATCTGTTATCGACCGGGAAATTCCGGGTTGGTGAGATATCTTAGTACAATTTTGGAAAACTCGCCATGCAACCCGTCATTAAACCGATTCGGACTGCTTTTGATCCCACTTCTCTTCGGCGGAACTCTTTCGTAGATATAGGGGTTCCAGCGACCAGCAGTCGGCCAAAGGGATATCTTCTCGGGCGGAAAGTTCGCAGATTGCCGAGGCAGAGGGAATATAGATCGAATCTTCCAAAAGACGTTCTCTATCAAGGAGTTGCGACGAATATCGAGTCAATCCAGGTCCGCTGAGAGATTCGTTGCCTGCGAGAGAATTCTCGAACGATTGTGCCGATTCGATGCGGATTTTACCGATTGGCGCCCATTCTGCTGCATCATTTCGTTCGAAATCACCCACGAAAAGATCGCCTCTTTGAGCATCGCCGATGATCGTGACTGCATCAATCGTGGTCGGAGATTGGTGTGCAACGGCCAAAAAAGTGTCGATGGCTTTCACTTCACAGCCTAAAGAGTAAGCCAGCGTTTTCGCCGCGACCACGCCGATCCGTAAACCTGTAAAACTACCAGGACCGATACTGACCGCAACGCGACCAATATCGGCAGGCTTCAGGTTTTGTTCTTTCAGGAGCTCATCGAGAACCTGAAAAATTGTGGTGGCATGTTTTTGGGATTGCGCGCCTAACGAACGCTCGAGAGGAACGCCTTGCCCATTCCAAATCGCGACACTGCCACGACGTGTTGATGTTTCGAGACCAAGAGACCACATGAGGAGTTCACCGAGTGTCTCACTCGGTGGTTGTTTTACCTTTCTTGAAATCACCAGCGGTCACGATGTAGATCGAGTCGAAGTTGATATATTTTGTAAGAGCTTTGCGAACCTCTTCCGCAGTCACGGCATTGATCTTCTCTTCGAGGTCGTCGTAATACTTCATGTTTCGGTTAACATGTTCTGTTTTGGCAAGAATCGTAGTGAGATTCTTGTCGCTGGATCTCGAAACAACCTGTTCTTGCAGATATCCCTGTTGAGCGGCTGCCAATTCTTCTTTGGTAATGCCGTCCTTGCAAATGCGTTCCACTTCTTCGGCAATCGCGGCAATCACTTTCTCCATGTTGTCCGGGTTTGTGATCGCATAGAGGTAAAACAGTGCTCGATCATTGGTGGCTTGAGCGTTGAAGCCCGATCCCACGCCGTACGAAAGCCCTTCTTTTTGACGCACTCGATCTCCGAGTCGCGATGAGAGGGAACCACCACCCAAGATGAAGTTCCCGATCACGAGTGCCGGATAATCGGGATGGGAATCACTGATCGGCATAGTTGTTGCGCCAAAATAAGTGGCGTTCGCTTTGTCGGGTGTTTCGACGACTTCGATGAGTCCCTTGATGGCAAGATCACCCGGTTTCATGATTTCTACATAAGTGATATCAGTTTTCCACTCCGAGACGATTGACTCGATACGTGGGACGATCAAGTCGGGATCAAAATCACCCACAATGGAAAGCACACCGTACATTCCGTTCAACTGTTCCTTGTAGAGTTTACTGAGGCGTTCGGTCGTTACGGCTTTCACCATATCGACTTCCTGATCGAAGCTGGGAACATAGCGAGGATCACCCATTGGAAATGGTGAAGTGATTTGCCCGATTTTTTTCTGAGCAATCTTGGTGGGGTCTGTCGAGTTTTGTTCGAGTGTTGCGATCTCGGCATTTTTCAGGATGTCGAGTTCTGCTTTCGGGAAAGTCGGTTTGCGCAAAACTTCTTCCAGAATATCGAGCACTTTTGGGAGATTTGTTTGTTTGCACTCAATGCTGAAAGTTGCTTTCCCGGCGCTAGCCGATGCCGACAAACTCGCCAGTTGTTGATCGAGTTGATCTTTGAGTTGTTGACGTGACAAAGACTCGGTTCCCCGCAACATCATCTTGGGAAGATACTCGGTTTCTTTGGAATATCCTTGTAGCGATTCTGCATTGCCGTAATACAAGTCGAGTTTCAAGTTGACGACCGCTCCGCGCGTCTTTTTCGGCAGTAAAGCCGCTTCGATGCCGGAGGCCAATTTGACGCGAGTCGTGCGTTGTTCAATGTTTTGTGGAGAGACATCGAAAGCTTCGCCCAACGCGACATCTTCACGCCCTTTGTAATCACCAATCATTTCAGCGAGGTTGGGAGTCGCCGGGATACTGATTCGGTTTGGTGTTTCCACCGGAATATAAATTCCCGTGGTGCGGTTGTTTTCTTCCAGATAAAGTTTCGCAACCCGATTTACGTCCTCAACAGTGACGGCTTCGACGCGGTCGCGGTAGAGGAAATAGAGTCGCCAATCTCCTTGAGCGGCCCACTCCGAAAGTTCCACAGCGATGGAACTGCTTTTGGAGGCCGAGAGTTCCCGTTGTTTCAGCAATGACTGTTTCGCTCGCTGAACTTCTTCCTCGGTCACACCGTTTTCACGGAGTTCTTCGATGGCTGTGTACATGGCATCAAGAACGGTTTCCGGTTCGTTTCCTTCGTTGACTTCAACCAATAATCGTAGGATGCCGGGATCGTGTAACGCAAAGACGCCGCCGTAAACACCTGCCGCTAATTGTTTCTCGACAAGTGCCTTGTACAATCGCCCGGCTGGTTCAGCCGTCATGATACTTTCCATGACATCGGTCGCCGCAAAGTCGGGGTGTCCACCCGCGGGGATGTGATAAATCGAACCGACGACAGACACTTCGCCGACACGCTTGAGAGTGACGATCCGTTCGCCATCCTGCGCTGGCTCTTCGGTGTATGTTTGTGGCAGCTCTCGTTCGGGGGCCGGGATGACTCCAAAATACTTCCCAATCAGCGAGATCGCGTTTTCCGTTTCAAATTTTCCCGCCACCACGATCATTGCATTGTCTGGTTGATAATACTTTTTGTAGAACGCTTTGAGATTTTCAATCGGCACGCGTTCGATATCGGCCCGGTTACCGATGGTTGATTGTCCGTAATTGTGCCACTGAAATGCGGACGACATCATGCGTTGAAACAGAATCGAATACGGATTGTTTTCACCACGTTCAAATTCATTGCGAACGACTGTCATCTCGGAGACAAGATCTTCACCTTTGACGTAGCTGTTGATCATGCGATCGGCTTCCATCCGAATTGCAAATTCGAGATTTTCGTCGCTCGCGGGAAGTGTTTCGTAATAGTTGGTGCGATCAAGCCAGGTTGTGCCATTAAAATTGGCTCCCCGCTCGGTCAAAACTTTCGGAATGTTGGGATGGTCGGGAGTTCCCTTGAAGAGCATATGTTCGAGCAGGTGAGCCATTCCCGCTTCGCCATATCCTTCGTGCCGACTGCCGACAAAGAGTGTCAAATTGACGGTCACTTTGGAACTGGAAGGGTCAGGAAACAGCAGCACTTTCATACCGTTTTCGAGTTGGTACTCGCTGATTCCTTCAATGGTCGTCACTTTAGTCATCCCTGACTCCTCAGCGTTAACACGTGGGGGGTGGACATTCATCGCCAGCAACATGACCGCCGAGACAACAACTCCAGAAATCGTAAGCCGCCGCTTCATCGTGGACTCCTCTTATTTCCAAGGCGAGAATGAATGTTTTGAACTCCGTAACTGCTGCTGAATCGTAGCACGCCGGGCCACCGAAAGAAACACCCCAAGACCGTCGGGATACTGTTCGTTTCGGGAGTTTTCCGCTATTGTAATGCGGAAACCATTCTACAGAATAATTGAGTCATGACAGATTCCCAGAAGACTCCTGATCCCGAGGGAGAGAACGACAATCAGGGTCGCGAAAACGAATTCGATCATTTGCACGAAATGATGGACCAACTCGACGATCAGATTGCCGAATATCAGGCTTCGCTGTCTCGTCCTGCTCCGCCGGTAGAATCTTCGCCCGAGATCGTGGACTCCTCTGCTCCTCAGAAAACTTCGATCCCGATGAGCACCGATGACCCGCGAGTCGGAGATGTTCCTCGCTGGAAGTTTCTGCATCTGGCGTTGTTTCTGCTGACATTTCTCAGTTGCTTCTACAAAGGGATGGTGACGGGTGATATTCCATCGCCACCGCCGGGAGTCACAGAAATGACTCCCGAAATGATCTCGGCACTGCTCTGGAACGGCTTTCAATATTCGTTTGCCGTGATGCTCATTTTGTTCTCGCACGAAATGGGGCATTACTTACAAGCGAGGCGTTATAAAGTGGCCGCGTCTCCTCCGTTCTTCATTCCGATGCCATTGTTGCCTTTCGGGACGATGGGAGCCGTGATCGTACAGCGGTCGGGATACGCAGATCGTAAAAAACTTTATGACATCGCCATTAGCGGGCCGTTAGCCGGTTTGGTGTTTGCTTTACCCGTTGCGTGGATGGGCGCCTTGAACTCTGAAGTGGCCTCACGAGCAAAACTGGTTGGTGAGTCGGTCGAGTTTGGTGACCCGTTGGTGATGCAGTGGATGTACGAGTTAGTGCATGGGCCATTGGGACCAGATCAAGTGATTATGCTCAATCCGCTGCTATTTGCCGGGTGGGTGGGAATCTTTATCACCGCGTTAAATCTGATCCCCATCGGACAACTTGACGGTGGACATATTCTGTATTCCCTGATTGGTCGACGTGCCCATGTGGTGGCGATGCTGCTGGTTTACGGCACACTTGCCTATATGGTGGCGACGAGAAACTTCCAATACGCATTGATGCTCGGTCTTATCGTGCTGATGGGCCCCCGTCATCCTCCCACCGCGAATGACCGAATTGAGCTCGGATGGTTCCGAGTCGTTCTGGGTTGGCTGACATTGGCGTTTATTGTGATTGGATTCACACCTGTGCCGATGGTCATTCCTTAGAGAACGAAAGATCGCAGCCCGACTTGTCAGCCTGAGCTGAGCTGAGTCTCGGCCAGGTTTTGCTCTGTGGTACGGAGCCCTAATGTTTCGATGACCTTCAAGACAGCCGGGTATTGTGAGCGAATATGTTTTCGCAGAGCGTCTCGAGCTGGATCGGCCTCACCGCGAATCAGATTTTCCAGAATCTCACGGTGGTGCGCTGCCATCTCTCCTTCGATGTCTCCCCCCAGCGCGGCATAGTCAAACAGAGGCTGATAGAAGGCCCCGTATCGCTTGAAAAACTCTTGAATGTAGCGATTGTCGGCCAAGCCAATGAAGTATTCATGGAGGTTGTTGTCGATCTGCGGACGGTTCCGATCATCGGGCTGATTACCGTCGAGAATGGATTGCAGACGCGATTGCTGCAAATGGGGAAGTGCCAGTTCCAACGCCTTGAGTTCGAGTGTTTCCCGAATATCAAGAAAGTCCCGCAAGTCGTCGTCTGTCAGCTCTTTGACTCGCCAACCACGTCGGGGTTCATGAATGAGGAATCCACTGCCGGCAAGTTGGCTGAAGACCTGTCGTAGAACCGTTCGGCCCACACCATATTTTTCCGTGAGAATTTCTTCGCGGAGAAATTCTTCTGAACCTCGTAAACTTTCATAAAGCACATGCTGTGTGAGTATGTCTTCCCAATCGATGGGCTTGGGAGGTTCTCCCAACTCTTTTTCAGTGCTTTCCCCGACACGTTGCGGATTCACGATGAGGCGACGATTTTCTCTCTTGAGGATCAATCCGTCTTTATGAAGCAAGCCAATCGCTTCGCGCACAGGCGTCAAGCTGACATCGTATTCTTTCGCCAATGCGGCGAGGGTCAGTTTTCGAGGCAAGTTATTGCCAATTCGGATTCGACGTTCCAAATCGCTACGGATGTAATCCGTTATAGTCATCTGTCATTCTTTCAGTCATGAAACTCTGTACAAAAATTCTTTTTCAGGCTTCTAAGACTAACGAGTCTTCAGGCTATTCACATTAGTTTTACATAAAGTGCAATGTAAACTATAGACCTCCGCTTGGGATTCCAGTAATGTGGTGGCTCTACATTCCATAACGAAGCGAGTTTTCAGAACAACGCCGATTTAAGGGGCAGTGATTATGAAGGTTGATTGGACAGGAGTTTATCCCGCAGCAGTCACACACTTCCATCAGGACGAATCGCTCGATTTGCCTGCAACCATGTCCCATCTCGAAAAGATGATCGATGCCGGTATTCATGGCGTCATCATGTTGGGAACTGTCGGAGAAAACTGTTCGCTTAGTTACGACGAAAAGCTGCAAGTGCTTCGAGCAACCGTCGAACACGTGAACGGTCGAATCCCGGTTTTGACGGGAGTCGCCGAGTGCAGTACCAAGTTGGCATGTCACTTTGCGGCGGACTCTCAAACTGCTGGTGTCGATGGGATGATGGTTTTGCCGGCAATGGTTTATAAATCCGATCCTCGGGAAACCATCACTCACTTCCGCTCGGTGGCCGGTGCCTCGGATTTGCCGATCATGTGCTACAACAATCCGGTCTCTTATGGGGTCGATATTACCCCCGAGATGTTCGCCGATATGGCTGACGAAGAGAAATTTGTCGCCATCAAGGAATCCTCGGAAAACCCACGTCGGATCACCGATCTTCGTAATGCCTGCGGCGACCGATATACGCTTTTGTGTGGCGTTGATGATTTGGTGATGGAATCATTTATTCTTGGTGCCGAGGGGTGGGTTTCGGGATTGGTGAATGCGTTCCCTCATGAGAATCGTCTGTTGTGGGATTTGTTGCAAGCAGATGATTTCGCACAAGCCCGCGAAGTCTATCAATGGTACACACCGCTGCTTCACTTGGACACACATGTCAAATTAGTGCAGTACATTAAATTAGCGGTTGCCGAGTGTGGTTACGGATCGGAACTGACACGCGCCCCTCGATTGCCTCTGGAAGGTGCCGAGCGGGATCAGATTTTGAATATCATTCGACAAGGGATTGAAGCTCGACCTGCGCTCTCCGTCTCCTAGGATAATGGGACCAAGGTTTCCGCATTTGCAGGAAAGTGTTTCGTCGTGAATCAAATTCAGGTTATCGATTCGCATACAGGTGGCGAGCCAACGCGCACAGTCATCGCGGGCGGTCCCGATTTAGGAACCGGTTCGATAGCCAAACGTCGAGAGATTTTCCGTGACCGATATGACGAATTTCGTTCGTGTGTCATCAACGAGCCACGAGGTTCGGACGTTCTGGTCGGCGCACTTCTCACCGAGCCAACAGATGATGATTGCGTCGCGGGTGTGATTTTCTTCAACAATGTCGGCGTTTTGCATATGTGTGGTCATGGCACGATTGGTGTCGCCGAAACACTCGCACATCTCGGACGCATTGAGGTCGGCAAGCATCTCCTGGAAACGTCCGTTGGACCGGTGGCGTTTGAGTATCACGGCGAGAATCGAGTCACCATCGAAAACGTGCCGTGTTATCGATCTCAGAAGAGTGTCCAACTCGAAGTCCCCGATGTGGGAACCGTGACGGGAGACATTGCGTGGGGCGGGAACTGGTTTTTTCTGGTGGCCGATCATGGCGAGGTATTATCGCTCGAAAACATTGACCGGCTGACGGACGTCAGTTGGAAGATTCGACACGCTTTGGAGGCCTGTCAGATCACTGGTGATGAGGGTGGTGAGATTGACCACATCGAATTGTTTGGTCCACCGCAGACAACGGAAGGAAACAGCCGCAGTTTTGTGCTGTGTCCCGGAGGAGCTTACGACCGATCCCCGTGCGGGACCGGCACGAGTGCCAAAGTCGCCTGCTTAGCTGCTGACGGGAAGCTGTTGCCCGGTGAAATATGGCGACAGGAAAGCATCATCGGCAGTATTTTTGAAGCCAGCTATACACAATCTGGTGAGGATCGAGTAATCCCAAAAATCACGGGAACGGCATACGTGACGGCAGAAGCGACTTTGAAAGCCGACCCGCAAGATCCCTTCAAAGCGGGGATTCGTTAATGAAGGATGTCGGATCAGTCATCGTCATTGGTGGTGGAGTCGTGGGGGCATCTTGTGCTCATTATTTGCAACAGCGCGGTGCTCACGTCACGATTGTCGAAAAGAAAACATTCGGAGCCGCCTGTTCGCACGGCAATTGTGGATTTGTCTGTCCTTCACACGTCTTGCCACTCGCCGAGCCGGGAGCGATTCGCTCTACCATGAAGGCGATGCTCAGCCCCAAGTCTCCGTTTTCGATTAAGCCGCGCCTCGACGTAAAGCTGTGGATGTGGCTATTAAACTTCGCCCGGCATTGCAACGAACACGACATGCTGGCCGGCGGCCATGCGTTACAAGCGTTGTTGATGTCATCGATGGACGAGTACGAACGATTGGTGAGAGAGAGCGTGGTCAATTGCGAATGGCAGAAAAAAGGGCTGCTGTATGTTTACAAAGAGCAGCAACGACTGGATGCGTACGAATCGACCAATCAACTCTTGAGTGAGACGTTCCACGAACCGGCGATCAAATACACAGGTAAACAGTTAGAGGAACATTATCCGTCTCTCAAGCCGGGTCAGGCAGGGGCGTGGTTTTACGAACACGACGCCCACTTGCGTCCTGACAAATTAATGGAATCATGGAAAGCCAAACTGCTCAACAGCGGCGCGATCATCAAAGAAGACTGCGAAGTCCAGCAGATCATCCAAACAGACGGACAGGCTGTCTCTTTGCAGACCAATCAGGGCGAACTGACGGCTGATCGATTTGTTGTCGCGACGGGGGCATTAACGCCGTTTCTGGAAAAGTTTCTCGGCTGCAAAATTCCGATTCAGCCTGGTAAAGGCTATTCCCTCACGATGCCGAGACCCAAAGTCTGCCCGACTGTGCCGATGATTTTCCCGGAGCGTCGCGTGGCGGTGACTCCGATGGAAAGTGGTTATCGTCTGGGATCGATTATGGAATTCGCCGGCTATGATGAATCCATCAAGCCGGAACGGTTGAAACTTCTGCGTGAGGGGGCTGATGCGTTTTTGAAAGATCCGTACTGCGAACCTGTCGAAGAAGAATGGTTCGGCTGGCGACCAATGACTTACGACAGTTTGCCCATCATTGATCGCTCCCCGAGCTTGCAAAACCTCTGGATTGCGGCGGGACACAACATGATCGGTTTATCGATGTCGACCGGCACGGGCAAACTCATCGCAGAGATGATGTCGGGAGACAAACCTCATATTGATCCCACGCCGTTTCGTGTGACTCGGTTTTAGAGACAACTTCACTCGCTGTCATCGCGACGAATCGGCTGATCAAGATCGGTCTTGTTAATGTATTTCGGGAGTTGAGGAGTCGATTGCTCGAGGCGTACTTCACCGAATGCCGATCCTCCCGGTGTCATCAATCGCAGATACAACAGCGGATCGATGTTATCGTTGAGGGTGCGAAATGCTCCGTCTGCAAAAAGGACGTTCACGCCCTTTTCGTGCAATGACCCTGGCGAAGGCCAATGTTCCTCTTTTCCCCCACGAGAGCTATTCATCGCGTAAGGACCGAGAGACTTCGTGCTGACATGAAACTGCTCGGGAGCGTCTCCCCAAGTGATCTGATCGACACCCACCACAAATGCCAGATTGAATGTTTCCATCGACATCCAGGTTTTTGCGTTTTGCGTTTCTGAAAGCAAAATGGTTTGGCTCAGTCCGTCGTGTGACTCAATCTCACTTTGTGTCCACGATGAAGGGACCGGTTCCGGTCGCCAGACAACTCCCGATGAGCGGATGAGCAATTGTTCTTCATCGCTCACTTCTCCATCATTATCGAGGTCGATGTTGACGGTATGAAGAGTCTCTTCGTACACAAGACCTTCGTCATCGATGCGAAATTTCCCCCAACCTCCATTGAGAACGTAACAGCTTTTTCCCGGTGCATATTGTTGTCCGTTTGGGCACAGCAATTGGGTGACAGTGATTAGTTCCTGCTCGTCCATCGGCTTCTCATCAAACTGAATCAAAACCTGATCAGACACTTGCAACAAAGGCATGATGCCGGCGGTCCAGGGCAGATCGTTCTTGGTCAAGGGAAGAAAACGCCCCGCGTTGTCGTCGGCATCAGACTTGATGGCAAAAGCCAGATTGCGGATGCGATTCTGACAGGCAATCAATCGTTGGGATTCGCGTGAGTGTTGCACGTAAGGCACGATGACCATTGCCAGAATGACCAGGCACACGAGCACTACGATGATCTCAATGATCGACAAACCATTTCTGGCTGTAAACCTGTTCCGAGATTGCGAAGAACGCATTATTGTTCCTCTTGATCGAGGTCTTCATCGGAGTCGTCGTCACCCGCTTCAAATTCGCCCGATTGTATCTCTTTGACTCTCTGTTTCCAGGCAATCACGAAGAACACCAAACCAAACAAGGCATAACTGGCGGCTAAGCCTGTCGCTTTGAAAACGAGCACATCGTCGCCGGGCTTCTCTCCACCGAACCATTGAAACCAGTGGAAGTAAAAATCGACGACGTTGCCATAATAAATTTGATAGGCGTGCATCAAACCCAGATATGTGAACAATGCCGCGATACCCGACCAGAACGCTGCTTGAAAGTAACGCCGTTCGATCAATTCAGCGCCAATGGCTGCCAGTAAGAGACAGGTGAAAATGTATCCTCGCTCCAGCACGATGAGGCCGTGGATCAGAAAATCGTTGACGCCCGCTGAGTAAATCGCCCCTGCGCCCGAGAGCATTTCTTGTAATGATTTTCCGTCAGCGGTAATGAGCGCTCCCTGCACGACGGTGAATCCCCACGCGGCAATCGCGGGAAATAACCCCATCGCGACGGCAGGTGCGTGTGATTTGGGAGTCGTCTGAAACGCTTGAGCTGTAATAATGAGACCGATCCACAAGATGATGGCCATACCAGCGTCGAGCGGGATTATGGTGCTGATAAGCGTCAGGCATCCGGTAAACGCTGCGGACGCAATGACAATTCCGTTCAAAGCGGAATATTTGGACTTGGCTCCCAACTCTTTCCAGCCGGGGTGACCGATATAAATCGTGGTCGGAAAGCAACTTCCAAAGAGGGCGGCTGTGATCGTTCCAATTCCATTGGCGGCTAATGACATCCCTGTGTGATACTTGTCACCGGCGGCTTCAGCCGATTCGATGTTTTGCAAACTACCGAGCAGATTGAACAGCCCCATCGGAATGATAACGGTCAGATATCCTTGCCAGACCGTCGGTGTTGCCAGTAACTCAAATAGCCCCTCACCCGCATATTTGGGAAGATGAAGGCCGAGCGAACTGGTCGAATCTTTGACGGCCTGGACAGACATCGAGTGTTGCACAATCGATTCGGGCAAAAACAGCGGACACACCCAAGCAATGAGCGTCCCGACAAGTACCGCCAGAAAACCGCCCGGCAAGCCAAACGGAAATTTGAATTTCGAGAAATACGACAGCAACAGGAATGCCAATGGTACGAGAGCAACCAATGGGTTTGTAAACATCCGCAAGGCAAAGGTCATGGCGATGAAGCCGATGGCAATCCCGGCAAGAGTGGACAACAACGCTGCGCGAGGCGTTTTAACCCGGATAAATTCGGCAAAGAGCGATCCAAAGAATTCAATCAAGCCACTTCCCAAACAGGCGATTAAACCAAGTTGCCAGGCAAAATGAGCGGCATTTTCTGGGTTGGCTCCAGCAGCGAGTTGTGCGTCATAGGCTGGCTTCATGACGAAGAAGATGTAGATAATCAGCGAGGGAGTATTAATTCCATAGGGAAGGGCGGTGACATCGGTTCGGCTTTCTTTTTTGGCCAATCGGCTCGCTTGCCACGAATAGAATAAGTTGCCGATCAGAATGCTGAGAGCGGCCCCCGGAAGAATATAATCGAGCAACAGTTCCGAATCGGCGCCAATGCCGCAAAGTCCGCACATGCTGACGATCATCAACAGTTGAACGAGATTGTCGATCAATAAGCCGAAGAAACCGTCCAGATCACCACGGTCGATTGTGAAGAGAGTTTTGTAATTCATGGTTGCAGCCTATCGAGTGTCACTGGTTGCGGTCAATCAGACAGATGAGGGAATTCAAACAGACTCGTCACGCAATGCGCACAAAAAGAGGCGTCCGGGTGATTTTCTCGAACGCCTCTAGCTGATATGTTGACAAACAGCGTCAATCGCGCGTGAAGTCGAACATCGGTGTTGAGAGATATCGTTCTCCCGAGTCGGGTAAGACGACGACGATCGTTTTTCCGGCGGCTTCCGGGCGTGCGGCAATTTTCAAAGCAGCCGCCATCGCGGCACCACAACTGATGCCACAGATAATGCCCTCTTCACGTGCAACACGCGGAGCCATTTCAAAGGCTTCCTCGTCGGTCACCTTGATCACTTCGTCGATGAGATCTGTTTCCAGAATGTCGGGAATGAACCCCGCACCGATGCCTTGAATCTTGTGCTTGCCGGGACCGCCACCCGATAACACGGGAGAGTTTTCCGGCTCGACAGCGACAATTTTTGCCGCTGATTGTTTCTCTTTCAGGAACCGACCGACACCCGTAATGGTGCCACCTGTTCCCACACCGGCGACGAAGTAATCGATGTTGCCGTCGGTGTCTTCCCAGAGTTCTGGTCCGGTGGTTTTGAAGTGAATCGCCGGGTTGGCAGGGTTCTGAAATTGTTGGGGCATGTAGTAGTTGGAGTCTTCAGCAATCTCGGCGGCTTTGTTGATGGCGCCCTTCATCCCTTCGGCTCCGGGAGTCAACACGAGGTTGGCACCAAACGCACGCAGCATCATACGTCGTTCGAGCGACATGCTATCTGGCATGGTGAGAGTCAAAGGATAGCCGCGTGCGGCACACACAAACGCCAACGCGATTCCCGTGTTTCCGCTGGTCGGTTCGACAACCGACATGCCGGCTTTCAACTTGCCCGATTTTTCCGCTTCCCAGATCATGGAAGCACCAATACGGCATTTCACACTGTATGCGGGGTTGCGGCCTTCAATTTTGGCAAGAATCGTAGCTTCCATTCCTTCGGTCAGGCGATTGATTTTGACAAGCGGGGTCTTGCCGATGGCTTCTGAGTTGTCATTCAAAATGGGCATCTGTTTCGATCCTTCCGGTGTGTGATTATGTCAGAGATTTCCCTGTAACTCCATATAGTCAAGAGAATATCGGCTCCCTCAAAAGCGATAATAGAGGGAAGCAGACAGTCCTGCAATCCCTTTTTTGACTGGTCAAAGAATGCTCTGGGCCTTGTCGATCCTTGTGTTAATTGGTGAAGAAATCGAACAAATTACCGAGGCCCGAGGTATCCGTCTTATAGATCTCTGTGTAGGTACACTGCGAGCAAGTGACGGTTGTAAATCGCTTATTCTGGACATCAAAGAGTTTCGCTAACGTCCCTCCCGTGGCCTGAAACTGATCGGTTTCAAAACGATCATATTGGCACTTTGGGCATTCCCAGTTGGAATCTTGCATTTGTACTGTCTCCTGGAGTGATAGATATGAAACATTGAACGTGGCTCGGATTGCTTCGGATCCCTCAAAACCGGGTGGAAGGGATCGGTTCTCGTAATTTTTGTTGTGCGGAGGCAACTTTGATCCGTTATGATACTTGTTAAGAAATTGCAGACGCCATTTCTTCTCCCACCTGAAATCCACACATAGTTATCCCCATTGAATCTCAAGAGGCCCAAGATGCCCGTTGTTCGCATCCTGTTTCTGATTGTGTTGATCGTTTGTCCGATTGGTCTGTTTGCTGGAGAGATCGAATTCAATCGTGATATACGACCAATCCTGTCTGACAAATGTTTTGCCTGCCACGGACCGGATCCGAGTCATCGGGAAGCCGAACTTCGTCTGGATGATCGCGAGAGCGCCCTTCTGGAACGGGACGGGCATCGGGCCATTACTCCCGGCAAGCCGGAGTTGAGCGAACTGGTGGCTCGCGTCACCTCAACTGATGAGTTCAGCGTGATGCCACCGCCCGATCACGGGAAGCCACTCACTCCCGACGAGATCAAAACTCTCAAACAGTGGATTGTCGAGGGAGCCGAGTATCAACAGCACTGGTCGTTCATTGCATCCACCCGGCCTGAGCTTCCCAACGTGACGAACCAGTCCTGGGTCAAAACACCCATCGACACGTTTGTTCTGCATCGACTGGAAGCAGAAGGCGTTCAACCCTCTGCTCCCGCCAATCGTCAGACATTGTTGCGTCGTCTGTCATTCGACTTGACCGGCCTACCTCCGACTCCCGCACAAGTTGCGGCGTTCACCAATGATCAATCACCCGATGCTTACGAAAAGATGGTTGACGAGTTGCTGGCTTCTCCTCATTACGGAGAACGCTTGGCGATCTACTGGCTCGATCTCGTTCGGTATGCAGATACTCTCGGTTATCACGGCGATCAAGTGCGCAGTGTGTCGCCGTATCGCGATTATGTCATTCGGGCATTCAACCAGAACAAGCCGTTTGATCAATTCACGATTGAGAACCTGGCAGGTGACTTGTTACCCGAGGCGAGTCTCGAACAAAAAGTGGCTTCGACATACAACCGGTTAAATCGTGCATCGGGCGAGGGAGGTGTTCAACCGAAAGAGTATCTTGCCAAGTATTCGGCAGATCGCGTGCGGACGACGGGAGCGGTTTGGTTGGGATCGACGTTTGGATGTGCGGAGTGTCATGATCATAAGTTTGATCCGTTTACGACCAAAGACTTCTATAGTTTTGCCGCTTTCTTCGCGGATGTGAAAGAACAAGGAATTGTCAGCGGTGCGAAACATATCGCGCAATTACCGGTGCCGACTCCCGCACAAACCGAAGAGTTAAACGAACTCTCCAAGAAGCTGGCAGCCGTACTTGCAGAGTATGATCGACACACTCCCGAAAGAGATCAGGCGTTTGCTGCTTGGCAACAGAAACTGGCGAATGCTTCGAATCAATGGATTTCTGTGACACCCACGCAAACCGTTTCCACAGGCGGTGCGACGCTCACAGTTCAAGAAGCGGGCAGCGTGCTTGCCAGCGGCAAGAATCCCGGCAAAGACGTTTATGAAATCGAGATTCCGCTGACACTTAATAAACTGAGTGGATTGCGTCTGGAAATCTTGCCGCACGATTCACTTCCCGCGAAAGGGCCGGGACGCGCAGGCAATGGGAATCTGGTTCTTCACAAGGTCGAAGCGACTTTGAATGACAAGCTGATCGAATGGAAAAGTGGAGTCACGACCCACACACAAAATGGTCATTCCGGTCAGTTTGTCGCCGATGGTAAACCTAACGGCTGGGCAATTTTGCCAGAAACCGGTAAGGCCAATTCATTGTTACTGCAAGCCAAAGAGCCGATGGAACTCGCTGGTCAGCAAGTCCTCAAACTTCGCATCCATCAAAACTACGGCAGTAGTCATACCATCGGTCACTTCCGATTCTATGTGACCGAGTCTGCCGAGCAAGCGTCTCCTCAATCATTGGCCAATGATCAATTAGTGGCGATCATCAAAAAACCAGAAACTGAACGGACCGACGCGGAGAAGCAGGATTTATGGAACGAGTTTCGTAGTCGTACTGTGTTGCTGGCGGAAGTTCGCAAGCAACGCGACACGTTGCAAAATCGGAAGAAAGCGGTTGAGGGAGCGGTTGTCACAACACTTGCCACTGAAGCGACTCAGCCCCGCGAAATACGTGTTCTTCCACGAGGCAACTGGATGGACGATTCGGGACAAGTTGTCATGCCTCAAGTTCCTGCATTTTTACCACCCGCAGACGTGAACGATGATCGGCGATTAGATCGTCTCGACTTGGCCCGTTGGTTAATGAATGACGAAAACCCTCTCGTTGCACGAACATTCGTGAACCGTATGTGGATGCTTTTCTATGGATACGGCATCTCCCGCTCGGTGGATGATTTGGGTTCTCAAGGAAGCTGGCCCACACATCCCGAATTACTCGATTGGCTTGCGATTGATTTCCGCGAACACAACTGGGATATCAAACGAGTGATCAAGATGATGGTGATGTCGAATACTTATCGGCAATCGTCAAAGCCTTCTTCGGAGTTGAGAGCTCGTGACCCTTATAACGAGCTGTATGCACGCCAAAGCCGCTGGCGGCTCGAAGCAGAAATGATTCGCGATAACGCCTTGGCTGTCAGTGGTCTTCTGGTGGATGAGTTGGGAGGAAAAAGTGTGATGCCCTATCAACCGGCCGGTTATTGGTCGCAACTGAACTTCCCCAAAAGGTCGTATCAAGCCGATAAAGGAAACGCTCAATACCGTCGCGGTGTTTATACTCATTGGCAACGTACGTTCTTGCACCCCAGTTTACTGGCGTTTGATGCTCCGGCTCGCGAAGAATGTACAGCCCGCCGAGAACGATCTAATACGCCGATACAGGCTCTTGTATTGTTGAATGATCCGACCTACGTCGAAGCGGCTCGCAAGTTTTCCGAGCGAATTCTGAAAGAAGGAGGCAGCGGCTTTGAATCGCGTCTCGAGTTTGCCTGGCAATTAGCGCTCAGTCGAACTCCGACCGAAGAAGAAATTCGATTGATGAAAGAAATTTTGGACTCTCATCGAGAGTTCTATTCGCAAGACGCCGCCGCTGCTGGACAACTCTTGCAGTCAGGTATTGCACCTGTTGTCGAGGGAATTAATAAGACAGAATTGGCAAGTTGGACGGCCGCCGCGCGGACGATTCTCAACTTGCATGAAGCGATTACCCGTTATTAAGAACTTCGCGATATTAGGCTCTATGCAGCGCACCAAACATTTTAACTCAGTTACGAGTAAGAGATCATGAATCAAATTCCTCTTGAATTGGCCCGTCGCAGTTTTCTCAAAAACTCCGTCATGGGATTCGGCTCAGCGGCATTGATGTCGTTGTTGCAAGATGACATGCAAGCTGCCGAGAAACTGACACCTCAAGCAACTTCGGGTGACTTTGCGGGAGTCCTTCAGCCACTACACTTTCCGACCAAGGTGAAACGGATCGTCCATCTTTGTATGGCGGGGGGGATGACGCATCTCGAGACGTTTGACCATAAGCCCAAGCTGGCCGAGATGAATGGCAAACCGATGCCCGAGTCGCTGACCGCAGGTCAACAAATCGCCCAGCTTCAAGGTCGCAAATTGACCTGCTTTGCACCCCAGCATCCCTTTCAGAAATATGGAGAGAGCGGACAGGAGATCTGTTCGTTGTTTCCGCACTTGGGTTCTATTGCCGATGATTTGTGCATTGTGAAATCGATGCACACTGACCAAATCAATCACGACCCGGCACATACCCTCTTTAATACCGGTTCCTCAATCGCGGGGCGACCGAGTATGGGTTCGTGGTTGTTATACGGGTTGGGGCAAGAGACTCAAAACATGCCCGGCTATGTCGTGCTGACATCGGTCGGACGCGGTGGACAATCTCAACCCATTGCCGCTCGACAGTGGCATAGTGGCTTTTTGCCGTCTCGTTATCAAGGAGTGCAATTTCATTCGACCGGCGCGCCGGTGTTGTATTTGAATCGACCTGACGGCGTAGGACTCAGTCAACAAAAACAGGTCATTGATACGGTCAATCAGTTGAACCAAAACTTCAACGAAGTGGTTGACGACCCTGAAATCAACACACGTATTCGTCAATACGAAATGGCGTTTCGGATGCAGACCAGTGTTCCCGAACTGATGGATCTCTCTAGCGAAACCAAAGAGACTTTTGAAAGTTACGGCACAAAAGGAGGCGATGGAACGTATGCCTCGAATTGTCTGCTCGCCCGCCGATTACTCGAACGAGGTGTTCGCTTTGTGCAGTTGTATCACCGCGGTTGGGATCATCACGGCAACTTAAAAGGCTCGATGGAAACGACATCCAAAGAAGTTGATCAGTCAACGGCCGCATTCATCAAAGACCTCAAGCAACGTGGATTATTTGAAGATACCCTGATTGTTTTTGGTGGTGAGTTCGGACGCACGCCAATGGCACAAGGGAGTGGACGCGATCATCACATCAAAGGGTACTCGATGTTTCTCTCGGGAGGCGCTGTGGAAAATGGAATGAGTTACGGCGGCACCGATGAGTTTGGATACAACGCGGTTGACAATCCGGTCCATGTACGAGATTTTCACGCGACCATGCTGAAACTGTTTGGTATCGATCACAAACGATTTACCTATAAGTTTCAGGGCCTCGACTTCCGTTTGACGGGTGTCGAAGAAGCCCATGTGGTCAAAGATATTCTATCTTGACGATGTTTGATCTGTTACGCTGGATTTGTGTTTGAAACGATCACTCTTTTGAGAATGAACTGACAACAATGAACGACTTTCTGATGCCCGACCGTCGCCTGTTTTTAAAAAGCACCGCTGCTGCCATGCTCGCCAATCACACACTCTCTGCCTTTGGGGCAGACAAGCCCGGTTATCCCTTGAAAGACCGTCTCTACAAAACACTTAAGATTGGCATGGTCGGCGTGAAAGGCTCGCTGACCGATAAATTCAAAGCTGCGAAAGAAGCCGGCTTTGCTGCCATCGAAATGAACGCGCCGGGAATGGATGTTGCCGAAACGAAAAAAGCGATCCTCGAATCGGGACTCCCCGTCGATGGAACGGTGAACTCGACTCACTGGGGCACGCGCCATTCGGACCCCGATCCAGAAGTCCGAGCGAAAGCACTCGAAAGTTTGAAGGGGGCGATCCGCGATACTCATGCTGTCGGCGGGCACACAGTCTTATTAGTGGTGGGTCACGGTAAAGATGGAACGGAACAAGAAGTGTGGGATCGTTCTGTCGAGAACATTGCCAAGGCTGTTCCTGTCGCCGCCGAGTATGGTGTGCCGATTGCATTTGAGAATGTCTGGAACCAGTTCCTGTACGACCACGATGGAGCCGCCGATCAGACTGCCGAGAAATGGAAGAAGTATGTCGATGAATTCAACTCTCCTTTTGTCGGCATGCAGTTCGATATCGGCAATCATTGGAAATATGGCTCGATGGGAGACTGGATTCGCACTCTCGGCAAACGAATCATCAAGCTCGATGTGAAAGGCTTCTCACGCAAAGAGGGATCCTTCAAAAAAATCGGGGAAGGCGATCTCGATTTTGACGATGTTCGTAAAGCGCTCACCCAGATCAACTTTTACGGCTACTGTGCGGCAGAAGTGGGCGGCGGAGACGCAGCACGTCTGAAAGAGGTTTCCGACAATATGGATCGCGTATTCAATCTGGTTTGATTTAGTGAATCAGTTGTGACGACCAGAACTGTGTCAGCCGTTCGGCGGCTTGTTCGACTTGGAAATGGTCTTCCATTCGTTTGCGTGCCGTCGATGCAAGTTTTTTACCGAAATCGGAATCTGACAGCACTCGTTGGATGTGCTGAACTGCGGTTTCGACATCATCGACGGGGAACAGCAAAGCGGATTGATTGTGTTCGACGATTTCTGAACTACCACCGACGTCGGTCGCGACTATCGGGCATCCCGAAGAGGCGGCTTCGAGCAGGACCCGCCCCAGAGGTTCCTGCCTGGCGGGATGAAATAGCAGATCGAATTCATTCATCAAGTGTGGAATGTCCTCTCGAAACCCGAAACGATGCAGGTGAGAACTCAATCCCAGTGATTCAAACCCGGCATCAATGGCGGCGTCGAAATCAATCGATTCCTGTTTGGTCGAATAGCGTTCTCCCACTGGACAGAAATGAATGTCATTCGCTCGACAATCCAATTTCGCCGCGACTTTAGCTAGCAAGTCGTGCCCTTTACGCAGACAGATTTGACCGACATTGCCGATGAGGATCGCCGAATCGAGCAAACCAAGTTCTTGCCGTAGCAGTCCATTGTTTCTGGGCTGAAACTGAACGAGGTCAATGCCGTTATGGATCACGGTGACGATATCTTGCGAGACTCCTTGTTGGACATGGAAGTCGGCGGTTGCCTGAGAGACAGCGACCAGGTTTTGAATTTGATTGAGATCGTTCACGGCCTTTTTGCTGAGCTTCATGATGTCGCGTAGATGGCCGGTCGTCGGAATGGCGATTTCGTTAGCAATGCTTCCCAAAAGTCGAGACATACTGAGACTATTAGCGTGCAACAGGTTGGGACAATATTGTTTGAGGAGAGGTCGCAATTCATCGAGTGCTTCAGGCGGTTTCAATTTTCCATCGGGTGTATGGATCGAATAGTTGATGACGGGAATGTTCAACTCTCGAACTTTGTCTGCCAAGGAGCCGTTGGTTGGTAACCAGGCAGAAACCTCAAATTGGTCAATATGCTTGAGGACGGAGAGCATGGAGAACTCACCGCCGCTGAGTGACGGGAATTCAAACAGGATGGCGATGTGAGGTTTCACGCGACGAATGCAAAGTAATAGAAAAGGAGCCCAGTAATCGATGTGAGAGTGATGTCAATCGTCGAGGCCCAGGCCATTTTTTTGTGCAGTGGGCTGTGATCGCCGGGAAGTGGTGGAGAAGGAAATCTTTTGAGAGCATAGACGATGGTAACAATCCATAAGATTGGTGTCGTGATCGCAAACACCAAGTGAATCCAGAGTAGAGAATGGACGAATGAGAATTCTTCGGGCGTCAATGGCACATCTCGTTTGGCGACGATGTTTTCCCATCCCCCATGAACAATTTGCAGGTCAATTTCAAAGGCTCCCACAGTCAATAACAGGACAATGCCTAAGGCGAGCTGCATGGTTTTATGGAGATGGAATTTGTGTTTGTATTTGACGACGTAGATCGAATACAGCAGAGCCGGGACGACGGCCGCCAGCGCACAGACGACAAGATCGAGCATAAAAGAAGTTTTGAAACCGAGAAATCCATCCGCCATCGCTGTCTGTTCCCAATTGTGTAATGAGCTTTGATTGTAGTCTCTGAAGTGTGAAAGTCACGCCCGAGCGACAATCCAGTCTTGGCATGAGCGCATCAAAAAGCCCTTCGGCAGAATTCTCCACCGAAGGGCCGGGAATCATGTCTTCAATTCAATCATCAGTTTCTCGGAAAAGGGTTTCCTGAAGCGAGAGGGCCGTTTCCGCCATCTTGCGTCAGCGTACGAACTTCAACCAATGTTGGGCCGATATGAGCGGCCAGACGTGCCAAGTGGGCACGGTCTTCATTCGTACTACGCGAAATATAGCTGTGGACAACACGCCACTGTTCGTAGAGATCATCGCTGATCGTACGCAGTTTATTCGCGTTGCTGCCGTTTAAGGACTGCTGATGGAAGTTGGCCGACAGTTCCGCGAACCGAGCAGTCGATTCTTCGGCCTGTCGTCGATAGTTCACCTGCACGTGTGACAGCCAAAGCTTGGTGTCCATGTGCAAGTGTTCTGACAGGTTTTGCAATGACGCACCCAGTTCCACGGCCTTACGTCGATCGAACTGTTCTTCCAGAACCAAACCATCACGTAAATCGTGAACATGCTGATCGATGGCATTCAAGACATTCAAAGCGGCTTGTGAACGAATCGGTTTGAACATGGTGATAAATTCGGTTTGTGATTCTTCGATGTAGCGGAAGGCATCCACCATATCTTCCCGCGATCCGTTGCTATCGACGATGTCTGTGAAGTTTTCACAAACGCCGTAAAATGCATCGGCGGTCGAGAGCACGAATTCTGGATTCGGCAATGTAATCAATAGTTTCAGTGGAGTGCGTGCAAAAAATTGATCCACTTCTTTCTTGAGCAATGAAGTTTGGTAGACGAGTTGTTGGCGATCAATTTCATGAGGCATCCACAACAATTCGTGAACAGCCCGATCCGATTCGTTGATCCGACGCAATGATCGTTCGATATAACGATTATCGTATGATTGCAGCTTGGTCATCATAGGACCCCAAATGCTGCTGAACCGTCCATACTCAGTTTTGATTGTGCTGTATTCCACATTGTCGCGGATCAATAAACTAATGTGCCTCACCTGTTGCTGAGCCTTACCACCTTCGAGCAACAACGTACGCCGATCATTCGAGTCGCTGATCTCGTAGTTTATCTCTTCGAGCAAGTTTTCAAAATCAACATTGAGGCTCGCCAACGTACGAGTCAATTCGTAAGTATTCATCTGCGGACGCACATCGAGTTGCTTGATCAAATCGGACGAGATTTGATCGAGGCGAGATGCCAGTCGATCCTGTTGTTGCGAAAGCCCTTGCAGTTGATCTAATTTGAAGGACACGCTGCGCCAATCACGGTCGATGGTTTTGATATCATCCAGCAGAATGCTCCAGTCGTTTCCTTGCTCAGTCTTGTCGGCAAGAATCGAGGAACGTGCCCGCAATCGATACAAATCGGGAAGAATCTGATTCAACCCAGCGATCCGGCGGGAGTCCGCGGAGAGTGATAATGCCAGATCATCACAATCGCGAGTAAAAGATCTCAATGCTGTGTGAATTTCTCGGGAGTTATCAACAACGCGTTTAGGAGCAGGTTGAGCGGCTCCCAAGGCCGGGTTATTTTTGTTCTCCATCATCTGGAGCTCATTTTGGATAATCTCTTTAAGGTAATTGTCGAGAAGTTCGCGACGGTCGGCCTGAGCCGAAACTGGTGCCACGCTGGTCACGACGAAGACCAAGGCAAGAATGCCTGCGAGCCAGTGGCGCACACGGCCTGCGGGAGAGCTGAACATGATTCCGAATCCTTTCAAGAAGCCTGTTGCGGGTATTTCTACGAGGAAGCTAGTGAAATTGCTTCCTGTTTTCCGGGTGGTTTTCATCCCATAGATGAGGTCAAGACTTGCTTCAAACGGGATTCTCTTCGCAACCCCATCCTTGAAATGTTGGGAGTGATAACAATTTCCGGTTCGGGGGGAAAGATCGATTCTTGAGGAAAATTGCTGAAAATCACCTTAAACTGATCAAAAATAAACTGTTTGGAAACCAGAAGGCTAACCGATGGAGAGAGTATGAGGTGTCTAAAGGGGCATCTTCCCACCTGAGTAAAGTAGAATATTGTGAAAGATCCTGAAGAATTTGTCTCGACTGACAGGGCAGGAGATCCTTTGAGATCCCGGGATCTTGGAAAATCGTGCTTGACTTTTCAGTCACATTCGCTTCTGCTTATGATTAAAGAGTGACGATTCTCAAGCCCGAGAATTGCATCCCACCAAGATTTGATGAGATACCTACCACACAACTTTGATTGGCGCTCACTTAATTTAGGAGAAGCCAACAAGCTCCCTGCCTGCAAGTTATCCAGTTTCACAAAACGCGTTTTGGAAACTTTGATCCAACTTTATACAATATCGATTGTCACAGCCTGGATTTGACAGTCGTCAACCTGACACAAACCAAGGAGAGAAGTATGAGCCTGTTTCCGTCACGTCGCGATTTCATGCATGTCGGTTTTATGGGTGGTCTGGGTTTGACACTCACCGACTTCCTGAGAATGAAGTCGAATGCCGATATCAAGAACTACGAAACTAAAGAGGGTACCGCGAAGTCGGTCATCTTCATCTATCTACCCGGTGGTATGGCTCACCAGGAGTCTTTCGATCCGAAACCGTTTGCTCCGATTGAGTATCGCGGTCCGATGAAACACATCGAGACTAAGTTGCCGGGTGTCTTTTTTAATGAGAACATGAAAGAGACTGCCAAGATCGCCGACAAAATTACGGTCTGCCGTTCGATGACACACGGTGAAGCCGCTCACGAACGTGGCACACACAACATGTTCACCGGATATCGTCCGAGTCCTGCGCTGTCATTCCCGAGTATGGGGTCTGTGATCTCGCACGAGTTTGGTCCTCGTACGGCAATTCCTCCTTACGTGGCAATTCCTAATCAGCCGAACGAGTTCGCCGGTACCGGTTATCTGAGTTCTTCGTTTGCACCATTTTCGGTGGGTTCCGATCCTGCATCGAGCAACTTCACCGTCCGCGACCTGACGTTGCCAGGTGGTGTTGATGATAATCGATTCACTCGTCGTCGAAATATTCTCGATGCCGTCAACGACCATTTTGTCAGTAAGGAAAAAGCCGACTCGCTGAACGCCGTTGATACGTTCTACAAACGTGCCTATGGGATGGTGAGTTCTCAAGAAGCTCGCGAAGCTTTTGATATCAATAAGGAAGACGCCAAGTTGCGAGATGCTTACGGTCGTAATCAGGCCGGTGCCCGTATGTTGCTGGCCCGTCGATTGGTTGAAGGGGGAGCCCGCTTCATCACCATGACTTATGGTGGCTGGGATATGCATAATAACATCGAGCAGTCGATGGATGGCCAAATGCCATCGTTCGACAAAGCCTTTGCGACATTGATCTCAGACCTCGATCAACGCGGTTTGCTGGATACCACAATGGTATGTGTTGCCTCGGAATTCGGTCGAACGCCCAAAATCAACGCCACTGCTGGTCGCGATCACTGGCCAAAAGTCTTCAGCGTCGTGCTTGCCGGTGGTGGATTCAAGCGAGGTAGCATCTATGGTTCCTCAAATGCCACTGCCAGTGAGCCGGAAGTTGATGCCTTGAATGTTCAGGATTGGGCCACCACGATCTACCACAACCTTGGCATTGTTGCCGACAAAGAATTAATGGCACCCGGCGATCGCCCAATTGAGATCGTCGATGGTGGTAAGGTGCGACAAGAACTGTTGGCTTAAACCGTCAACTGTGTTTTGTCCTCCTCCTTCCCGCCTCAAGATTTTCCCGCCTGGATGAACAACTTGGGTCGAAGCAGCCGATGTGATGGTTTGCTTCGGCCCGTCCGTTCAAATGGAGTTTGCTATGACCCGGATGACTCAAACGATCTGTTTCGTTGGCTTGATTGCTCTCACAGTTTCGAGTGTTTTGCTTGAAGCTGCCGACCCTCGACTGACCTTAATTCGTCCGCGAGGAGGGCAGCGTGGCACCGAAGTTGAATTGTTGCTCAGCGGTAATCGACTCGAAGATGCAGAGCAGATCCTGTTTCACTCAGAAGGTTTTGAGCAAATTGGCATCGAAGCTGTCAACGCGAACTCATTCAAAGCCAAGGTGAAAATTGCTCACGAAGTCAGGCTGGGTGAGCATGTCATGGCGGTCCGCACGAAAAGCGGAATATCCGATTACCATACATTTTGGGTCGGCCCATATCCTTCTGCTGCTGAAAAAGAACCCAATTCGACGTTCGAACAACCACAGGAAGTCGAACTGACCAATCAAACGATGGAAGGTCGGATCGACAACGAAGACGTCGATTACTTCCGCGTCAACGCAAAGAAGGGTCAAAGAATTAGTGTTGAAGTGGAAGGGTTAAGGCTCGGTAATACCCTCTTTGATCCTTACTGTGCGATTCTCGACAAAGATCGATTTGAGTTGGCTGCTTGTGATGATACGCCTTTGCTGTACCAAGACTGTATGGCAAGCGTTGTTGCTCCCGAAGATGGTGTTTACATCATTGAAATTCGCGATTCTTCTTATCGTGGTAACGGAGCTTCGTATTATCGGGCGCATCTCGGGACATTCCCGCGTCCCACAGCCGTTTATCCGGCTGGTGGTCAACTTGGACAAGAAGTTGACGTGACCTACTTAGGAATGCCTGCAGCCGAACTCAAAGCGAAGGTAAAGCTTCCTGCAACGCAGAGTGAAGATTTTGGCGTGTTGGCGGAAGATGCTGGCGGGCTTTCAGCTTCTCCTAATACCTTCCGATTGTTTCCGCACGGAAATGTTTTGGAGGTTGAGCCCAATGAAGATCGTACCAAGGCAACTCCCGCCACAATGCCAAATGCGTTCAATGGAATCATTCAAGCTGATGGCGATGTCGATTTCTTCAAGTTCACCGCCAAGAAGAATGAAACATGGGAAATTCACTGTCACGCACGGTCACTGCGATCTCCGCTTGATCCCGTCATGAATCTCTACGATGCCAATGGTAAAGGGCTTACTGGAAATGATGATGCCAACCGCTCACCTGATAGTTACTTTCGTTACAAGTTTCCTGCGGACGGTGAATATTCGATTCGTGTCACCGACCATTTAAAGCGTGGCGGTGCTGATTTTGTCTACCGCATCGAATTCACGCCGGTCACTCCAAGTATCGATCTGGGGATTCCGCGGGTGACTCGCTACGGTCAGGAACGTCAGACCATTTATGTGCCACGCGGAAATCGTATTGCAACTCGCATGACAATCCGCCGTCAAAACTTTGGCGGGGATGTGATTCTGAGCGGAGAAGGTTTGCCGCAAGGGATGACGATGCAGGCTTTACAGGTTCCTGCCAACATGTCGACATGGCCGGTTCTATTTGAAGCGGCCGCAGATGCCCCTATAGGAGGTAAGCTGCTGGACTTCACCTGTAAGCCAGCCGACGAGAAGCAAACCGTGACCGGTCACTTCAAGAACTTTGCGGACATGGTTCGCTATCAAAATGCCCAGATTCTTTGGGGGCGCCCCGTTGATCAACTTGCGATTGCCGTCATTGAAGAGTCGCCGTATTCATTGGAGATTGTGCAACCAAAAGTCCCCATCGTGCAAAATGGATCGATGGCTTTGAAAATCATCGCACATCGTAAAGAGGGCTTTACCAAAAAAATTCGCGTAGAGTTTCCCTTTCGTTCCCCCGGTATCGGGACTCGAAGTTACATTGACATTCCTGAAGGAAAGAGCGAAGTGATTTATTCGCTCAACGCCAACTCGAATGCAGCAGTGGGAAAATGGCCTGTTTTCGCACTTGGTCTTGCTGATGGGGGGAAAGGGACTGTTATGGTGTCCTCTCAAATGGCAACTCTCGAAGTGGCCCCTCCGTTCGTGCAACTGGCACTTGAAAGAGCGGCAACCGAACAGGGGAAACCGGCTGACATCATTTGCAAAGTCACAACCAGCACACCCTATGAGGGGGATGCGACTGTCAAACTTGTCGGACTTCCTCACAAAGCTGAAGCTGTTGAGATGAAGCTCAATAAAGAAACTGCGGAACTGATTTTCAAAGTGAATACAGCCGTGGAAAGCCCGGTGGGAAAACACAAGAACATTTATTGTCAATTGGTGGTGACTCAAAATGGTGAGCCCATTGCTCATCGCTTGGGGAGTACTCAACTTCAGATAGATAAGCCGTTGCCGCCACCAAAAGAGAAACCAAAAGCTCAGCCGGTCGCGAAAAAAGTTGAACCAAAACCAGCCGCACCAAAAGTGTTGACACCGCTGGAAAAATTGCGGCTGGAAGCGGAAAAACGTAAGGAAGCGTCGCAGAAGTAAGAAGCGATCTGTTTTAGCTACTTTCCTGTAAGTTTAAAATAACGACAACATCCTATTTATGGTGTTTTTTGAGGTCACTCATGACGAATTATCGATCTCTGTTTACAATTCTTGTTACGGCTGGTCTTGCCGTCGGATTATCCACGCAAGGTTCTAGTGCACAGGAAGGTGCTCCTTCCGAGTTAAGGGTCTTTCCTTCGGATGTGAATCTTTCGTCGGCCCGTGATCGCCAATCGATACAGGTGCAGGCTGTTTATCCGAGTGGGCTTACACGGGATGTCACTAGCGAAGCCAAACTGTCTTTGGCAAATGCGGCGCTGGCGAAAATGGAAAAAAACACGCTTTACCCCGTTGCTGATGGTGATTCAGAAATCACGGTCGAATTCGGTGGGCTTACTTCGAAGTTGCCTGTCAAAGTGACCAATCATGCTAGTGATGGCCCACTCAGTTTTCGTCTGGATGTGATGCCTGTCTTCATGAAGACCAGTTGTAATAACGGCAGTTGTCATGGTGCCAAAAGTGGAAAAGACGGTTTTGGCTTATCGTTGTTCGGTTATGATCCCGACAGCGACCATTTCAATTTGACTCGTGAGATTCCTGGCCGTCGCATCAATTTGGCTCTCCCCGAACAAAGTCTGTTACTCGAAAAAGGAGCCGGACAGGTTCCGCATACCGGTGGTAAACGATTTGAACCGGGTGGCGAGTTATACAACACCACATTGCGTTGGTTAAAAGAAGGCGCCAAAAACGATGAAGGCGAGGTTCCAAAAGTCGAACGTGTCGAGCTATATCCAAAAGAAGCCGTTATGGATGGCGAAGGGGCGACACAGCGATTAACGGTTCGCGCTTATTACTCGGACGGGACCGACCGTGATATTACCTCTCAAGCCTACTTCATGACCAGCAACGACAATTCGGCAGAAGTGACGCAAGAAGGAATTGTCACTGCCGGGGCACGTGGCGAATCATTCCTGATGGCTCGTTTTGATACACATACCGTTGGTTCGCGATTTATCGTCTTACCAAAAGGGTTACAGTTTCAATGGCCTGAAGAGATTGCCGGAAACAATTACATCGACAATTTTGTTCATGAGAAGTTGAAAAAACTGCGTCAAATTCCATCAGATGTTTGTACCGACGAAGAGTTCATTCGTCGTGTGACATTGGACATTACTGGTACGCTCCCGACTGTCGAAGAGTACGAAATATTCATGGCCGACAGTTCACACGACAAACGTGAACGCAAAATTGACGAGCTGCTCGAACGAAAAGAGTTTGTGGAAGTCTGGGTGATGAAATGGGCCGAGCTCCTTAAGATTCGTTCTGATAATCAAAACAGTTACAAAGCCATGTTGCTTTACTACAACTGGTTGAAAGATCGAGTGGCTAGTAACACGCCTGTCGATCAGATGGTGCGTGAATTGCTCGGCGCAAACGGCGGAACATTTACCAATCCACCGACTAATTTCTATCAACTGGAACGCGACACTCTGAAAACGTCAGAGAATGTCGCCCAAGTCTTTATGGGGATGAGAATTCAATGTGCTCAGTGTCACAATCATCCTTTTGACCGATGGACGATGGACGACTACTACAGTTTCTCGGCGTTCTTCACACAGATCGGGCGTAAGAGCTCTGAAGATGTGCGGGAAACCATTGTCTACAATTCGGGCGGTGGAGAAATGAAGCATCCTGTCGGGAATCGGAATATGCCTCCAAAATTCTTGGGAGGCGATATCCCCGATGTTAAAGGTAAAGATCGTCGAGAAGTGATGGCAAACTGGTTGGCCTCAAAAGAGAATCCGTACTTTGCACGGAATCTTGTCAACCGCGTTTGGTCTCACTTCCTGGGTCGCGGAATCATCGAGGAGGTAGACGACATTCGAGTCAGTAATCCTCCCGTGAATGAACCGCTGTTGAATGAGTTGGCGACGAAGTTCACCGAATACGACTACGACTTCAAAAAGATCGTGAAAGATATCTGCATGTCACGGACATATCAGCTATCAACACAGGCGAATGAAACCAACGAAACCGACAGCACCAACTTCTCGCACGCATCACTCCGACGCTTACGCGCAGAGTTCTTACTCGATTCGATTAGCCAAGTGACCGACACGGACGATAAATTTCGCGGGCTACCTAGTGGTGCTCGTGCGGTACAGATTTCAGACGGAAACACTTCAACATACTTCCTCACCACTTTTGGGCGTGCAACACGAGCATCGGTTTGTTCTTGCGAGGTCAAAATGGACCCGAATCTGTCTCAAGCATTACACCTGCTTAACGGCGATACGGTAAATAGTAAAATTGCACAAGGAAATCTGATTAAGCGGCGTTTGGATGAGAAGAAGTTGCCGCAGGATATTCTTGAAGAGATATATATTCGCACTTTGTCTCGTCGGCCTACGGAGTCTGAACGGTCCGCGTTGAATGAAGTGTTGTTGAAGAATGATAACAATCAGCAAGTCCTGGAAGACATTCTGTGGGCTCTGATGAACTCGCGCGAGTTCTTGTTTAATCACTAGACACCACGAAGCTCGTTTGAATTTTCAATCGGGCTTATTTTACGAATTTTCCACACAATCGTTATATTAAGAGAAGGTTCCGTCGTTCACCTGGATTGTGACGATACAGTTTCAATAGGATTCAAAGAGACATAGTTCGGATAAGACGATCCAACTCATCATTACGATGAAAGTATGTCGTTGGGTGACCAGTATTATTAAGTCGGGAACAAGATTTCCCACTTGGAGTTGAGACGATGAAACGCCAAACATCACAATTGAGTTTTGCTGCCCTTCTGTTGACGACCTCTGCACTCTCAGTGGGTGCTCAGGATAAGGTCACCTTTGAAGAGCACATTAAACCGATCTTCCGCCAGCATTGTGCGACTTGTCATAATGCTGATAAGAAGTCGGGCGGTCTCGACGTCACGAACTATCTCACCATGATGCAAGGAGGAAGTTCCGGGGCCGTCGTTGAAGGTGGTGATGCGGAGCTGAGTTACCTCTATATGCTGGTCACTCATGAGTCCGAACCGTATATGCCACCGAAGTCCGACAAAATCCCTGCCAAGCAAATTGATTTGATTGCCAAGTGGATCAATGGCGGTTTGCTCGAAACTTCGACCAGTAAGGCAATGCTTTCGAATAAGCCAAAAATGGATCTCTCGCTCGATCCCAACGCCGCACTCGATCAGCGCCCTGCGGTTGTAGCGATGCCCAACTATCTCAGCCTTCAGCCAGTTTTGAGGACATCTAAAACAACAACAGTCAACACGATCGCCACCAGTCCATGGGCACCTCTCACGGCCATTGCTGGTCAAAAACAGATTTTACTTTATAACACGAAAACTCTGGAGCTTGCCGGGGTCCTTCCTTTTCCTGAAGGCGAACCACAGGTTCTGAAGTTCAGCCGGAATGGGTCGTTGCTGTTGGCCGGTGGCGGTCACTCTGCAGCTCAAGGGAAAGTCGTTGTCTTTAACGTCACGACCGGCGAACGTGTGATTACTGTGGGTGACGAGTTGGATACGGTTTTGGCTGCCGATATCAGTGCTGATCAAACCAAGATCGCCTTGGGCGGTCCGGGGAAGATGATTCGCATTTATTCGACCAAAGACGGTTCACTACAACACGAAATCAAGAAACACACTGACTGGATTTACGCCATGGAATTCAGTCCTGATGGTGTCTTGTTAGCGACGGCTGATCGAGTCGGCGGATTACACATTTGGGATCCTTACACCGGACGAAATTTCCTCTCTCTTCCAGGACACAAAGAAGCCATCACAGGCATGTCTTGGGTGGCAGCAGCAAATACTCTGTTGCTCGCAACGGGTAGCGAAGACGGCAAAGTTGCCATTTGGGATATGAGCAAGCCAAGCGAACAGGCTCAGATCAAAAACTTTAATGCTCATGGTGGTGGCGTGGCTTCTGTGGAATACACACGGGATGGCCGGATCGTCTCCTGTGGACGCGATAAAGTTGCCAAGTTGTGGGATGCCAATGGTAAAGAGTTGAAAGCATTCGGTGGCTTGGCAGACATCGCGACGGCTGTCTCGTTCTGCGATGAAACCAATCGAGTTATCGCTGGTGACTGGACCGGATTGACGAAAGTCTGGACTGCGGCAGAAGGACAAGATCTGGGGCAGGTTTCCACCAACCCGATGAAAATCGAAGATCGAATTGCCGAGTTGACCAAACTGGTGGCAACTCAAACTCAAGACTTCAACACAAAAGCCGCCGCAGCCAAGCCGCTCATCGAAGCACTTGCCAAGGCGAAAGCCGACTTAGCAACAGCCCAGAAAACGTCTGTGGCGACGAAAAAAGTACTCGATGATACGACGGCTTTGGTGAATACTCTGAAAGCCCAAATTGATACTTTGACTAAAGAGAAAGCGGCTGCAGATCAACAGGTTGCGACACTCACTCCGGTCACTGCATCATTAAAGTCTGCAATGGATCAAACTGCTGCTGCCGTTGCGAAGTTGCCCGAGGATAAAAACTTGGCCACCGTGGCGGCTCAGGTGAAGGCTCAACATACTGAAAAGGCGGCTGCTCTCGCTGCTCAGCAAAAAATTCAAGCAGTGAAAACTGCCGCGCTCAAGAAAGCGACCGAGGACAAAGCCGTTGCCGACAAGAAGTTGCAGGACGCCACTGCAGCATACCAGGCTGCGGTGAAGACTCAACAAACAGTTGATGCCATGTTGAAACCAGCAACCGACAAAGCCAATGTTGCTCAAGCCGCCATGAGACAGGCTCAACAGACGTTGGCAGTCAGCCAGAAAGAACTGAAAGAGTGGCAGACACAATTAGCTCTCACTGTTAAATTGACTGAAATGAAAGCCAAAGATCAGGAACTCGCACAGAAACAGTTGGCCGAAGCCGAAGCGAAAGCCGTTCTGGATATGGCACAAGCCGAACTGGCTAAAGCTCAGCAAACGGCGACAGCCTCACAAGAAAACTTGAACAAGATTGTTGCCGACCTCACAGCCCAAAAGAAAACTTTAGTCACACAAAACGGTCAGTTAGCTGGGTTGAATACTCAGACAGCAAATCTTGAGAAGGCACTCCCCATGATCACGGAAGCCGCCAAGAAAGCACAAGAAGTAGCCGAACAATTAAAGGACGATAAAGAGCTCGCTGCTTCTGCAAAAACATTGATGGACCTGGTTGCCAAGCGGACCGGAGAACTTGGTAATCTGAAAAAAGCGGTTGAAGCCAAGAAGGTCGAAATTGCAGGGCAGACTACCAAAATTGCGGCCATCACAAAACAGATGGAAACGGCACAGGCTGCTTTAACGGCCTCTCAGAAAGTCGTGACCGATAAAACTGCCGCTCTTAAACCGGTCCAAGAGAAGTTCACTGCGGCTCAAGGCGAAACTGCTAAAGCGACACAAGTACGTGATGCTGTAAAGAAGGAAGTGGAAGTCATCCGCACGCAGCTTGTACCATTAGTCGGCAGAGAACAGGCTTCAATCGTTCAATAATTTGATCGAGTTTATGCCGCGGATCGGAGCGACACATCTGTATGCTCTGGGTTGTTGGGAAGTTCGGTAAGCTCACCACTCAAAAACTGATCTGCGAGCTGCTGTAACCGTTCAAGATCGGCTTCGATCAACGCTTGGTATTTCTCCATTTGTTCCCGTGATATATCTTCGGGAACGTGAATGGGAGTACCGGTCAGCAGGATCACTTTCGAGAACGGTTTAGGGACAATCTGGTTCGTCCAACTTCCGGCAATGTCCCAGTAGCGACTTACGGCATTCGTATTGGCAACAATCGGAATGCCTGTTTGCGATGCCAAATACACGATCCCCGGTTTCACTTTATGACGCGGACCTCTCGGTCCATCTGGTGTGATTACGATATGACACTTCTCGGCAGTGGCGAGGAGTTTTTTCAGAGCGGTGGCTCCCCCTTTGCTTGAAGAGCCGCGCACAGCGCCCAGATCGAAGTGCTTCATGAATTCAGACAGCCACGAGCCATCTTGGTGTTTGCTGACGAGAGTCTTCGCGGGGATGTAGGCTTCTTTGTGTGGAAGATTCACTCGGTAGGTAATTGGCATGAATGTTTGATCGTGCCACAGCGCATAAAGGTAGGGAGTTTTACATTCCGGGCTGACAAGATTCGTCCCGGGAAACTCTTCAATGACTCGATAGCGAATCGTACGCGCCAGCAGCCGAAATGATTTTCCCAGGCACCAGCCCATCATACGGGTCAATCGAGGACTACGAATCTTCACGAGCGGGCTCCATCCCGATATTGATTTTCAAACAAGCTGAATTTTAGTGATTTTGCCAGACTTGTGAAGGCCAACTCCATGCCTGAAAGAGTGGTTAAATTCGCTCTAAAAGCTCTTTCACCTTCTTGGAAATGGCATCTCGCACCTGATAAAACTCTTCGGGGGGAAGATCTCGTGGGTCGGGAAGCTGCCAGTCTTCTTTGATAGCCGCAGGTACATTGGGACAGGAGTCGCCGCAACCCATTGTGATAGCCGCGGCAAATTCTCCCTCCGGGATATCATCCAAGGACTTGGAGTGATGGAGTGTGAGGTCGTATCCGACCTCTTCCATGGCGGCAATGGCTTTGGAGTTGACCTGACCGGATGGCTTCGAGCCTGCACTAAATGACTTCATATCGTCTCCGCCATAGATGCGGGCAAATGCTTCTGCCATTTGGCTACGATTAGAGTTTTCGACACAGACGAACAACAGGCGTTTGATGGTCATCGCGAATCCCTTTTCACATCTGACTTGTCTACTCAGAGAGCATCGCATGGAGGCGAATTTTGATTTCAGAGTATCGCGCTCAGGCGAATGATGACAATCTGATTAAACAAACTTTGTAGAAATTCACCTTTTATCAAGCGGTTGTTACACAAAAGCCGAGCTGCAACCTGCCATCAACCAATGGTCGATTTCTTTCAGCATGTCGGCAGTCATCTCATGACCGCAATCGTATAAACGCGTGTCGATCAAAACACCTGTTTGTTCAAGCCGACTGGTTTGCTCTTGAAAAGACTTCGGATCGAGGACGTGATCTTTTCGTCCCCAACCGAGCAACACTTTTTTCGCAGAGAGCTGACGGAATTTACTGCCGTAACACTCGGTGGAGGGAATGGTTCCGCCGAGTGAAATGGCACCAGCAAACAACTCGGGAGCTTCCAGCAGAAGTTCCAAGGCAACGGTTGCGCCCGCATCGAAACCAGCAAGATAAATGCGATCCATATCCATCCGAAAGAAGCGACTCATCTCGGCAATGGTTTCCCGAATTTCTTCTAATAGATCTTCGAGTTTGTCCTGACAGGCTTCCCAATGAAAAGCTCCGCTTTCAGACTGACCATCATCGGACGTTCCGCGAAACGCCAATCCAATATAATTTTGATCGCTGATTTGTGGCATCACCGTGTGTAACTCTTCTTCGTTACTTTCATCCTGATGCAACCAGATCACGACCGGGTAGCGGTAGCGAGGTTCAAACGGGTCAGGCAAATGCAGCGAGAGGGGAAGGTCGATTTCGACGGCTGATGTTTCGTGGTCAACCGACAATTCTTCATCACCTTCTTCAAAAGGAACTTCCTGGAGGGATTCCGGCAAGTTCAGGAAATGAGGCCGCGACATCTGCGACCACCAATGAGATTCAGAATGTTGTTCAAAACGAGAGTTCATGACGATCTTTCGCAGGTATTGTTGCGGCGGCGGGTCAATCCATTTTGCCACGCCGAGTCTTTTGGACGCCGGAATTTCCTTCCGACGAACGAACTCTAATTCTCACGTAAGTTGCTGTCAACGTAGAGTCTACGACAGAGCTTGGCGCGCGAAGTGTTTGCGAATTGGTTGTGGGTGACTTGCGTCAATGTATGTGTTTCTGGCAACATTTAACGCCTTCAAACTGGCCGGATATTCTGTGTAAACATCCCGTTTTAACCAACCGTTACTTCAGACCCGGTTTTGGGCCGATTCGACATTTTTCCTTTCGCTGATTACAGTCAGCCTTTGGTTTTGCCCTGAACTTGTGAATTGATCTCCCGATGACTCATCCTCCCGCCAATCAACTTGAAATTCAATTCACTCGCGAGCGAATTGAGTCGCGAATTTCAGAACTGGCTGCAATGCTGAATCAGGACTACAACGGGCGCGAGATTGTCGTTGTGGGAATTATGTCGGGTGTGGTGGTGTTTCTCTCCGACCTGATCCGTGGCTTGGAAGTCCCGGTTCGTTTGGAATTCCTCAATGCCTCCAGCTATCGCGGGAAAGCGACCTCTGCGGGGGAGTTGGCCATCGATTTGTCAGGGTTGCCAACGCTGACGGGAAAACATGTCTTACTTCTCGATGACATTTTCGATACAGGGCATACCCTGAGTCGAATGATTGAGGTCATTTCTGTGATGAAGCCCGCGTCTCTGAAATCTGCCGTTCTTTTGTGGAAGTCCGAACGCAACGAAACGGGACTCACGCCAGATTACTTCGGCTTTCAAATCCCCAACAGGTTTGTCGTCGGTTATGGACTCGATTGGGATGGCTTGTATCGCAACTTGCCCGATGTTCGCATCATCCCTGAGTGATATTACTTCTCTGTTGCGATAAACTGAACTCTCCTTATTTTCTGAACTATGAGATTATTGAATCATCATGAACGAAGCCGAATTGAAAGCCAGTATTCGAAATGTTCCCGATTTCCCCAAGCCGGGAATCATGTTTCGTGATATCACACCTCTTCTCGCTGACCCCAAAGTGTTCCAGGCAGTGATTGATCAATTTGAGGCGAAATACAAAGATTCGGGTGTGACGGCGATCGTTGCCGCCGAAGCTCGTGGATTTATCTTCGCAGCTCCCTTGGCGTTAGCGCTAGGAGTACGTTTTATTCCCGTTCGCAAGCCGGGGAAACTTCCCTTTGAAACCAAGGCTTTTCATTACGAATTGGAGTATGGAACCGATTCATTGGAAATTCATACCGACGCAATTTCTCAATCAGACAATGTCTTAATTCTGGATGATTTGCTGGGTACCGGTGGTACAATGGAAGCCTGTGTGAAGCTGGTCGATCACAGCAACGCGCGGATTGTTGGCTGTGCCTTCCTAATAGAGCTTGATTTTCTCAATGGGCGACAGAAACTGGCTCCGCATGAATGCTTCAGTCTGATCCACTACGCTGACGAAACCTGAGTTTTGTTATCCAATATAGGAAACATGGTTGCTCCTGCTTGCTATTGTTCTATATAATTAAAATTGATTATGTATAATATTGCGGGCAGGTTTCCCGTTTTGAAGGTCGAGCTTATGAACATCAATCACGGTACGCGACGGCAGTCTGTTGTCGGGCTCATTCTCACACGACTCTTCAATGGGGAGTATGCTCCCGGAGCGCGTCTACGAGTCGAACACCTGGCAGAGCAATGTGACGTGAGTGTGACGCCTATTCGTGAAGCTCTTGTTGAATTGGCGGGTTTTGGTGTCATCAAATTACAACCCAACCGTGGTGCGGAAGTGAGCCCCTTCGGTCCCAAGCAGCTCTGGGAAATTTGTCACCTCCGACGAATTCTCGAATCTGAAGCGGTGCGCGGGTGTGTGGGACATTTCACGCCGAGCGAACTTGAACAGATGGAAGCCGATTTTGCACGACTTTCCACCGCAGATCGTGACGAAGACTGGCTGGAAGAAACAAAACTGCTCGACAACCAACTGCACTCTTTGATTTCTGAGCGTTGCGGCAATAAGCGTTTAAGCTACGAGATCAATCGATATGCGGTTCTGTATCGAACACTTCGCGACGCGCGACACAGTATGCGAACTGCACGTTCCAATTATTCCGAGATGGATGAGAACCTGGAACATCTTGCCATTGTTCGTGGGATCATCAAACAAGATCGCGAAGCGGCGGCTGAGGCGATGGGTGATCACGTCAATCAGGCAGGCAACGCATTAGTGCAAGATTTGTTTGGCAAGCAGGCAATTGCCGACGCCGATCTGGATCCTTACGTCGCCGGGCAAGTGACGCCGACCGAAGCCCTTTAAGTTTGTGTTGTTACGTCTTCGAGGTACACCATGAAAATCACCGTCTCGTTCTGTGTCCTCATGATTGCGGCTTGTCTTGTGGCAAGTTCAAACGCGGATGATGCTCCCAACTCTTCAGAACAGGTTCATTTCGAGCAGCAAATCGCTCCTCTGTTCGAAGAACATTGCATTCGCTGTCACTCACCCAACAATCGAAAAGGGGAGTTGTCGCTGGAGACCATCGCGGATTTGAAAGAGAAGAGTTACGTCACTCCCGGCGACCCTGACGGTAGCTATCTGATCGATGTGGTGACACCCCAGAGTGGTGAACCCGCCGAAATGCCCAAAGAAGGCGATGCTCTTTCCGCTGAAGAAGTCGGGTTGCTCAAACTCTGGATCAAACAAGGAGCCACTTGGCCTGAAAATGTGTTGGTTCAGGAGAAATCAAAAGCCGATAAATCGTGGTGGTCGCTACAACCGCTGGCTGAAGTGATTGTTCCCAAGCCTGCCGGGCTTCCCGATTCTTGGCAAGCAAACCCGATTGATGCGTTTGTTTTCTCTCAGTTGGCCGAACAGGGGCTCACTCCCAATCAGCCTGCGGATCGACGCACTTTGATTCGCCGTCTCACATACGATCTGACTGGACTTCCACCAACGCCGCTTGAGATAGAAGCTTTTGAGAAGAATTCCGACCCTCAAGCGTATGAACAATTGGTGGATCGGTTATTGGCCTCTCCTCGTTACGGCGAACGCTGGGGACGACACTGGCTGGATGTTGTACGGTTTGGCGAGAGCAACGGCTTTGAACGGAATGTGATCATCAATGATCTTTGGCCGTTTCGCGACTACGTGATTGAGTCGATCAATCAGAACAAGCCGATGGATCAATTCATACGAGAGCATCTGGCGGGAGACATCTTTGGTAAGGGGAAACCGGATCAGGAAATCGGTGCAGCGTTTCTTGTTGCCGGTCCGTATGACAATGTCGGAAATCAGGATCCCGTCGCGGCGGCTCAAATTCGTGCCAATACGATTGATGAAATGATTCGGACATCGGGTGAATCATTCCTCGGATTGACGCTGGGATGTGCACGCTGTCATGACCATAAATTCGACCCCATTTTGCAGACAGATTATTATCGTTGGTATGCGACATTCGCCGGAGTCCGTCATGGCTCTCGAGTCTGGGCGACTCCCGAAGAACAACGGCGTCACGTAGAACAGATGAAACCCTTGAATGCGCGTAAAGCCGAGTTGACTCAGCAGCAACGCGAATTAAAAAAAGCCATCGCACAGCGCTTGTGGGAGTCGAACGAGGAATGGTCGAGACCCGCGGTTGATGCTCGGAAGAATGAAGAGACGTTTCCGACCATTTCCACAAAGTATGTGCGATTTTCGATTTCATTAACGAATCAAAGTCAGCCATGCATTGACGAACTGGAAATTTACCGTCCAGACGATTCATCGAACCTTGCACTTGCTTCCGCTGGAGGTCAGGCCACGGCTTCGTCTTTGTTACCCGGTTATCCCATGCATCAGATCGAACATCTGAACGATGGTCAATCTGGCAACAGCCATAGTTGGATTAGTAAAGACGCGACCGGTTGGGCGCAAATTGAACTCCCTCGACAAATGGAAATCAATCGTGTTGTCTGGGGACGCGACCGAGAGGGGAAGTATCGCGACCGATTACCGCTCGAATACCGCATTGAGGTTTCGGTTGATGGTCAGTCGTGGCGCGAAGTCGTGAATGGTGGTGACCGTAAGCCTGTCGATCAAAGTCATTTGACACGGCGAGGGCTCAGCGGACACACATTATCCATTGAAAAAAACTGGACACGTCCTCCGGTGGACCGTCTCGGTACGACTGAGAAGTTTAATCCTGTTCAGGCGAAGTTTGTCCGACTCGTTTGCGAAGCACAAGATGGTAACCCGGCGTCATCATCGGGGTTTCGCATTGACGAGTTTGAGGTTTGGTCCGCAGGCTCCGAGCCTCAAAACGTCGCACTTGCCAACAACGGCGGTAAGGCGACTGGAAAAGCTCGCGAGATTAAAGATTTTCCCAATGCCTACGGCCCGCATCTTGCCATTGACGGTAAGGGGGGCGAACGATTTCTGGCGGCAGGAAACGACCTGACGATTAAACTCTCCAAGCCGACAAGCATCAATCGCGTGACATTCTCGAGTGCTCGTGGCGAAGCCACACCGTCACAACGAAAGTTTGTCTTTGTCGCCGACTATCGCATTGAAGTTTCGTTGGATGGAAAGTCGTGGCGTGAGGTGGCTCATGGTCGTGATCGCAAACCTGCCAGCGAAGCACATCGTAAGCATCGCATTGCACAGGCTACGCAACCGACATCAGAGGAAGCGGCCAAACTCAAAAAGATCAATCAAGAACTGGCACAAGTGTCACGAGAGATCAAAGCGGTGCCTTCTTTGCAAACTGCTTGGCTTGGTTCTCGACAGTCTGCACCGGGACCGTTTTATACCTTTCTAGGTGGCAGCCCACAGAAAAAAGGGGCGGAGGTCGTTGCTGCGAGTTTATCAACACTCGATCAAGCCGCGCCAACTTACCGTCTCACTCAGGGTGATTCTGAAGCTGATCGGCGGCGTAATTTGGCCGAGTGGATCACCAGCCCGAAGAACCCTCTGACAGCGCGCGTACTCGTCAATCGAGTCTGGCAAAATCATTTCGGAACGGGCATTGTCAGTACACCTAATGATTTTGGGTATATGGGGAGTAAGCCGACACATCCGTTACTGCTCGACTGGTTAGCTGGGCAACTACACGAACACAATTGGCGTCTGAAGCCGCTACACAAAATGATTGTCCTGTCGCAATCCTATCGGCAGTCCAGTCTCTTCCGTGAAGACGTCGCTCGCATTGACGGTAACGCCCGATACTTGTGGCGTTTCCCTCCGCGACGCCTTTCCGCCGAAGAAATTCGGGATACGATTCTGGCCGTCTCAGGTCGGTTGAACGAAAAAATGGGTGGTCCCGGATTTCGGTTGTATGATTACCAACAAGACAACGTGGCGACTTATGTACCGCTCGATCAACACGGTCCCGAGACTTACCGGCGAGCCGTGTATCACCAGAATGCTCGCGCATCGGTGGTCGATCTGATGACCGAATTCGATCAACCGGATTGTGCGTATTCGACTCCCGAGCGAGCCGAAACGACGACGCCGTTGCAGGCACTCACGATGCTCAATCATCAATTTACTCTCGATATGGCAGAAGCATTGGCCGAACGACTTCGCTCTGAGGGTGGCGACAAGCCCGAGCAGCAGATCGAGCATGCATTCGCTCTTTGTTACGGCCGCCAACCAACGAAAGCAGAAATTAGCGACTGTCTGGCGTTGATCGAAGAGCATTCCTTGACCGCATTTTGTCGAGTGCTCCTCAATACTAGCGAACTGATTTATGTGCAGTGAGCGCAAGAGAAGTCATGCTCCAAAAATATTCACCCCACTGGAATCACTAATGTTAGATCGACTTCATTCCAAGTTGTTTGTTGTAGCTCTCGTGATCCTGAGTGCGTTTCAAGTTCATGCCGCCGAAAAGCCAAACGTCGTCTTCATTCTGGCAGATGACTTGGGTTGGTCGGAACTTGGCAGCTACGGTAATCATTTCAATGAGACGCCACATCTCGATCAACTTGCCAACGAGGGTGTACGATTTACGCAGGCTTATGCGTCTGCTCCTGTTTGTTCGCCTTATCGAGCGTCATTATTGACGGGGCAATACCCCGCCCGCATTGGCATTCTGGATTACCTCCGTCCCAACTCATCCAATGCGTTACCGGTCGATCAATTGACTCTGCCCGAAATGTTGCAACAGCAGGGCTATACCACTGGAATGGTCGGCAAATGGCACCTGACAGGATATGAATATCATGGAGCCGAACATGAAATCCGCCCAGTCGATCATGGCTTCAAGTGGGACATTGCCCGAGAAGTCAAAGGAGTGGGCAACGGTGCTAATTTCTGGCCGTATGAATTCCGGGATCAACAGATCCGCTGGCTCGATCTTCCCCAAAACTCTCTCGGCGACAATGAGTTTTTAGTGGACCGTATGAATTTGGAAGCCGTCGATTTTATTAAACGGAATCAGGAACAACCATTTTTTCTTTACCTCAGTCATTATGCTCCGCATTCGATTCTGAATGGCAAGCCGAAACTGGTCGAAAAGTATCGCCAGAAGCAACAGCCCGGCAAGAGTACTAGGGATCGTTGCTATTTGTGCGAGGACCAAGGATATGAGGGGGACACACTCAATCACTGGGCAGGAGACCACAACCCTCATCTCGCCGCAATGTTAGAGAGTGTCGATGACGGTGTGGGAATGATCCTCAAAACGCTCGATAACCTTGGGCTGGCAGAGAACACCATTGTCATCTTTACCAGTGACAATGGTGGAGAAACCAATGTGACCTCGAACGCTCCTTTGCGTGGAGGGAAAAGTGAACTCTATGAAGGGGGAGTTCGTGTTCCGTTGATTGTCAGGTGGCCTAGGCAAATACCAAAAAAAACGGTTTGCGATGGTCTTACCATGAATGTGGATTTCTATCCAACAATTCTTGATGTGCTTGGAGTTAACGATGATTCTCATCAGAAGTTGGACGGTGTCTCAGTCTTATCGTTATGGAAATCTCCGAAGTTATCTTTGGAACGCGATCCTTTGTATTGGCATTACCCCCTTGATCAACCTCATTTTCTGGGTGGTCGTTCGGCAGGCGCCATTCGTGACAAAAACTGGAAGCTCATCGAGTTTTTTGACACGGAAGAGACTGAGCTTTATGCAATCGCTGAAGACTCTTCCGAGCAGGAAGATCTGTCAGCCGCAAAGCCGAAGGTTGTTCACGCACTGAAATCAAGGCTGCAAACGTGGCGAACGTCTATCAATGCAAGAATGCCTTCAGCGCCGATGTTAGCTCGGCCTCAGAGCCTTTATTTTTCCGATCATTTTTCTGCAGGGCAGGAGAGTGGCCGTTGGCATTTTACGAAAGACTGGGCGATTGAAAAAGGAGTTTTGCGACGTGTTAAAACGGGTAGCGAAGACACACGCATGTTTCTGAAAAATGCCCAGTTTCGTAATGCAATCATTCGATTTGATTTTCAGTTTCAAGAGTCTAATAATCTGCGTTTGGTCACAGGGTCAAACGGTCATTACAATGCAGTAGTTCATCTTCATCGGGATCACTTTTTCATTCAGACCGCGCAAGACAAGTCAGGGCCGTACTTCTCTCACCGTCATGGAGAGTGTGCCTTCGACTTCGATCCTAATCGCTGGTACACATTAACGGTTGAATTTTTGGAAGATGAGCTTGTGGCCCACATCGACGCCGATCATGTTGTTTACGCCAAGCATCCGATTTTGGATCAAGAGAGGACTTATCTGGCATTTCAGGTGGATGACTCTGATGCGGCGTTTGACAACTTGCAAATCCTCAACGCCAGCAAGCATACAGATTATGGGGTGGGCATAAAGCATGTGTTGTCTGTTGCTAGTAAATATCCCGTACAGATAGCACTCGAAGAACGGCTCAAGATCGAAAAAGTGAATGCTCGTGATCGCCTCTATCAGTCTGATGCACAGTATCGACAACTGTTTCAGCAAGTAGAAGAACTTGATGCCAAGCAGAAGAAAGAATATCCAGACGCTTTTCGATCTCACAAAGAGTTCACGAAGAAAATTCAAGAGAGGCGCAAAGACCTCCATGAGAACGATCCTCGATACAAAGAACTTTTGTTCGCAACTTATCGGGCCAAACGCGCCCTCGATGAGTTTTTGATTGAACAAGAACTTTTTCTCGAAGAGTTACCCAAAAGTCGCAAGCCGAAAGAGCTCGAGCGCATTCGACAACAGTATCTCGATCACCCCGGCTATCAGGCACTTGTTCAGAAACAGGCCGTTGCTCAGCAAGTCCTTGAAAAAACGTACCCTCAAATTTTTGTCAGTGATGAAGAGATCAAACAGATTCGGCAGGAACGCCGTGACGAAGTCGAACAGGAAGAAAAGTTTCGCAAACTCAAAGAAGAGCGTGCAAACGCCTATCGCGCCGAACAAGATTATCTGATGACAAAAGACAAGATTCTTTTCAAAGTTCAACAGCAATTTGACAAGATGAAACGTGATACAACATCTGAATGAGATTTACTCATGAATATCCACGACATGACCCGACGCAGGTTTCTCAACGACATCACTACCGGCTTGGCCGGAGTGGGGTTGGTTGACTTGATCTCCCAAAGTCTTTGGGCCGACGGTTCCACTCAGCAATCAGTGCGTGGCACGACCCATCATGCCCCCAAAGCGAAACGGGTCTTGCAGATCTTCTGTCCAGGAGCCGCCTCGCATATGGATTTGTGGGAGCACAAGCCGTCGCTCGAAAAGTATCATGGCAAGCCATTGCCGGGTGAGGAGAACTTCGTCTCGTTTCAAGGTAAGAACGGCAACCTGATGCAAAGTCCGTGGAAGTTCTCTCCCGCAGGCGAGAGCGGCAAGATGTTTTCCAGCATGCTGCCTCAGATGTCGAAGCATGCCGACGACATCGCGTTCATTCATTCGATGCACAGTGAATTAAACACGCATGGGCCAGGTTGTGTCTTCATGAATACCGGTCATCCGACCGAAGGGTTCCCGGCTGCGGGGGCGTGGGCCAGTTATGCGTTGGGCTCGGCGAATGAAAATCTGCCAACATATGTGGCCATTTCAGATATCCGTGGCGAGCCACCGAATGGGAAAGCGAATTGGACAAACGGTTTTTTGCCCGCCAAACATCAAGCCATCATGATGAGCGATCATCGGCCCATCCGAAATATTTCACCTCCAGCATCGATCAAGTCCGACGAAGAAGCCGCCACGCGCGAGTTATTGCGTAAGTTGAATCAGCAATATGCCACCGCTAATGCGAAAGAATCGGACTTGCAAGCGCGCATTGCAGCGTACGAACTCTCGGGGCGTATGCAGGTATCGGCTCCCCAGGTGTCTGATCTCTCGCGGGAGTCAGAGCAAGCTCACAAAGCCTATGGGACGAATGACGAAAACAAACTGAAGGCAGCCTACGCGCGAAACTGTTTACTGGCGCGACGGCTCCTTGAACGAGACGTCCGCTATGTGAATTTATATTGTGCGTCTCGCGCTTCGGGAGTCGACGGTTTGCTCAATTGGGATGCTCATAAGACATTGAAGTCTGACTACGAACGGCATTGCCCTATCTTCGATCAACCGACTGCCGCGTTACTCACGGATCTGAAGCAATCGGGGCTTCTCGAAGACACGTTGGTCTTATGGACGACCGAGTTTGGACGCATGCCCACGCATCAAGCGGGGACGGCTGGGCGTGACCATAACCCGGATGGCTTCACCTGTTGGATGATGGGAGCCGGCGTGAAGGGGGGAATCAGTTACGGTGCGACGGATGAATTCGGGCGACGTGCGGAAGTCAATCCGACCACTGTCTGGGATTTCTATGCCACGGTTTTACATCTTTTAGGATTCGATCACGAGCGGCTCACTTGGTATCATAATGGTCTCGACCGCCGTTTGACCGATGTCCACGGCTCCATGATCAAAAACATTCTTTCCTGAATATACATTGAGGTTGTGATGATTCGTTTTCTGTTTTCTTGCCTTGCTCTTCTTTTTGTTTCATCCAGCTCTCTCTCGGCAGCCGAGAAACCGAACATTGTTGTGTTTCTCGTTGACGATATGGGCGTCATGGATACTTCGGTCGCTTTCCTCACCGACGATAACGGCACACCCAAGCGTTACCCGCTCAACGATTACTACCGGACCCCAAGTATGGAACGTCTGGCGAATCAGGGCGTCCGCTTCAATAATTTCTACGCGATGTCTGTCTGCTCGCCGACACGCAATTCGATTATGACCGGCCAAAACGCCGCCCGGCATCATGCGACTAATTGGATCAATCCGTGGCAAAACAACAAAGGCCCCTACGGCCCACCCAATTGGGACTGGGAAGGCTTGGATGCCACGGACATCACTCTCCCCGGAACCCTCCGCAAGAACGGTTATAAAACGATTCATGTCGGCAAAGCCCACTTCGGGCCAGAAGAACATGCTGGCTCTGAACCACTCAATCTAGGGTTTGATGTCAACGTCGCGGGCCGATCAGTCGGTGCGCCGGGAAGTTATTATGGTGAGAAAGATTACGGCAACCCGAAACACAAAAACAAAGTCCCCGGACTCAAAAAGTATCACGGCACAGAAACCTTTCTGACCGAAGCACTCACCATTGAAGCGAAACAACATCTCACAGACACCGTGAAAGCCGATCAACCGTTTTATCTGTATATGTCACATTACGCCGTGCATGCACCGTTCAATTCTGATCCCCGCTTTGCCGATCATTACAAGGATTCTGGCAAACCGAAAAATGCCCAGGCGTTCGCGACCTTGATTGAAGGTATGGATAAATCTCTCGGTGACATCCTCGATCACCTGGATAAATTAGGTGTTGCGGAAAACACGCTCGTCATTTTCCTGGGAGACAATGGTTCCGATGCACCGCTCGGCCACCAACATGAAGTTGCCTGTGCGGCTCCGTTGCGAGGTAAAAAAGGCGCTCATTACGAAGGGGGCATGCGAGTGCCGTTCATTGCCGCCTGGGCGCAACCGAATAGTAAGAACGAAAATCAGCAGAAACTTCCCATCCCGGCCAACGTGATTCAATCGCAACAGGCTGCCGTGATGGATTTGTTCCCGACCATTTTGAATCTGACCGATGTCAAAATTCCCAACGGTCACAAAGTCGATGGAAGACGGCTCGATACACTCCTCACCGGAAAGTCCGATTCATCACGCTCTGAAGAGTTCCTGATGAATTATCCACACGCTCCACATCGTAGTGATTACTTCACCGTCTATCGGAATGGTGACTGGAAGGTCATTTATCACTTCTATCCCTCGAAACAATCGGATGGATCACACTATCAACTCTACAATCTGAAAGACGATCCGTTTGAGTCGACCAATCTGGCCGAAGAAAAACCGACCGTGCTGCGTAAATTGATGCAAGGATTGGTCGCCTCGATGAAAGCCCATGATGGCCAGTATCCGGTCAGTAAAGACGACGGAATGCCCCTGCAACCAATTGTGCCCTAAGTTCACATTGCCATATACGAGATATCTTTCCTCAAGGTAAGACTATGAATATTCGCCCTCGATATTTTTGCATGCTGTTGGGAATATTGTTGTTCTCCGGTCAATTACCTGCGCAAGAAACTCCTCAACTGCCTGCCGATCCCGGTTTGTGGGTCAATTCTCGACCACTCTCTTTGGATCAGGGCAATCGCATGATATTTCGGCTTGGAAGTTGCATGGTTTGAAGAGTTCACACGTGAGGCTAGGGACTGCCTCGGAATACTCAGAACCCACTTCCGAGGAACCATTGTCATGCTTACAAAACCGCCTGCCATTTTCACAATCTTTCACGCGCTGAGCGATCCCCGACAAATCAAAACGGTCGATCACAAGCTCTCCGACATGCTGGTCATCGCCTTGTGCGGAGACATCTGCGGCGTCGATAACTGGGCC
>JAURQH010000075.1 GCA_030836185.1 Planctomycetota bacterium
CGAGTGTCATTCATTGTTCATCAATGACGACCACTGCAACGTGAGAAAGAGAGCGATTTCGCGTGACGTGGAAAATGCGCACCCAGAAAAAGTGACACGCCTTCACAAAATGAAGATCGACACAAGATTAACGCTGCCAACAACTTGCTCAAGAGTACACAAGATTTGGAATCAAGATTCGGTCAAGGTGTGTCCCCGAATCTCCAAATCTTGACATCTTGAAAAGGCGGTTGAGTGTTCGGGAATGAGAGGTGCTTGGAAGTGCTTTTTCTATTCTCTCTCAAACTTACTTCTCTGTTTGAAACTTGAAGGAATAGAGCGCGGCATCTTTCAGGTGAAACCGTAACTGGATCGGTTGGCCCGAATATTTCTGAATGGGGCTTTTTGAAGGCCAATTGACTGTGTGATCGAGGTTGTCACCGGTAATGGGATCGGAAACCCAAACGGGGCCGGATTCTGTCAGCATTTCCACGACCACACGTCCCCCCTTGGCGACATTGGCATTGAGGGAAAGTTCAGAACCATCGTAAGAGAGTGATTTGGTCGCCAGTGTCCCTTTTTGTTCGCCGGTAATCGCCACGTAGCCATCTTTTCGATAAGTGAATCGCCGTACGCGGCTATCGGGACCGGTGTAATACGCTTCGGTTGCATAGACCGACCATTCCTGCGGTTTGTCGGGGAGTTCCAGAAGCCCCCAAGTCATGTAATTACTGCGGTTTCCGGTCCGGTCTTCGGGAGCCGACTCGGGAACCACTGGTTCCAACCAACGGTGGAACGTGTATCCGTCTCGGCTACTCATAAATGTCGGTTCGACACGCTGGCCTTCTTTGGGAAGATAACGTGTGGGGAAGCCGATCATGATGTGAGGGGCACGAGGGTCATTACGAATCGCATTAGTATAGAGATGTTCGAGAGGCTGATTGGGATATTCGAGAAACGCAGGTTCGGTCCAGTTGATGAAATCGTCCGACACACACCACTTGATGTCTCGTATTTTGCGGAAGTCGCGAAAATAGCATCGATACTTTTTTAATTCGGGATCCCAGAACGCCAGATTCTGAGAATCAAATGCACCTTGCGTAATGACGGGTTCGTCATGCATCAATGACCAATGAATGGCATCAGCCGACTGAAACACATACAACCCCTTCTTGCCCAGCGGACGACCGCGAGAAATTGCTTTATATTTTGCGGCGGGAGGGGAGTCGGGATTCGTGTCGAGAAACGGCGTGAAGCAATGAGTACCGATCCCATCCCAGACAATGTTGTTCGCTTTCGAACCATCAAACTCGAAAAGCCCAAGTTCGGGTTTCTTCCAATTGATGCCGTCGGTGCTCTCGGCGTAACAGACTACTTCGGGATGCGTCGCCTTTTTTTTGTCAGTGTCCCAATGACTGCCACGATAATACATTCGGTACAAATCACTGTCTTGAAAGATCGAGTAATACGCACAGGTGTTGCCTTCCCACGGCTTATCGGTGACGAGGACGACTTCCTGAGGCGTCGGTTGTTGGACGGTTTGTTTTGCGTCACCTTCCAGTGACTCAATCAGAAAATCGTCAACAAACAATTCCCGCCGATTGCCAATTTCAATCGGCTCCTGAGCAGAGACGGTCAGCGACAAGACAATCATGAGAGGAGAAAGTAACAGAAATAGGCGTTGCATGGCGGGCTCCCGGAAGAGTGCAGTGATGAACTGAATTTTCATCGTGACCGGTGCGAGCGTGAGAAGCAATCCGTTTTATTGAGAAAGAGGATTTCACCGCGCATGAAAAAACCCGTCGAGAGAGTTTGGGCTCTCCCGACGGGTCCGGATTTGCGGGGAATCCGTTACTCGGCTTCGTTCGCAAAGGGACGAACGCGTGTTTGGAAGGTGATGACGCCACCGGTGTGACCGGGCAAGTCTTCGTTCAGCTTGAATTGGAGAATCAAGCTGCCTTCATTGTTGTCGTAGGATTGTAAAGTCCCTTCTCGGTCGCCAAAGCTGACTGAGCCTTCGATGTATTCGAGACGCGGTGTCAGGTTGTCGACAATGCGTATGCTTTTGAGTTCAAAGTCGCCGAGGTTGTCGTAGCGAAGAGTGAACGTGATCACGTCACCCGCGACGGCCACTTTTTTGTCGGCCAATTTGACGATTTGCAAGTCGCCGCGTGTTTTGCGACTGTCTTCCAAACCGACAATTTCCATCGGTTTGAAACTGGCTTCGACCTGATTCCCCGAAGAACTATGAGCGGTGATGGTTGGACTCAGATGTCGAGTCCAGTGCTCTGCTGCATTCATGTGCTCTGCAAGGGTGGCTGCTTCAGACTGTTCAAATCGGCCAGTGCTGAGGAACAGCAAGTTTTGAAAGATGTTTTGAAGCTTGTCATTACGACCGGCTGTGGTGATCTGCCCAACTGTATCGGGATCGCTTTCGCCTTCGAGACCGCTCGGACGTGATCGCATTCGGACACCACCCGCTGAGGCATATTCGTTATGCAAAGTGGAACCGAGACCGGAGTTGATGTCGTGCAGCTTGAGAGTTTTGTCGGCTCCGGATGCGAATTGAGAAACCGTGCCTTCAGAGGGAACGCTGACGGTTCTTACCGCCGCAAATCGAGGTGAATAGACACTTACTCGGTTAGTCACTTTGACTTCTGCTTCACCAGTGTGGTCCTGGTACTCGACAATTGTGTCTTCGCTTTCAAACCCGGCATACCTGCCGTCTTCATAATGAAACGGCAGCCCTCGGTCTCCACCATCGGAGATATATTCATCGGGAAAGGAAAGACTCAAGCAGGCATCGCACATCGTGCCATGAAGTTGACACATACGGCAGGGATCACCGACTGTTGCCGTATGATGTGGATGAATCGAATTGGGATGGCCTTGTAAGTGGACCGGCACATCAGCACGTGCTTCAGCCGCTGAGAAACTGATGGCCGAATTGTTCACTCGTGAAACCGGTACCGCGTAAGGCTGATTTGTCGACGGATCGACCACGGCAGATGTTTGTTGAATAAAACTCGGAGTGACTGAGGGGGGAACAATTGGTCCTGATGAGACCGTTGCAGTTCCGACCGCTTTACGGCTGGTACTCGATTCCAATGTTTGATTCGGAGAGATCACCGAACTGGTGGCCGCTTGACGCGACATCGACGAGCAAGCCGAAAGGCTGCAAATCGTTACGATGACGAGAAGTCGTCGTAGACCAGTTTTGAAGATGTGATTTGTTGTATTCATAATTAACGCATCCTCGGCAATGCAGTCGGAGAGAGAGGTGCGCCGTTTCCGAAGAAGGCAGGATCCTCATTGATCACCGGAGTTCGGCTGCCGAGTCGCAGGATGATCATCGGGCGACCACGAAGATCGGCCTCCTTGATGACGTTTTCCTGAGGAGCCACAGTGAGTGTCGGATTTTTCCGATCCAGAAGCAGAGGATTGGCCTCAGCCGCTGGTTCGAGATAGATGACTTTCGTGATGAGCCTTCCCGAAATCGCCTGATCAATTTCATCTTCGGTGATCGTGACTGGAATCGGAAACTGATCTTCCTGACCGGCGGGTGGATGCAAAACATCGACGAGTTCGATTGTCGGGTAAAGATTCACGCCGGGATAGTCTTGAAGGTCGCTAAGCTGTAGTCGATAAGAATGACCCAGTGCGATGGCGGCTTGAGCCGGTGCAGCGGCCACAATTGGTTTCGAGCGTGCATGGGAAAAGAACGTCACCTGGCCAGTGCCGGGGAGTTCAATTTTCACAGGTTGCAACGCATGCGGGCGAACGGGGACCTGATAAGCAGACCATTTTCCGTAGACGCCGGGAGGAGTTGTTTGATCGAGTGGATAGTATCGCTGTTGAGCTTGAGTCGTTTGTGTGACGATCATCCCGAAAGCGATCAGGAATCCTGCGACTGTCACCATTCGAGTGACCCAGGTTGTGGAACAGTTGTTCGTTCGCACGGTTTGGACTCCTTCAGGTTTAAGAGACAGGACAGGACCGATAGAAAGGACATTCAGAGGGAAGGGGAAAAGGGCGGCGCTTGCAGCGAACACAACCGCCACCCGTCATTCACCCCCATATCTCGGTCACCCGCAGGCAACCGGGAAAATTCATTATCTTCAACGTTGCGGAGCACCTTGTGGCACGGCCCAGTTCGGGAAAGTTGTCGCACCCGGAGCAAAGTTGGGATGCGTTTCCTTGTACTGAATGTGCTTGACAGGATGTGGCAATCGGTAACCAGGATCGTGCTCGACATCGATCAGCAGATGATCGACGGGCTGGCCGATATCCACAGAGGTCAAGTTACGAACCGTGTGCGATTGCAGTCCAGCAGGTCCACCCAATGGAATGTGTGGAGGACCGGGTAAACCGATGGGTGTTGCCGTGATTGGCATTCCCCATGACGGTGTTGGTCCCATTCCTGCGACAGGATGCATGGCCGGTTGACCGGGCATCGAGCTGCCACCCATGATCATTGGTGAAGGAACTCCGTGAAGTCCAACGCCGGCTTCTGCGATTGGCATCGGTGGAGCGGTTTGACCTTGCATGCCGTCCAGATGGACAACTTGCTTGATATTACCGTTCCTGTCGAGGCCTGTCATGTCGAGGTCGGCACCTGGCATTTCCAGATTCATGTTACCGGCTCGCAACACAACCATCACAGTTCCGCGACGATCTGCTTCGGCAACCGGATCGACACCGGGATCGAGTCGTGTGGACACAATCGTTTCCACACCAGCAATCGCCAGTTCCTGATTCTTTGGATCCGGCAGGTAGATCACTTTGGTGACAAAGTTGTTGCTCTCGATCTGGTTGAGGTCTTCGGTCGTCAACGCGATGGGAATCGAGTTGTGCGACAGATAGGCATCCGTGCTCGGGTGAGCGGGATAGACCTGCAACGTCGGATAGAGAGTCAACCCTTCACGACCGGGGACATCTGAAATCTTCAGACGATAAGTGGCCCCTTGTGTGAAGTTGTAACGGCCAGGTGCGGTGATCTGTGATTCCGCATAGCCATCACGAATACGCCAACCAATTTGCATGGCCTTCGGTTCGACAAAACGCAATTGCGTCGTCTTTGAAGCGAATGACCGTGCAGGAGGATGACTGAGCATCGGCATAACGCCGGGCCCCGGCCCATCCACCATCGGCCCCGGACGCTGCATCATCGCCGCCGGAGGGGCCACATACTTGTTCTTTTCAATGGAGTTTCCGCCCGATGGGATATAACATCCCACGCAAACGGCCATCATTGTTCCAAGTCCAAAAAAGTAGTACTTCATCTTGCCCCCTTAGTAGTCTCCCGGGACGATACGAGCCGCCTCAGGACGACCGGATTGGGACCGGCCAACGGCGGTGAATGTCTGATGTGACCAACATTGGCCCATCTTGAGGTGCACACGGAATACGAATTGTGGTAACTTTTCGGTAGGGAGATCGTCCCTGATGGGATCGATCATCGACCGAACATCCGGACTTCCCGAATGCTTCGTTGTTAACATCGGTATAATCCGAACTGATTCTTTGACAAATCTCGTATATTCCGACCATGACGAACAAATTACCTAACCGGACCATCCCGCTCGCACGACAAATTCGCGGAGGATTTGCCATTGCAGCCTGTATCTGTAGCGTGTGGGGCTCTTTGGCCGCTCAAGAGAAATCTTCGACAGAAAATACGCCCTCAGCAGAAAATCCTGCTTCTGAGACCTCGGCAGCGGAGCAGAACACGGAAAAAACTTATCGGCAAGCCGCCAGAACTCTGATTGAGGCTCGAAAGCGGATTGAAGGTTACGATTCGATCAAAGCGGATATGCTTGAAACGGTTCTCCTCGGCACCCGCCGATATCAGGCCCAGGGAGAGTATTTGCAGACACGAGGAAACAAATTACGTCTCTCCTTCGAATTTTCGATCAAGGGAGCTGATGGAAAGCCACTCGAAGCCTCATTGTTACAAGTCAGCAATGGCGAGGTGATGCATTCCAGTTATCAAGTTGGTAGCGATCTTCAAGTGAGTCGTCGTGACGTTCTACAAATTTTGACCGCCCTCGAGGAACATCCTTCGCTGGGAATGGATCAGATGAAAGCCAGGCTAGGACTGGGTGGGTTACCGGCATTGCTGGCTTCGATTCAAATTTCATTCCGTTTTGATGTCCTTCGGAATGAAAGTATTCAAGGGATAGATTTTGTTCTGGTCGCTGGAAGCTGGCATGACAAACTGCTGAAAAAATTTCGCCCCAAAGGAGCCAAGCCAGACACACCGCTTCCTGCACATATTCCCGATCGCATTCACGTTTATTTCGACAAAGAATCTCTGTTTCCCAGACGTTTGTTGTATTTGAAGAAAATCGGTGATGGGTATCAGCCCATGATGACACTCGATTTTGTCAATGTTGAACAAAATGTAGCCGTCAATGAAGATTCATTTGTGTTCTATTCGCCGGAAGGGGCCGTCAGCCAAGACATCACTCAGAACATCATCTCTCAAATTGTGGAGGCAGCAGAGCGGGGGCGAGAAAATTTGGCTCCTCCAGAGAGTTCTCCGAAAACGGACGCTCCGAACGAGAAATCCGGGAAATAGGCTGCGGGATCGCTTAGGATAAACTGAATTTCATCTTTTCGAGTTTCTGTGTCCTGCCAAGAATATTCCGCCATGAGACGATTGCTGATTCCACTTCTTGTTTTATCTCTTTCCGTTGTCGCGAACCCAGCCAACGCGCAGGAAGATGAATTCCCCCCCGGACTCTTGGGGCGTTACACCTCAAAGGGGCACACCATCGAAAGAGTCGATCCTCGGATCGCCTTCGATTGGGGATCAGAATCTCCTGATCCACGGCTTTCGGCAGGAAACTTTTCGGCGAACTGGTCTGCCTTACAACTGATCCGCAAGAACACGACTTATCAGTATGCTCTTTATGTGCAGGGAGACGCTGAGCTATTGATCGACGGAAAAACCGTGATCAATGTTTCCGCAGAAACTCCTCTATGGTTCGAGAGTGATCCCATCGATCTCAAATTTGGAGAACATGACTTTGAACTGAAATTTCAGAAGACCGGTAAAGCGGCCACGATCAAACTGTATTGGTCGTCCGCAGCGTTCCCCCTCGAACCGATTCCGCGCGAATTGTTCTTCCGAGAAGAACCTTTACAGAGTGGGAGGTTGGAAGACATCGGACGAAAAATGTTCATCTCTCGTCGATGCCAAAATTGCCATGAAAGCGACCTCAATCTCCCGCGACTTGCTGCTCCTTCACTGAAACTGGCTGGCAGTTTCATTTCGTCAGACTGGATCCGCTCCAAGTTAACCGATCCTGATGCTTCTTCTATGGGCAACATGCCTCACTTCGATCTTTCCAAACAAGATGCCTTGGATATCACTGCATATCTTGAGTCCATTGCTCCAAAAGTGAAATTGCAGTCGTTACCGAAAACAAAGCAAAAGCCTGCCGACGAGATCAATTCAGGCAAGACTTTGTTTCACGCTCGCGGTTGTCTCGCCTGTCATCAAATGAATGGCCTTGGCAATCAAGATGAATTTGCAGGGACGGCTCTGGATCAAATAGGTGAGAAGCGAGTCGCGGAATGGATTTATGGCTGGTTGGATGATCCCAAGTCGTTCAATGCCGATCATCGCATGCCCAAAGTTGAACTGAAAAACAGTGAAAAGCGTCAACTAGCCGTTTATCTATCATCAACGGCGACTCGCCCTGAAACTCGAGAAAAAGCTGGAAATGCGACACACGGAAAAAAGTTGGTCTCTCAAGCCCGTTGCGCAAATTGTCATGAAATTCCCGGACATAAGACTGACCTCAATGGAATTCCCGAATGGGCCAATCTTACTGACAAAACTGGCTGTCTCGACCGGACGTTATCTCCAACGAAGCCGAGCTACAAAACTCAAGCGATCGAGATTCCGGCAACGCAACATTTTGTGAAGGCATTTCAGAATACGAAAACAAAATTCTCAGACCAGCACATCGGTTGGCAACTTCTGGAAGCCAAGAACTGCATTCAATGTCATCCGCGTGGACAATCACAAGGCATAGTCCCAGTCGCCGGAAAAGTCTCTCAGACTATCAAGTCGCTTCAGGGAGAAAGCGAAAGGCTCATTCCACCTTCTCTGGATGCAGTCGGGGATAAGCTGAAAACCGAATATCTTTTGAAGTCCGTGAAGGGAGATCAGCCCCGTCGCATGGACTGGCTCGAAGTGCGTATGCCAAAATTCTCGCACTCGGAAAAAGAATCCGAGACTCTTGTCACCACTCTCGTGGAGACAGATCGCATTCCCGAGGGTGCTCCCGATCCGCACATCTTCTCAGTCGCCGAGGATGCACATGTCACTTCGGAAGAACTGTTGCAAGCCAACACACTGGTTGGCCCTCGTGGTTTCAGTTGTGTGGCGTGCCATTCACTCGGAGATTACACACCACGAAATGTGGCTCTCGGAACACGCGGCTCGAACCTGCTCAATATCGGCGACCGGATGCGGTCTTCTTACTTTATCCGTTGGACTCGTTCTCCCATTCGTATTGTCCCCGGTATGGAAATGCCCTCTATTGGTCAAAAGCCAATTAAAGATCTCCTCGATGGCGATAGCGATAAACAATTAGCCGTCATCTGGAAAGGTCTTAACAGTCCAGAATTCACAGTTCCGACCGACCCGGCATCAGTCGAACAGTTCTGGGTCGTGGCTCCCGATCAACCCGCCCGCATCATCCGCGATGTCTTTGAATTGAAAGACGATACCGGAGAGGGGTATATCCCCCGTGCGTTCGCGATTGGGTTTAATAATCAGCACAGCGTGTTGTTTGATCTGGATCTGTTCGAGCCGCGTCTTTGGACGTATGGCGATTTTGCACGACAGCGGACAGAGGGAAAAAGCTGGTATTGGAATATGGCCGGTGTACCGGTGAAAGCATGGAAGTCGAGCGGAGGTGGTGTTCGTCTTCTACAGGATGGAAAGTTGATTTCACCCAAAAAAGAACAGTCTCGAATTGGAAGATTGCTCAGTTACCGACCATCAGGCGATGGGATTGTCTTCAGTTATTCTTTGCGTTTTGATGAAGCCAAAGGGGCTCGTTTCGTCGAAGTGAATGAGGCATGGAATCCAGTTCACGAATCGCCGCTTGGGTGGGAACGTCAAATCTGGGTGAATTTCAAAAACCCGAACCATCAAAATCTAGTGATTTTGCTTCCCGACACAGAATTGAATCGATCTGGAAAAGTATCGGTCCATCCCGAAGATCAATTGACCGAGATTGACGGCAGATCGGTTGCCAAACTTGGGAATGAGCTGTCGGGTGAGAGATTAACCATCACGTATCGTAAAACCGAGTCGGAACCGTTTCTTGCTCCCAAACCGAAACCATTTGTCATCAACGAAGCAACGCCCATCACCAGCGCACCGGGATTCAAAGGCGTTCGCCTGCCCATTCGTGGTGACATCATGCCGACGGGCATCAACTGGGATCAAAAAGGACAATTGATCTTCACATCGCTCAAGGGAGATCTCTTCAGAGCGACTGACTCCAACAACGATGGCATCGAAGATCATCTCGAACTGCTGGCAGAAGGACTTTCAGCTCCCTATGGCGTGATTCATCATCAACATCAAGGGGAATTCAGTGCACATAGAGATGGATTGTTAGTGGCTCACAAACCGGAACTTCTGTTGCTGAGCGATCAAGATAAGAATGGGACTTATGAAACTCAAGAGGTTTTTGCCGACGGCTGGGGGCACTCCGACAACTATCACGACTGGACCTGCGGCTTTGCCAAGGATGAGTATGGGAATCTCTACATCGGAATCGGTAGCGATTATTCCCAGAAAGATCGTCCGAAAGACCGGTCTCGATGGCGGGGAAGTGTTTTGCGGGTGACGTACGACGGGATGGTCGAGCCGATTGCTCACTCATTCCGATATCCCACTGGTTTGGCTGTCGATCCGAGAGGGCGACTCTTCGCCACTGATAACCAGGGTGTCCAGAACACATTCAACGAACTGAACCACATTCGAGACGACCATTATTACGGCGTCCCATCGCGACATGAAGAAAAGCGGGATGCCGAAATCACGCCGCCCGCAATTCAGATCCCTCATCCGTGGGTCCGCAGTGTGAACGGACTTACCTTTATTCCCGATGATCTCCCGACGTTGGCACCTCTGGCCGGTCACGGACTCGGTGCAGAGTACAATTCTCGCCTGCTCATACGTTTTACGTTGCAAGAAGTGGACGGAGTGATGCAGGGTGCGACTTACTACTTCACGAAGCCGATTGAGAAGGCCACGCCCGACAACTTCATCGGTCCGATTTCGGTCGCGATTTCCAAAGCTGGAGAGATTTATGTCGGCAGCATTCTGGACAGCGGTTGGCTCGGCGGACAAAACATCGGTGCCATCGCCAGGCTGACTCCCGAGAAATCGATGCCGAACGGTATCCGAGAACTGACCGCCACCAAAGATGGCTTCCAAATCGACTTTTTTCAGTCTGTCGACCCGTCTGCTGCGATTGTCGCCAGCAACTATCAAATTTCCGGTTACACCCGCGAATGGAGTGGGAGTTATGCGACACCCGACAAAGATCGACACCGGGCTGAGGTCAAATTGGTTGCAGTGTCGGCAGATGGCCTCTTCGTGAGGCTGAAGGTGGAGGGCCTTCGCGAAGGCTTTGTTTATGAAGTCACGGCCCAAAATCTGCAAACGGGAGAAGATTCTCTCTGGCCCGAAACCGGACACTACACGCTGCATCGTATTCCGAAAGGGGATTAGGGGACAGACAACTGAGTCGTCGTGGTGTGGGAGTTCATACTCCTGCGAGAATGACCAACGCATCGGGCAGTTCGTTTTGATTGTTTTCTGTGGCGGGAAGTTTTTCAGCCAACAGAGTTCCGATCTCGTTGATCGTTTCTGCAAATGCCTCTTTCAACGTGTCATTCTTCAAGCGAAGTGTGAATTGATTGCACAATTCATTAATCGTTGCTTGAGTGAGCGCTTCGAGAACCGATTGATCGGTCATGATGGCTGCCTGATGTTCGAATAACGAAACATACAACAGCACTCCTCCTTGCCCCTCGGTATGATGGACACGATGATCGAAAAACACCTGACGAGAGCGAATACCAACCTCCTGCTCTCGCTCACTTTTGGGAGTGAACAATCGTCGGAGAAAAGGCACATAATGGCTGATGACGACGCCCACAATAAACCCGACGATCACAGACACGACAAGCGAAACCGGATACCACAATAGCGACGGTCCTCCCCAGCTTCCCGGTTCGCGAATGGGTGGAGGTAAGAGAATCCACACCCCAACCATACAGGTGAGTCCCAACCATAAACCGCAAATGTCTTCGGCCCGGTCGTAACGCCCCGAACTTTCTGCAACTACGGGGACAATTTCCGCAGCCGTTTTTGATTCGGCATCGGCGACCGCTTTGTTAATTGCGCGACGATCATCTTCGCTCATGTTGAGAAGACTCATCTTTACACCCTCTGATTCAAATTTGTCAATTCTCTACCAGCTTCCGCTGGCACCTCCGCCACCAGAAAATCCACCGCCGAACGAACCTCCACTGTAACCTCCGCCTCCGCTAGATGAGCCACTGGCAAGTCCCTTCAATATTACAAATAATACAGTAAAGACAACTCCCCAAAACAACCATGCCCAACCGCTGGCACCTCGTCGATAGAGTGAAATTGCGGTAAAGATCGACAGGCCAACAATGATTGCCATCGAAGGATAATACCATGCTGGTTTTGGAGGTTGTGGGACTTCCAAGCCGCGAGCCATCTTGTCGAGCGCACTGACCCCCGTCATGATGCCACCTCCAAAATCGCCCTCTTTGAATTTGGCAACAATCAGGTCATCCATAATCTGTTGGCAGACTTTATCTTTTTCGCGTCCCCAATCGGCTCCCAACTCGATTCGGGCCTTTCGGTCTCCTTGCGAGACGACCAACAGGATGCCGTAGTTCCACGACTTTTGTCCTTCTGCTTCCGAGAAACCGATCCCCCATTGATTAAACAACAGCATCGCGAATGATTCGATATTGTCGATACCCGGTGCGTGCTCGTTCATCGAATTGATTGTCACGACAATGATCGGAGCCGCTTTGTCGGTGAGTAGCTGATTGGCCACGGACCGGATCTCTTCTTCCTGATCGGAAGTGAGGAGATCGGCACGATCAACGATGAAATCTCGATCTCCCGGTCTTTCGAGGTCGATCTTCCATTGGTCTTGTGCGAAAGTCGGAAGAGAGCCGATCGCCATCACACAGACAGCAAACATCAAAACTGATTGGCGCAACAACATCATAATCGTTCCCAAGGTAAAATGACCTCGAGGATGATCATATCGTGTCGCTGTGAGAAACCATAAAAAAATCCTCGTCCCTGTGATATTATTCGGAACGAGGATTCTTTGATTTCAGTCTCTGATCACAATCAATCGTTTCGCAACTTCAGGTCGACTTCTGTCAGCTTGGCACGAATCTCGTTCAGGCTGGTGACACCAAAGTTACGACTCGCAAGCAATTCATCAGGCGTTCTTTGCAAGAGTGCACCGATTGTGTTGAGTCCCAATCGAGACATACACTTGCGGGACCGGACGGACAAATTGAGGTCGGTCACAGGTCGGTTCATCATCGCCTGTTCTTGTGGCGACAGATTTTCCTGTTCGATAATCATTTCCTGCTGTTTTGCACGATGCAGGTTTTGACCAATCCGCAGGCTATGGGCAGACAGTAAATCACGAATTTCGTGCAATGACGTTTCGCCGAAGTTCTTGCCTCCCAAAAGTTCTTGTTCGCTGACTTCTGTCAGGTCACCCAATGTGTGAATATCCATGCTGGTCAGACAGTTGCGACTGCGAACGGAAAGTTCAAAGTCAGTGACCGGCTTACCGAGCAGTTGTTGCAGTTTTTGCTCTTGTTTGACGGAGTCTTCGTCGTAGTACATGTCTTTCGTGGCGTCGATATCTTTCAGATACAACTCGGCACGAGCGTTATTCGGATCGTACTCCAACACACGACGAAAACAGTAAGCGGCTGAAAGGTAGTTTTCGCAATCTTCGTAGAGCAATCCCAAATTCAACAAGGCACCCATGTAGTAAGGTGGCTTGGAGAGAGCCTGTTCATACAAACGAATCGCGTCTTCATCGTTGCCGTGCAGAGCATTCTCGGCAGCCAGCCAAAACAAAGCCCGTGCGTGATGCGGGTCCATATCGACGGCTCGTTCGAAGTATTCAACAGCACCAAAGGTGTCCCCCCGATCGGCCATGATGCAGCCCATCTGGAAAGAATACTCAGCGCGACTGGCAGCTTCGCCGGCCACTTGCTTGAGGATTTGCTCGGCAGATTCGACATCACCACCAGCGCGAATGGCACCTGCTTGCATCAAGGTGCATCCGACCTTGTCGTAACCCGCGTTGCCAGCTTCTTCAAACTTTTGTGCTGCTTCCGTATAACGCTCTTGAGAAAGCATCGACTGTGCAGCATAAAAAGGAGCCAAGGCATCGTGCGACAATCCCGAGAGAATGTCTGTGGCTCGTTCGTGACGACCAAACAGGAAATTCAAAATCCCCAAGCGGAATAATTCCGCGTCCGAGAGACTTTCACCATCGTCCAAACGGCCACCTAATTCCGTCAAATACTGACGGGCTTCGGAAGACTGTTGAGACGCCATGGCTTCGGAAAGAGTCCGAATTTCTTCCAGCCCAAACGGGCGATTGGGGTCTAATAACTCTTTCAGATCGATCAATTCCGCTACGCTCACCTGATTCACCTCGTGATCGGTAGACATCGTGACAATTTAGCCTGTACTCCGCGTGGAGAATGGCTTTTGTGAAGGAATCCCTCAGTATAGTGCTTTTTGAGGCACTTTCAACGCACTTACCGTAGTGCGTAAAGACCTTGCAGGAAACAGTTTACAACAATAAAGGCAGATCCTCACGACCGAAAACCGATAGAAATTCTGATTTTTTTAAAAAAATTCGGCTGGAATTTCACTTCCAGCGGAGAAATCAGACGTTTTCACAATGAGCAGGATCCGCACGTTCAGGGGGCGAAATACCTTCCTCAATTATTTCAAAGCAGATTCAATCGCGGAGATCACTTTAGGATCGTCGGGTTTCACGCCGGTCCGAAACCTTGCCAAAATCTTGCCATCTTTTCCGATGAGGAATTTTTCAAAGTTCCACTTCACTGGTCCGGGTGATTCTGAGTTCGTCTCTTTTGAGGTCAGGTATTGATACAAGGGAGCTGCCTTCTCTCCATTGACGTCCACTTTTGCCAGCATGTCGAACGTCACGCTGTAATTGTTGGTGCAGAACTCCTTGATTTCGCTGGCCGATCCCGGTTCTTGGGAGCCAAATTGGTTGCAGGGAATGCCAATCACTTCCAGCCCTTTAGGCCCATAGGATTCAAACAGTCCTTGCAGTTGCTCATATTGAGGCGTCGCACCGCATTGACTGGCAGTGTTCACCACCAACAGAACTTTGCCTTTGTATTTCGCAAGATCGACATCCTTGCCTGAGAGCGATTTCATTTTAAAGTCGAGCACGGGGGGAGTTTTATCCTCGGCATGGGAGTTGGTGCTCAATGCAAAGCCAACAAGCAACGCGGAGCAGAGCAGGAATTTCATCAAAGTTCTCCAAAATCGAGGTAGGTGGATTGGTATGAAGGAGTAGGATCGCAGGAGGATCACCAACACATCATCACACGAGGTTTTTTAATTTTATCCTTAATCGGTGACCTTCTGCAAATGATTATTTCCCGAATCATTCGTTTGTCCATCTCTTGCCGAGCAAAGATATGTAATTTGACAGCTTGTATGGTAAAGTAAAACCCCGCGATAAACTGCGACAATTCGCCTTCTTTGAAGCTTGGGACTCCCGCCGTGAACAGCGATTTCGATAACCAACCGACGATCCCCAAAAATTCTGAGATCCCGAACTCGGAGACTCCTCCGACGGGCGAATCCGCAGCGACCAGCGGGATGCCGATGCCGGAACAAATTGGTCCCTGGAAAATCGAAAAGAAAATCGGTGCCGGAGGGATGGGGTCGGTCTATCTTGGAGTGCATGAAGAGACCGGCGATCAAGCGGCAGTGAAAGTTCTCCCCGCGAGCTTGGCCCGAGAAGACGGTTTTGTCGCGAGATTCAATCGTGAAATCGAGTCGATGAAGTCCCTCGACAATCCTCACATCGTCAAATTTATCGATAGTGGGACTCAGGACGAGACGTATTTCTATTCAATGGAATTTGTGGATGGCGACACTCTGACCAGCGTCATTCTGCGCGAGAAACGCATTCCTTGGCAAAAAGCGGTCAACTACGCCATTCAGATCTGCTCGGCACTGAAAGCCGCGCACGATATGGGGATTGTGCATCGCGATCTCAAACCGTCCAACTTGCTGATCGACAAAAATGATTTCATCAAGCTGACGGACTTCGGAGTGGCACAGGTTTTTGCAGCCGGCAAACTGACAGTCACGGGGGGAATCATCGGAACTGCCGAGTATATGTCTCCCGAACAGGCGCAAGGCACCCGCGCTTCCAAGAAGAGCGACCTCTATTCACTGGGCGCGGTGATGTATGCCATGATTTGCGGACGCCCTCCGTTTGGTGGCAAGACGACCTTGGAAGTGATTCAAAAACACAAGTTCGGTCAGTTCGACCGACCCAGCATGTACGTTCCTGACATTCCTCTCTGGTTGAATGACCTCATCTGTCAGCTTTTGGAAAAGGAACCCGACAAACGATTCCCGGATGCCTATGTGCTCTCACGTCGCATTCAGGAGAAGCTGAATCAACATAACCTGCGAAACAAAGATCTCACACAAAACTCCACAGGCGATACAGACTTGGGGGCCACCGTTGCAGCAGGAGTGATTGACTCCAGCGACCCCAACGCGACTCTGATGCGCGACATGATGCGGGCTCAGATCGAAGAAGCGACTCAGAAAGGGACCATCGGCACTCTCCTCGACAATACCGTCGTGCTGGTGATGCTGTTGATTATTGTTGTGTTGGGGACTGCGTATTTTCTGCGGGAGACGCCTGCTCCTTCCGTTCCCACCAGTGAAATCGAGCTGGTTGACAAAGAACCGGAACGATTGCTCAAGCAGGCAGATTACTATCAGGAAATCGGCAACTATGAAAAGGCTTGGGAAATTCTCGCGAATCTGCAGGTGCTTTTGTCCGATGACGAAAGCGATGTGGGACTAAAGGCAAAGGTCAACGTACGCATGAAGCAGATCGAGAAGGCGAGCGTGGGTGGTGAAAGTCTGACGATCTTTCTGGAACGATCTCTGGCCCGCGCCCAACAGGCCGCAGAAGAGAGAGATTCGCTGACCGCGATCAGTATTTGCGATGCCATCCTGAAACTCTATCAGAATAATTCTGAAGCCGAGAGTGCCGTGCTTGAAGCCACCAAAATGAAAGAATCATTGACGGCGAAGCTCCCGAAAGAGTAGCCAGGGTTTGCTCGATCCTGAAAAATAGTTTCCCTCACATCCGGGATCGTTTATGCTGAAAGTCTTACCCCATTGTCGCGGCTTGCGCGACGGTCAAAAACCTTAAGAAGCTTCGACTAATCCTATAAAGGCTGCATTCCTTATGAATCGCACCATGCTATTACTCGCCGTCATGGTTGTCTGCACTCCTACGATCTCGTTTGCCGAAGACGAAGTCATTTTCTCGCGTGACATCCAACCCTTGTTGGCCAAGCATTGCCTGCTTTGTCACGGCACCGACAAACAGGAATCGGGTTTACGACTCGACTCACAAGCACATGCCTCGCTGAAACTCGAATCGGATGAGCGAGCCATCGTTCCCAGTCATCCTGAACAGAGTGAACTACTGAAACGCATCACCTCGACTGATGAATTCACCCGCATGCCGCCGGAAGGTGAGGCGTTGAGCGACGCAGAAGTCGACTTATTCCGTCGATGGATTCAACAGGGCGCGGAATACGAAAGTCATTGGTCGTATCGACCAGTCCAGAAACCCGAACTCCCCAAAGTCCAACAAGCAGGGTGGGTTCGAAATCCCATCGATCATTTTGTGTTGGCGAAACTGGAAGCCGCCGGGATCAAGCCCTCTCCCGTTGCAGAACGAGCGACACTCATCAAGCGGCTCTATCACGATTTAACCGGTTTACCCCCAACACCTGCCGAGGTCGATGAGTTCTTGAACGACAAGTCTCCGCAAGCGTATGAGTTGCTCGTAAATCGACTTTTGGAGTCTCCACATTTCGGTGAACGCTGGGGGCGTCACTGGCTCGACAAAGCCCGCTATGCTGATTCTGACGGCTATGAAAAGGACCGCCCGCGTCCGAACGCCTGGCGTTATCGCGACTGGGTCATTCAAGCCATTAACAGCGACTTGCCCTATGATCAATTTACGATTCAGCAATTGGCGGGCGATTTGCTTTCGGACGCCACTGTCGAACAAAAACTGGCAACCGCTTTTCATCGACAGACCCTCACAAACACCGAAGGAGGAACCGATCAGGAAGAATTCCGAGTGGAAGCCACTTTTGATCGGACCGAGACCACCGCCGCGATTTGGATGGGCCTCACCATGACATGTGCGCGGTGTCATTCGCACAAGTACGACCAGATCACGCAAGAAGAATATTACGAACTGTTTGCGTTCTTCAATAATGCGAATGAAGCCAATGCGAAAATCGCGAAAAGCGAAGCCGCAATGGAACGCTATCAGCGCGAGAAAGCAGCCCACGATCAGAAAATTGCCGTTGCGACCGATACCTACAACAAGCGTGTTGCGGAGCTACAACCGCAAGTTGAGAGTTGGCTGACGGAGATGAAGGCATTGCAGGAGGCTAACCCTAAACCTGTCGAATTCCAAACTCTCAATCCTCAACGAGTTTTGACAACCAGCAAGGCGACACTCACCATTCAGGATACTGGATCGATTTTAGTGGCAGGGGAATCTCCCGACAATGATGACTATACAATCATAGCCGAGACAAATACTTCGTCACTCACCGGATTCAAATTGGAAACTCTGGTTCACGATTCGCTGGGCGGAAAAGGTCCGGGTCGGACGGCTCATGGAAACTTTGTGTTGAGTGAGTTTCAGGTGATTGCCAGTCATAATGAGAAATTCGACGATCCCATCACACTCGAACTCGGTTCTGCAGAAGCCGACTTTTCACAAGGCAATTTCCCTCCGGAAAACGCTTTGTCCGATAAAGCCTCTACAGGATGGGCGATCTCTCCACAAATGGGCAAAGATCACGAGATTACGTTCTTCACAAAAGCCCCGGTTCCTCTGAAAGGGAAGACGTTCCTCAAGTTCATTTTGAAACAGCAGTACGGCGGGAAACACACGATTGGTCATTTCCGTCTTTCGACTATGACTGGTTTTGATCCCTTCAAAGCGTTGCCCCCCGAAGTGGCCAAAACGGTGAAAGTTCCCGTTGAAAAACGATCCGCAGCGATGATGAAGGTCATTCGCGATTATGTTGCCTCCTTAGATGACGCCGGTAAAAAACTCGCGACTCAATTGGCAGAACTCAAAAAACAAGCGCCTATGGAACCCGTATTAACAGTCCGAGTGATGACGGCCGCCAAGCGACAAACCAACATTCTGCATCGGGGCGACTTCCTTCAACCTGCCGAGGAAGTGCGATCAGATGCAATTGCCGTCATTGAAGAACATCACCCGTTGATTTCTCGACAGGACGGACAACCGGCTGACCGACTCGATCTGTCCAACTGGCTCGTCGATCCTCAACATCCCCTCACACCTCGTGTCAGCACCAATCAGGTGTGGGCACATCTGTTTGGGCGGGGTATCGTGCCGACCGTCAATGATTTTGGTGTCCGTGGCGACCAACCGACTCATCCTCGGCTACTGGATTGGCTCGCCTGGACTTATCCTCGCGAGTTGGATTGGAGCAGGAAGTCTCTCATCCGACTGATCGTCAACAGTGCCACCTATCGGCAATCGTCCCACCATCGCCCAGAGTTACAGGAAATCGATCCGACAAACCAGCTTTTTGCTCGCCAAAATCGATTGAGGGCCGAAGCCGAGATTGTTCGTGATTTGCATCTTGCCGCGAGTGGGCTACTGTCTGAAAAAGTTGGCGGGCCAAGTGTCTTTCCCCCGTTACCGCCCGGCGTGGCCGAGTTGAGTTACGCGAACAACTTTAGCTGGAAGACCAGCAAGGGCGAGGATAAGTATCGTCGCGGGATGTACACATTCTTCAAGCGGACATCTCCGCACCCTAACCTCATCAGTTTTGACTGTCCCGACTCCAACACCACTCGATTGGCACGTGACTCCAGCAATACACCTTTGCAGGCACTCGTGACATTAAATAACGACACCTTTACGGAAGCTGCCCAAGCATTGGCAAAACGTGTCCTCACTGAAGGTGGCTCGTCAGACATCAGTAAACTGACGTACGGCTTACGCCTCTGTATTGCCCGTGTTCCGAGTGCTGAAGAAATTCAGTCTTTTGAGCAGCTACTCAACTCGGCTCGTGAGTATTATCGCTCACACACAGAAGATGCGAAGTTATTGACAAGTCGGCATACTGTTGAGGCAACGGATTCTGCTGAGAACGCCGCTTGGATCACTACCATGCGAATGATCATGAACCTCGATGAATTCATCGTGAGAGATTAAATACTATGAATCACCAACAACATTTGATCGATCAACACGCGACTCACACCCGGCGTGAGTTCCTCAACACGACGGCCAGCGGTCTCGGAATGGCGGCTCTTGGTGCGATGTTGACACAAGACGGCTTGATGAATCCTGCCGCAGCCGAAGAGGGTGTCGATGTCGTCAATCCGCTCGCTCCTCGCGAGGCGCATTTCGATCCGCAGGCAAAGGCGTGCATCTTCATTTTCATGGCCGGTGCCCCCTCACATATCGATTTGTTCGATCCTAAGCCTGTCTTGAAAGAACGTCACGGCCAACCTCTGCCCGAATCGATGCTCGAAAAAGTGCGGTTCGCGTTCATCAAAAAAGATAAAGCCCTGCTGCAAGGGTCGCCGTTCGAGTTCCAGAAACATGGCGAATGTGGCATGGAGCTTTCGGAACTGTTACCACACATGGGAAGTGTTGCCGATGACTTGCTATTGGTTCGCTCGTTGCATTCCGAGCAATTCAATCATCACCCCGGTCAATTGATGATGCAGTGCGGACGGGGAACCTTCGGCCTGCCCACCATGGGGTCGTGGTTAACTTACGGCTTGGGAAGTGAATCGCAGAACCTGCCCGGTTATGTGGTTCTCAATAGTGGACGTGGTTCTTCGGGTGGGGCGACATTGTGGCAATCGGGTTTTCTGCCCTCCACTTATGCTGGCGTCCTGTTTCGTAATCAGGGAGAACCGGTTCTCAATCTCTCCAACCCCAACGGTATTCCACCTGAACTACAGCGTGAAGGACTCGATGTTCTCCGCAATGTTAATCAACAGCGATACAGTGAAGTTCGTGACCCAGAAATCGCTGCTCGGATCGCGTCTTATGAACTCGCGTATCGGATGCAGACGGCGGCTCCCGAGTTGATCGACCTTGCGAGTGAGTCAAAAGAGACGGTCGAAGCGTATGGTATTAATCGCAAAGAACCAGAAAACTTCAACGGGCGGGGCAAGAAGGGAAACACTTTCGAGAGCTTTGCTCGAAATTGCCTGTTAGCACGACGGATGGTCGAACGGGGAGTTCGATTCATTAATATTATCTATGCTTCATGGGACCATCACAGTAACATTCCCAACGAATTGCCCTACAATGCCAAGTGTGTTGATCAGCCCATCGCGGCTCTCATCAAGGATTTGAAAGAACGTGGGTTGCTCGACTCTACAATGGTGGTCTGGGGGACAGAGTTTGGCCGCACGCCGTTGGGTGAAAATCGCAGCGGCAAGAAGGAAGTCGGTACGGGACGCGATCATCACCCTTATTCATTCAGCATGGCGATGGCGGGTGGGGGCCTCAAAGGGGGGCAGGTTTACGGGGCCACCGACGAAATTGGTTGGAATGTGACCGAGAATCCGGTGCATATTAACGACCTGCATGCCACCATGCTGAATCGATTCGGCATGGATCATCTCAAACTGACCCATCGCTTCCAGGGCCGCGATTTTCGTCTGACCGATGTGGGCGGAAAGGTCATCAAAGATTGGATTGCTTGAGCGGATTGATCGAATCGACGATCATCTGAGTCCTTTACGCACCGTTGACGTATTCCCACAATTTCGAGAGGATGAACGTCTTCGAGGGGCATGGTGTCTGGTTATAGACATTGTTCTCTCACTCACCAATTGCACCGTTCCTTCAGACAGATCTCATCATGGACGAAACCGCGGACAAAAAGCCTTCCGTTAATTTCATCGAAGAAATCATCAATAATGATCGTGCTGCCGGCAAAAATGACGGACGCGTACACACTCGATTTCCTCCCGAACCGAACGGCTATCTGCACATTGGGCATGCCAAATCGATCTGTCTGAATTTTGGATTGGCCGAACAGTACGGTGGCAAATGTAATTTGCGCTTTGATGATACGAACCCGACAAAAGAAGAGACCGAGTATGTTGAATCGATCATGGAAGATGTTCGCTGGCTGGGCTTCGACTGGGAAGACCGGCTGTTTTATACATCAGTTTACTTCGGTCAATTGTACGACTGGGCGGTGCAACTAATTGGGCAGGGAGACGCTTACGTCGATTCCTGTACGCTTGAGGAAATTCGCCAGTTGCGTGGGACCGTTACCAAGCCGGGAACGCCAAGCCCTCATCGTGACCGACCCGTTGAAGAAAATCTGGATTTGTTTGAGCGGATGAAGAATGGTGAGTTCAAGGATGGCGAACATGTCTTGCGAGCAAAGATCGATTTGGCTTCGGCCAACATGAATCTGCGTGACCCGGTGATGTATCGAATTTTGAACGCGACACATCATCGGACCGGCAATGAATGGTCGATTTATCCGATGTACGATTTCGCACACGGTCAGTCGGATTCTTTGGAAGAAATCACGCATTCAATCTGCACGCTGGAATTCGAAAACCATCGTCCGTTGTATGATTGGTACATTGAGAAGTTGGCGCTCTTCGCTCCACAGCAAATCGAATTTGCTAGATTGAATCTGACCTATACCGTCACCAGCAAACGCAAATTGTTGGAATTGGTGCAGGAAGGTCATGTTCATGGGTGGGACGATCCTCGCATGCCAACGATCAGTGGATACCGTCGTCGCGGCTTCACTCCCTCATCGATTCGTCGTTTTTGTAACGAGACCGGTGTGACTAAATTTAATGGCGTCACCGATTTAGCCCGTCTCGAAAACAGCCTGCGAGATGAACTCAATAAAACCGCCGAACGGCGTATGGGTGTTCTTAATCCGTTGAAAGTGGTCATCACTAACTATCCCGACGATGCTCCTGAGGACTTGTTGGAAGCCGTCAACAACCCGGAGAATCCCGAGGACGGTGTTCGGCAAGTGCCGTTTGCGAAGGAACTTTACATCGAACGGGACGACTTCATGGAAGACCCGCCGAAGAAGTTCTTTCGGTTGGGGCCTGGCCGTGAAGTCCGCCTCAGATACGCCTACTTCATCACTTGTAACGACTTCGTGAAAGACGATGCCGGGAACGTGACCGAACTGCATTGCACGTATGATCCGGCAACTCGCGGCGGCAATGCACCTGATGGACGGAAAGTCAAAGGGACATTGCATTGGGTCTCTGCCACTCACGCTCTGGAAGCGGAAGTGCGTGTTTATGATCATCTCTTCTCAGAGGAAGACCCAACCGATGTGCCGGAGGGTGGCGATTGGAAGGACAATCTGAACCCGGAATCATTAACGGTCATCACAAACGCCAAACTGGAACCATCGTTGGCGGAAGCGAAAGCGGGTGACAATTATCAGTTTGAGCGACTCGGCTATTTTTGTGTCGATCCGAAAGACTCCACCAGCGAGACTCCGGTCTTCAATCGGACGGTCTCTTTGAGAGATTCGTGGGCTCGGAAACAAAAGCAGCAAAACAAAAAGGGTTGAGTCAACATGTCAGCCGCACCTTCTCTTGTCATCGCGACACGAAACGCGGGAAAACTGCGCGAAATTCAGGGCTTGTTAGAACCCTACGGCATTCAAGTTTTGTGTCTCGCAGAGTTTGACGATGTTCCCGAAGTCGATGAGACCGGTGAAAGCTTTGCCGAGAATGCCGCGTTGAAAGCGGTCCAGATTTCCCAACACCTGAATCAGTGGACGTTGGGAGAAGACAGTGGCTTGATGGTTGATGCTCTCGATGGGCGACCGGGAATCTATTCTGCCCGGTACAGTGGAACTGACGCGACCGACGAGAAGAATAACGCGAAGTTGCTGGAAGAATTGGACGGCGTACCGACTCTCAAACGCGGTGCACAGTATGTTTGTTCGTTGGCAGTTTCTGATCCGAAAGGAAACGTCGTGCTCACGGAAGAAGCCACCTGTCGTGGACGCATCGGGACAGCACCTGTGGGTAATAATGGCTTCGGTTACGATCCGTATTTTACAATTGTCGAGCTGCACAAGACGTTCGGCGAACTCGCACCGATTGTCAAAAAACATCTCAGCCATCGCGCGCGGGCGTTTAAGCGGGTCACGCCGAATCTGATTTCACTGCTGAAAAAATAATCCGTCCCAGCGGTCATCAATCATCATGTTTGAAATGAAGATACGTTCCGCTGAAAACCTCGAAACTCGACATTTCAACGGTCCCATCGAGATACCCGACGCTCCCTGATGCGGGGTTATCGCCCGGCTCAACTGGAAAACCGGGATTGAGAAATCCGTCACCGTTCAGGTCATCGACCGATTTCACCGAGCCATCTGCCATCAACAGATTACACGATCCCCGATGCACGGGCGACCAAGCTCGCGTATCCTGCAAGCATAACTTGGCGAGGCCTGCTCCACCGAGAGTGGCCGACCAATCTCCCGTATTGGATTGATAGGTAGTTTCGTTGTTTCCAACTCCACCATGCCCGACAACTTCTCCCGGTTGCGGATATGAAGTCGGTTGAATCGCGGCAAGATCTAGGACCGTTCCGCTCGCTCCCTGAATCAATTTAATGGACGGTCCTGTGGAATCGTAAACGGCAGGTCCGCGTGTAAAGAGTTCGACCAACGGAGTCCCAGCGGGTAATGTCTCATTGATAGCAATCGATAAAGTTTCGTTTCCTGAATTTCCGTCTCCCATCAACGGAATGTGGTTTGAGGGGGGATCGCTTCCCGTGAGAATCGCCAAGTTGGCCTGTCGTAGCCCTCCTTGAGTCAAAGCTCGGTCGAGAAACGGACCGTCTTTGATTCCTTTATTTCCAGAACCACTTACACTTCCATAGGCGGGTTGACTGATCTGACCACGAACCAAAAACCAACTGGGAGTATAGTTCGTATTAAAGCCGTCCAATACTTTGCCGTTTAAGTAGCCGACACGAGCGGAACCAGTAGCAAGGTAATTGGAACCGCCGGGGTCAAAGGCATCGCAAAAGCCGTCTGTGATATCTTTCTGCTCTGCCGTGACAGACCCGTTGTTGGTATCAGTTGAGAGTAACTGATTGAGTAATTGAGAACCTCGCCCAATATTTGACGGACACAACATTCCTTCAGGCGCCAACGCACCGGACTGATCAAGATTGGCAATCCATCCGATACTATCAGGGCAACCATCTCGCAAAAAATCAGCAGCACCGGTCGCAAATCTCTGTTTCGGATCGCTGTCAGAAAAGGCATGAAAACCGATGCCCATTTGTTTGAGATTGTTTTGGCATTGAGTCTTTCGAGCCGACTCTCGAACTGATGAAACGGCAGGCACCAGCAAGGCCACCAGTACAGCAATGATCACGATGGTGACCAGGAGTTCGATGATCGTGAATCCAGCTCTTGCATGAGATTGTGCGTGCAATTGTTGTCGGGAATTCATCCTGCTCTCTCCGGTGGAAGCTCTGATCTGTAACGGCCTCTGTGAGGACATATGAGACAGATAGTAAAGCATCAGCGTAGAGAAGATGAGCCACCGATCATCGTCTTCACAAAGAATTCATTCACTCTGTGTGGAAATATGAATTTTCTATGTGCCAATGATTAAGAGACGTGGAAGAGGTCGGTCAGAGGGTTACCACCATAGACGGGGTGCGGACGATTCGCAGGATCTTTCAAAGTCAAATCGTGGGGAACACCCAAGCTATGATAGACGGTGGCGGCATAATCTTGAGGTGAAACCGGGTTGAGAGTCGGTTGTGTCCCTTGAGCGTCCGATTGACCGTAAACTTGACCGCCTACAATTCCACCGCCTGCAAACAGGCCGCTATAACATTGCGGATAATGTTGTCGTCCGCCATTTTCGACTCTTGGCGAACGTCCAAATTCCCCCACCCAACACACCAGAGTTTCCTCTAGCAAGCCACGTTCTTCCAGATCAGCCAGCAAGGTCGCCAATGCTTGATCGGCGGGAGGAATCAGATCATTCTTGAGTCGCGGGAAATTGTTGCCGTGCGTGTCCCAAAAGCTTTTTCCGTCGTTGTGCCAATTGACCGAGACCAGCGAGGCTCCTGATTCAACCAGGCGTCTGGCCATCAAGACACATTGGCCATGCGTGTTTCGACCGTATCGATCACGAACAGTGTCGGATTCTTGGGAAAGATCAAAAGCCTGTCGAACATCTGGTGACGTTAATAATCCGAACGCTCGTTCTTGTTGGCCACTCACGCTGCGGACATTTGCATAGTCGTCGAGCGACATTCGTTGTCGATCTATATTTTCTAATAAAGCCCGCCGACTATTGAGCCTGCTGGCATCCACTCCATCAATCAAGTTGAGCGCGGGAACTTTCCAATTTGGCTCGGCAGGATTACCGGTAATCAAAAGGGGATCATATTGTCTCCCCAGATAACCGCCTGTCTGGCCGGGAGCTTGACCGCCGGGTGCTGCCGGGTGATAAGCTTTCCAGGGGAGTGTCACAAAGTTCGGCATGGCCGATGCTTGACCATTCAGCTTGGAAATGACCGAGCCGATATGTGGTGTATCCCGATCACTTGGTGGCTCGGCGTCACTGTTGGGGACCGGCGCGATGTGCCCCGTTAAACTGCAATGACCGCTCGCCAGATGAGACGGGTCGGAGTGGGTGAGTGATCGAACGACGGCCAGCTTGTCGCATTGCTGAGCTGTAAAACGAAAATGTTCGCTCAACTGGATGCCGGGAACATTGGTATCGATGGTGGCAAATTCCCCTCTCACTTCTGCCGGGGCATTCGGTTTGGGATCGAGAGTATCAATATGGCTTGGACCGCCCCACATAAACAAAAAGATGCAGCGTTTTGCTTTTCCGAATCCCGGCAATGAAGCACCGCTGTCAGCGGAAGTCGTCGAAGACATCAACGTCGGCAGTGACAATCCACCAATCATGCCTACTTGCAGAATTGATCGACGTGGAATTTGTAACGAGCTGCGAAAGTCTGCGCAGGCGTTTTGTGTGCGGGAATGAAATGGTTTCTGGCGAGACATAGGAAAGCGACTGAGGTGGGTATAAAACAGGTGGGATATCCGCTTGCAGCGAACGCATCAATTTTGGGTCATGGATCAGATAATGTCAACATGTTTCTAATTAGCTTCGTCACTCATACGCTGATTACTCAAGGGGTTACCGACTGTTTGAGAGCTTTTTGAGCATTTGGTGATTGATTGCTGTTAGAATATGGAAGACACAATCTCCGCAGTTTGAAGACCGTTCTCATGGCTCGCAGACGACTTGAACAATCGACCGCCGACTATCTTGCCATCGCGATCAGTCCTGTCCTGATCATGCTATTGGTCGGGAGTCTCGTCTTCTTTTTGCAAGAAGTGAGTTATGACGGTCAGTTTGAAGGACGTGTTCGTTGGATGCTGGGTTGGTTTGTGTTTGCGACAGTGTTGATCTCGCGCATCGGAATTGAATTCGGGAAAGCACACGCCTCGATGTATGCCGGCGCTTTGGCTTTTGCGTGTACTGTTTTCGCGTTTCGGTTTCTGGAAGAGTACATCGTGGGGATTATTGTTCTGATGGCAGTGATCTGGTGGTGCGTCAATAAACTGACATGGGATTGCACCGTCATCGATGATTCGATTGAGGTGACCTCTGCGGGACTATTACAGCAATCGGGGATGGATGCCCCGCCCGACGAAGAAGAGGAAGCCCCTGTTGAATCTGAGAAACAACGGAAACGAAGACTGCGGCGCGAACAATTGCTCGGCGAAGCAGGCGATGTCCAGCCTTCTGACGAAACAACCGATCCTGCCGAATTGCCTGTTTCTGCGGGGAAGGCACGCTCTCCCGGAGTCTGGGTGGTTTACTTTTCGTTGGCAGCACTCCCTCTGTTTGGAATCGGGCAAGCGTTTCTGCCGACAGCAGAGGGATCTGTCCGAGAAGGATTTCTTTTCTTGTGGGTCTATGTGGCCTCCGCATTGGGTCTCTTTTTGACGACCAGTTTCCTCGGGTTGAGGAGATATTTGCGTCAGCGGCGTATTAAAATGCCAACCAGTATCACGGCTGCCTGGATCACATCGGGAGTGGTCATCATGTTACTGGTTTTGGGCCTTGGCATGTTGATTCCGAGACCTCATTCAGGAACCTCGGTGACCGCCTTGCTCGATAGTTTTACGAAAGATCAATCCGCGTCAAACATAGCTCTCAGTAGCAATGATGCCGGTGAAGGAGAGGGGCGACGAGCAGGGAAAGTCGACGAGAATTCTGAAGACCCTGGCGACAAAATGTCTCAGGAAGGAAAACCGACTGACTCGGAAGGTGACGGCAAAAAATCCGGGGAGTCTGATCAGAAAGGGAAGTCCGAAAAAGGGAAAGACCAACAGTCTCAAGAGAGTGGGGCAGCCAAGAAGAAAGAACAACAGGATCAGAAGAAACAACAAGCCGGCGCATCAGAAAAGCAACAAGAGGGCAAGGATGGCAACAAACAGTCTGATTCTTCATCCTCGTCGGCAAAGTCTCCTTCGTCAAAAATGCCTCAGTTTGCCTCAGGGCTGAAGTGGATTTTGTATGTCGTGTTCGGGGTGGTGATTTTGTGGGCCTTGTGGAAAAACCGTCACGACCTTGCGGCGGGAGCGCGTGAATTCTTTCAATCCATCGCCAACTTCTGGGCCAACCTGTTTGGCAGAAAAAAGAAGAAGAAACAGAAAGAGTCGGAAGATGACATCGAATCCCCTCTCAACATCGGACCTGCGGTTAAATCGTTTGCCGCATATGAAAACCCGTTCATAACAGGTTTGGCGGATCGAATGTCGCCCGATGCTCTCGTGCTCTACACCGAAGAAGCCTTCCGGGCGTTTGCTCGAGAATCAGACATCGAAACCGGTGAGGAGATCACGGCCACAGAAGTTGGTCACGAAGTTGCCGGGCAATTTCCCGATCTCGCAGAGCCGATACGGTTTCTCACCACGGCTCATTCCCGTATCCTGTATTCCTCGCGTCCACCAACCTCGTTCGACATTAAGTTGCTGGAACAACTATGGACCGGCATGACACGCCGAGAACCGCAAACGGTAGGATGATGTGAACAATTAGGACTCAATGGTGTCTTAATGATGTTACGGACGTTGATTCAGTAAATAGAATTTGAAAAAGAACCAAACGGACCAACCATGCCCAAAGTCGGAATTCTCGGTGCCACTGGATACACCGCTTACGAACTGATTCGTATCTTGCTACGAAATCCAGAGGTTGAGATTGTCGCCGCCACAACTCGGCAAGAAGGCAATCCACCGATTCATGAAATTCACCCGTCTCTTTATGGGCGGCTCGACCTGAATTGCGAAAACCTTTCTGCTGAGGAAGTTGGACAACGCTGTGATTACGTTTTCTGTGCGTTACCACATGTTGCCAGCATGACGGCGGTCCCCGACTTACTCGCGGGAGGCGCTAAAGTGATTGATCTATCGGCTGATTATCGGTTGACCGATCCTGCCGTCTATGAAAAGTGGTACGGTCACGTGCATACCGATCCGACTCGTTTGGGAGACACTGTGTACGGTTTGCCCGAACTGTATCGTGACAAAATTCCTGGAAGCGATCTTGTCGCCAATCCTGGCTGCTACACAAGTACATCAATTCTCGCACTGACTCCATTGGTGCAAAACAATCTCGTCGAACCAAACGGAATCGTCATTGATGCCAAGAGTGGTGTTTCAGGAGCGGGCCGCAATCCCAAATTGGGGACTCTGTATGCTGAGTGCAACGAAAGCCTTTCCGCATACGGCGTGGGAACTCATCGACATCAACCCGAAATCGAGCAGATTCTCTCGGATGTTTCCGGTCGCGATGTTGCAGTGACGTTCACACCACATTTGATCCCGATGGATCGCGGCATTCTTTGTACGATTTACCCGCAACTGAAAGAGTCGACCACTCAAGAAAATTTATTAGGGCTGTATCGAGAGTTCTATGCAGACAGCCCGTTCGTGCGGATTGTCGATCATCTGCCCAAAACGAAGGATGTTGCGCAAACCAACTACATCGACATCACTGTTCGCTTCAATCGTGACCAACTCATTGTGTTGGCGGCACTCGACAATCTGATCAAAGGTGCTGCGGGAGTCGCCGTGCAAAACTTCAATCTTTTGGCGGGCTTTGATGAGACAACTGCGCTGCTTATCTGAAATACTTAAGCGTCAGTCTTGAGTAGCCTGAGCACGCATGTCTCGATTGATTTGATTCCAAAGCAGTTGCATTTTGGTCATCTGTTCGCGATTGAGCGGGGTCAAGTTATTCGACTCATCCCGATCCTCGGCAATATTGTAGAGAGCCCAATCTACACTGTTATCATCTGCGGAAACAACTTTCCAATCACCCTGTCGTAGCGCGTGGTGACCGTCGTGGCTGAAGTAGAGATATTCACGATCGATGGAGACGTCTTTGGCGAAAGAAGGAACCAAACTTTTTCCAGACAGCGAAGGAGCAGTCGTTCCGTTCCATTTTTCATTCCAAGTGACGCCGGCGACATCGAGAATCGTGGGCACAATGTCAATCACATGCCCAAGCGTCTGTCGGATTTCCCCCGAAGATGGAACCTGTTTTGGCCAATGTACTATGAACGAGGTCGAAATTCCTCCTTCATGCACCCAGGATTTATGACGGCGGAAGGGAGTATTGGCGGCGGTTGACCAGCCGGGGCCAAGGCATAAATACGATTCTGCCGAGCCGGGGATGGCTTCAGGGTCATGCAAGTCACCACGAATGATCTGTTCGGCGGAAGCGCCATTGTCTGAACAGAACAAGATCAAAGTATTATCGACAGCGTTCATGGCCGTCAATTGCTTAATCACCAAACCGATGACTTGATCCATACGATCAATCATGGCTGCATGAATGGCCATTTTCAGGGCTTGAAACTCTTTCTGCTCGTCGGTGAGTGTCTCCCAAGCGACGGCAGTGGGAACTTCCCCCGGACCAATGTCTTGCATTAATTTTTCAGCGGCAAGATTCCAGCGAGGAAAGGTTTCTGATTCTAATGCCGAGAGTTCTGCATTGGGCAGTAAGCCGCTTTCTTTGAGAAACTTCAGTCGTTTTTCCCGATGGATGTCCCATCCCTGTGTGAAGGTTTCTTTGTACTTCTGGACATCCTCCTGCAAGGCATGCAGAGGGAAGTGGGGTGAGGTGAAGGCGAGATATAAAAAGAACGGCTTGTCGGCATGTTCGTCCTGATGCTGATTCAAAAACTTGATTCCATATTCACCGATAGCTTCTGTCGCATAAAAGCTCCCATCGTTTTCGACGGAGGGTTGATTCTTGTCATCCAATGAAATACGCCGGGGAGAAAAGAAACGGTCCTGATCAGAGATCTTGTAAGACCGATCAAAGCCTCCTTGAGCGACAACTTCTTCTGCCGCACGGACGTGCCATTTCCCCGAATGATAACTGCGGTAGCCGGCAGTCTTCAGGTAGTGAGGTAACATTCGCGTCCATTTTGGCAGCGTTTTCTGAGGGGGATCCATACCGACTTGTTGCGGGTAGTAACCGGTTAACAACGCGGCTCTTGTCGGCCAGCAACGGGCGGTATTGTAAAATTGTGCATAACGAAGTCCATTGTTCGCCAATGTGTCGAGATTTGGTGTCTCAATTTGGCTGCCATAACAACCCAAATCAGAAAAACCGAGATCATCTGCCAGGATGACGACAATATTGGGTTTGGTAGGTTTTGGGAGAGGTTTGGTCGTCGGTGCGACCTGCGAATCATTTTTCTGGGAAGGTGCCTCCGTTTGTGCAAACGCGCAAGGAGAGACAAGAAAAATCAGGCAAAGAGTCAAGTTCAAACATCGCAACGGCATTATCAAACAACTCCGGGTCGGCGTGAGTGAGTAAGGGGGCCCGAGAAGATCGCCTCCCTGCCGAACAAGACGCGATTTGTTCAATCATTAACTCTCAACGTCTGGAACTCAACAGGAGGATCTGGAGAAAATGAAAAATCCGTCAATCCACGATGAATTTGCCAATAAACACCACCAGGAAGTTTCGGATTGTGTCTCGATTCGAGTCGTTCGCCCGCTTAGAATGACCATCCTCGATTTTCAAGATATATGAACTCGTGTTGGACACTTTCAATACTTATGGAACTCTCTCAGATTGAAACCCGCTTTGAGCAGTCACTGGCTGAAATCGCCAAAGTGATTGTTGGTCAGGAAGAACTGGTCGAAGCGGTGCTCGTGGCACTACTTTCCGAAGGCAACGTCTTGATTGAAGGAGTTCCGGGACTCGGTAAAACCTTGTTGGTGAACACGCTCAGTCATGTTCTCTCGTGTGAGTTTCGGAGGATCCAGTTCACTCCCGACCTGATGCCTTCCGACATCACCGGTCACTCGATTTACGACATGAAAGATAACGAGTTCAATTTCAATCCTGGCCCTTTGTTTACAAACCTCTTATTGGCGGATGAAATTAATCGCGCTCCCGCAAAGACGCAGTCCGCGCTGCTCGAAGCAATGCAGGAACGACAAGTCACCGTTGATGGTGTCACGTATCAGCTCGAACCACCATTTATCACCATTGCCACACAAAACCCGTTGGAGCAGGAAGGAACCTACCCACTTCCCGAGGCCCAACTGGACCGCTTCATGTTCAAGCTGCTTGTCGATTATCCGACACAAGATCAAGAAAACGACATTCTCGATGTCTTCGCTTCGGGGAAAGACAATCGACAATTAAGTCAGTTTGAACTTTCGAGCATTCTTGACGGCGAAACAATTAAGTCGATCCAAAATGCCGTGAAGCAAGTGATCATTGAGCCTCAAGTCATTCAGTACATCACCTCGATCGTACATAAAACTCGTTCCTGGCATTCTGTGGAAGTGGGAGCCAGTCCGAGAGCCGGCGTGAACCTGTTGATCGCCTCCCGTACTTTGGCTGCATGCCGAGGAAGAGACTTCGTCATCCCTGATGACATCAAAGAGCTTTCACCCTGGGTGCTACGCCATCGTTTGCGCTTAAAGCCGGAATCAGAAATCGAGGGAATCAATGTCGAAGACGTGATTCGTGAAATTCTCGATTCGGTGGAGGCACCTCGCCAATGATGCCGAGAGCTAGGCTCATCGGACTGATGATGGTGTTCCTGATTCCCTTGACTCTGGGAGTCTGGTGGCCGCCAGCACGAGTGATTGGAATCTTCGGCAGTGCCGGCTTGATGATCTTTTCGTTGATTGATTTGGTGCTGTCACCCTCTCCACGCAAAATTGATGTGCAGCGTCAAGCGAATGACATTTTAAGCGTGGGGGCCAATAATCCAGTCCAGATATTTTTGCGGAATCGAAATGCGACCAAAGTGACGTTGAGTGTCCACGATGAACCTCCCGCTCCCTGTGACTTCGAAGACTTACCTTTCACACAAACTTTACAGCCCGACAAAGTCCACTCGCAGACTTATCTGGTGACTCCCCATCATCGAGGAAAAAATCAATTCGGCACCATTTTCCTGCAAATCGTGAGTCGCTGTGGATTATGGGATATGACTCTGGAAGTCAATCTCCCGCAAGAAGTGAAAATCTATCCTGATATACAAGCTGTTCGCGGCGTTGAATTACTGGCGAGAATGAATCGTCTCGCTGAAGCCGGCGTGCGGTTATCCAGACTGAAAGGTCGAGGGAGCGAATTTGATCGCTTGCGAGAATATCGACGCGAAGACGAATATCGCAGCATCGACTGGAAAGCAACGGCCCGCCATAACGAATTGATCAGTCGGGAATACGTCGTCGAGAAGAATCAAAATGTCCTCTTCGTTTTGGATTCGGGACGTTCGATGTGTAACGAACATGATGGCATTACCCACTTCGACCGCGCGCTGAACGCCGTGATACTGCTGAGTTATATCGCTCTCAGACAAGGAGATACCGTCGGCATGTTGGTGGGATCCAACAAATTCGAACGCTGGATTCCCCCCGTCCGGGGCCAGAACGGTGTGCAATCACTCATTCGGCAAAGCTACGATCTGGTCCCGACTTATGACGCGACCGACTACGATATGCTGACCCAGCAATTACGGACTCGCCATCGAAAGCGATCTCTTGTCGTCTTGGTCACTCACGCCCTCGATGATGTCCATCTGGAATTGATCGGTCGAGGAATGCGGCAAATGAGAAAACCTCACCTCGTTCTCGGAGGATTCCTCAAAAACGTACAGCTTCACGAACGCCTCAATACATTTCCTCAAACGGATCGTGAAGCGTTTCAAATCGCCGCGGCCGCAGAGCTTGTCACGGCACAAACGATGCAGGTGAAGAAACTGGAACTTTCCGGTTTGCTGGTCCTAAATGCGTTGCCGCAAGAGTTTTCTTCGGGGCTCATCAGCCAATACCTGGAGATTAAAGCCCGTCATCTGCTGTGAAGATTTGCTGTGTTTTCCTCCAAAATTTGATCCATCACGTTTCGCAGGACAACCTCACCTCGAATCGATAGACTGGATCCATTCCATCGCCCTCTTCGTTTTGACTGCCTTGCCCTATGTCGCCTCATACCTTTCGTCTGGTTTTGCTGGTTTCGTTTGCACACGCCATGGTGCATATGTTTGAGCATGCGTTGCCCGCCGTCGAACAGATGATTGGAGATGATTTTGGCGTCTCTAAAACACAAACCGGCGCATTGGGAACTGCCTGGCGTTTACCATTTGGATTGGGGGCATTATTGGCTGGCTTCTTGACGGATCGATTTGGATCAAAACGGATGCTGCTGATTTATCTATTGGGATGTATGGCGACATCGATTGGTGTTTGGTGGGCGCCAAGCTGGTCGATTCTCTTTTTGATGATGCTGTCGATGGGTACGTTTGCCAGCATTTATCATCCTGCCGGTCTTTCCTTGTTATCACGAGAGACGACTCCCGAGACGCGGGGTAAAGCACTCGGCTGGCACGGGATATTTGGATCACTGGGAATTGCTTTGGCACCGTTTTTGGCGTCGATTGTTTTTGCGACGGGCGCGGTCGGCTGGCAAGACTATTATCTGGTTTTGATTATTCCTGCCGCAGTCATTGCCGTGCTTCTGCTCAAATTAAAAGTGACCTCCGAAGAGCCTGCTGCACATGTCGAAGTTTCTCCAGAGGTAGAAAAGGCGTCAGAGAAAATTCCTTGGGAGCGGTTTCTGTTACTTGTTGCTGCGGGGGCGTTATCCGGGTTCGTCTATGCCTCCTTTCTGCACTTTCTCCCTCGCTACCTTGATAAAACCGGCATGCGGCCTGACGGCTGGTCGGCAGAAAGCTTTCGAAATTCACTCGCCACTGTCACATTGTTATGCGCGGCAGTGGGACAGGGAATTGCCGGACGTATCGCAGATCCCAAGAAATTACACCGACAATTGTCGGCAATCCTGTTGTTGAATGTGCCGCCGTTAGTCTGGATGGCCTTTGCTGATGGACCGTCGCGGTTATTGGCGACCTGTTTGCTAGCGTTAATTCATTTTATGAACCAACCCATTTACAATAGCTTGATCGCCGATTTGATTCCCAGCTCGCGACGCAGTACCGGTTACGGTTTTAGTAATTTAATGTGCTTCGGAATCGGGGCGTTCGGACCAGCTCTGACGGGCATGATCATCGATGAAAAAGTGATGTATCTCACTTTGGCAGGTGTGGCGACCGCTTCGGGTGTGATGTCATTATTCGTTTGGCGAACGAGAGCACAGGCCACTTAATCGCCTCGTATGAACAAAATCTTGTGGAATTATTCATCGACCTTCTGCAAGACATCCAAACGCAAAGTCGCCAGATAAATGGCCGACTTTCCTTCATGCGAAGAGTAATACGAAACCAGAACCCGGTTATTCTTTTGATCGATCACAAAGCCCGGATAGCTGGTATCCCCACCGCTGGGTAATTCCAGGAGTTCTGTTAACTTTGCGGTCTCAATGTCTAGCCACCACAGCGCAGTTGTTGCCGTCTTTCCACCATATCCACGACTGCCAGCAAGCCACATTCCGTTCGGTAACTGCACGAAGTTCGGCCCGCCAAATGCTTTGTTCGATCTTGTGAACTTCCAGTCATTGTAAGGCGGATTTGCTTTGCCTATCCAACCGTAAGGTTCTTTTCCACCACGACGAATCATGGCAATCATAGTATCGTCTGCGAGAAATCGAAGTGTTGTTTCAGAGGGAAACGGGACATCAAGTGTTGCCACATGTTCAAAATGAATTCCATCGCGACTGCGGACCAGTTGTAACGCTCGATCACCCGTATTGGGGACCTGTTGTACGCATCCCCAGGCCCAGCCTTTGTGCCAGGTGATGCGCCATAACCAATCAAAACCGATGTTGGCTTCTTTGGGAAGAATGACTTTCTGTGGTTTCCTAAACGTGTCATTCTTGGGATCATAAAAAGCCACGCGGGATTCAATACCGACTCGCTTGGTATCGTGATAGAAAGACGCTCCCGAGTTGACCATCAATCGACCGTCGGAAGTCATGCTCAGCTTGGGATCTCGCAAGTCGACATGTTTTTCATCGAGCAGCGCCACCGATTCCCAATTCATGCCGTCGTGCGAACGAATCACACGGATCAGTCCATTGCGACCGGGAATATGTCCAGAGCCTTCGCGAAACGTGCAATACAGGTCGTCTTCAAAGCGGATGATGTCAGTGAATGCTGAGTGTGCGGCTCGATTCCAAATTCGCTCCACCGTGACCACGTGTGTTTGGAGAACGGTCTCTTGAGCGAGAAGCTTGTCGAGAGGTTGCGTACCAACAATGCTGGTAATAACAATCATCATAAAACCTCGAAACGCATTCATTTCGACCTCGTTTTCAAATGTTTCTCAATCATGTGTGCGACTTTTTGACCAAGCAATTGTTGTCCTGCTGATGTCAGATGGACGCCATCGGCGACGATGAGTGTCTTTGTTGTCTCGGCTGATTTCGGAGAGTTGAGCGTTCCATTCAGATCGTTGACAGGGACTTTCAGATCTACCATCACTTTTCTAGCAATCTCGTTGTACTGTTCGATACTGGCATTCAGTAATTCGTAATCACGACCCGCGCGAACTTTCGCAGCACGGTCGTCGAAGATGGGCGTTGACGTGGCAAAAATCACCACGGCATCCGTCTTGTCACGAATTTGCTCGACGATTTTTCGTAAATTCGATTCGTACTCTTCAGGTGAAACCTGAAACTTTCCAGTGGTTTTGAACTTCTTGGTATCGTGAATCCCACAATTGAAATGTACGATTGCTGGCTGCTGTTTGATGGCCCAGGCATCGAGATTCTTGAGAACATTGCGGCTATCTTGCCCATTTGGTTTGGGACTAAAGACAACCGCCTTTCCCTCGAGTTCTTTGACGACGGTCGCCGTATAGCGTAAGCGAATGGAATCACCGATGAGCACCACTTTGGGGAGATCAGGACCTTGCTCTTCTTTTTCTTCAGCCTGTGAACTTTGCACAAACATGCAGAGGATAAGCAGCGACAATGAGGCGAATCGAGTCATGGGAATCTGTTCTGTGAGAGAAATAAAGTCATACGCTTGTTTCACGATACTTCTACAAGATACATACAACAAGATGATTCCACTTCCGTAATCTCAACCACCCGGTTCACTCACTCAGGAGCGATGGGAAGGTTTCCCTCTTCATTCTGGATGACACAGAACTTTGATTTTGAATTTGTGATGTTGCCCACCATCACATTTTAACCGGAGTCGAAGCTGCCTCGAGATCGATTCGCGCGCGGAGGAAAAATTGTTCTCTCAACATGAGAAAAAACGAAGCTACGGCGTCAATCTGGGTAAGTGAGTGAGAATTTACGACTGGTATCAATTGGTATCACTTTCCTGATTTTTTCAGTACAAGGATCAGTGAATTCCCGAGTACCGATATCCGAAATGAGTGATGATGTCCTGTTTTGGGTGTTCGTTGAGCAATGGAAGCTCTTCAACCTGAGCAGGGTTTGCAGCTCGCTCAAGGAGGATGACAATGCCCGGTCGATCTTTTCGATGTATTTGTCTGCCAATATTCGTACTGATGCTATTCGCATCAGTCGCTTCAACAGCACAAGCTCAAACGACGATTCAAGTCGGTGGCTTTAATGTTCAATACTGGGATCCGGCCGATGGGGATGCATACGCAATTAATACGACTTTTCTTGCCAATCAGATAAGTCTGTTTAGTCAGGCAGAGATAGACGCTATGGATCGCGCCTTTCTCTATTGGACAGATGTTTTACAACTTGATCCCGCTGATGCGGACTCTCCGGTGATGCGTATGATCAATGTGACGTCCGTTCCATCCTTTAACGCAAACGCATTGTCCGTAAATACTGGGGGTAATCACAATGTCATTGACAGGCTTCTCGGTGGAACACCAGCTCGCGATAATGGGATTGACGGAAGAAACGTCTTTTTCCCAGCTAACATCGGGTTCGGAACGGACGAGATTACTCAGTTTTCAAACCATGCGACTTCAATGGAAATGATCGCCATCCACGAACTCGGACACACGTTGGGTGTTGCCACCTACGACCATGCACCATTCTTGGCTGAGGTTTTCATCATTGGTGGTACGCATACTTTCACTGGGGCGAATGCCGTCAGTGTGTATGGTGGTTCTGGTATTCCGCTTGCGGGAGATGGAGGACACACAGCAATCCCTTACGAGAATATTACGCGAGGGCTCGTTCAGGGATTCGATTTTCGTAACGTGCCACATGCTTCACCCGCCGAGTTAGCAATTTTGGCCGATCTCGGATTCGATGTTGTTCTGAGTGATAATTTTGGTCGAGCATACTATCAAGACAGCCAGAGTGTGACCGACAACACTAATTATTCTCCAGGAAATCGTTTCGGGATTGGGCTCTATATTCTCTCTGATAGCAACAATATTATCCAAAATGGTGATTTGACTGTGAGCGGCGATATTGGGACAGGTCTCCGACTTGTTGGAGGAATGGGAAACACAGTCACCATCGGCTCCGCATCCGACGTCATGGTAAGTGGTACGAACGGGATCGGAATATTGGCGAGTGGTGGTGCTTCTCACGACATCGTTGTCCGCGGCAATGTCTCGGCAACTGGAACAAACGGTACTGGTATTCGATTGGATTTTGGGAACACGTTCATATTCAACAATATCGATTCGAGGAACTATGGTGCCGCCTTAGTAAACGATCTCGACATTTCGGGAAGCGTTTCCGGTGAAACGAACGCTATTGTCATTTCAAACACTGCTGGTCTTAATCGATTGAACATCATGGATGGTACTTCCATTTCAGGAAATATTATCAACAACGCTCTCGTTGATGCTGGTAATGGACTGGTCCGTCCCGAACTTACGTTCGGTTATGAAGCCGATGGTAACGGACAAGTCACCGGAACCGCGGACAATGCTTTCAGCTTTACCTACGATGACGACATTGTGGGTTCTACCTTGTTCAACGCGACCTTCGCGGGGGGAACAACAAACCTCAATGGCCTGACCAACTTCAATGATGCTGACGTGATGGCTGGAGCCACTCTGGGAACAGCAAGCGGGATGTTCAATTCTGAATCTCTCGATTTGATGACAGGAGCAACTTTAAATGTCAGTGGGGGTGGCGTTGTTGATGTGACCAACACAATCAATGCAATGTCAGGCGTGAATGTCGATAATGATTCTACATCAATGATCGAAGCGTCGACCTTCAATTTGATGAACGGGGCGACTCTGACCAACAACGGCATGGTGATGACAAATTCATTCACCATCGGAAACAATGCCCTTATTGGAGGGAATGGAACAATCAGTGCCAATAATCCCATCACCTTGAACGGCACGACCGCTCCCGGAAACAGCATTGGAACTCAAACTTTCAATGCGGACCTGATCTTCAGTTCGACATCCACAGAGGAAATCGAAATTCAAGCCGCCGCAAATCCGATTCCCGGAACAGATAATGACCTGATTCAGGTCAACGGATCGGTGATGTTCAATGGGGGGACCGTCGATGTTCAAGGCCTTCCTCCCGGTGGTGCTTATACCATGGGAGCCACTTATACCTGGTTGCAAACGACCGGTGGAATCGGTGTGAACACCGCACCTATCCTGACCGAAGACTTGCTGAACTTCCGCGTGATTCCCTTCTTCACATCCAATTCTGCCGGTTTCATGCTGGCGAATGACGCCCCTTACCTCAATTCAGCCGTCAACTACAACGAAAGAAACACCGCAGCGTATCTTGATGCGGTGAAACTCAATCTGGCGAATCCACAAATTCAGATGCTGCGAGATCAACTTGACACGCTGTCCGGGACAGTCGCTGTTCGGAATGCGTTGAATCAATTGAGTGGCGAGATTTATGGAACCGCGGCCATCTACCAAATTCAAAGCATGAATCACCTGATGGATGTCTTGATGAATCAAGTGGGACACAATCACGCTCCCAACATTCCTTGTATGAACGAGATTTGGTACTCGGGCTATGTATCGGATGGACGCGTCAGTAACGATGGTAATGCCAGCACAACTGATTATGATTCTGTCGGTCACATTGTCGGGAAAAGTTGGTGTGTCGGACCGGAAACGGTCAGTGGTTTCTTCTACAACTATGAAAATCAAAGCGTACGATCTACGGCAGTCCGTTCGGAAGTCGAAACAGACGCCCATCGTCTTGGTCTTTACCTGCGTGATCAACGAGGCCTCCTTCATACAACATTCACAGGCTTTACGGGTTGGAATAACCATGATTCGACCAGAAACGTGCGTGTGAATGCTCTCTCAGAGCAAAATACGGGAGATTATAACGGGTGGACCACCGGCTTCCTGTACGAAAATGGACTCACATTTGGCAACGATACTCTGCATGCACAGCCATTCGGATCGCTACAGTATCTCCATGCAGAAACGGAAGACTTTTCTGAAACAGGCGGGGCCGTGACCTCGTTGCGAGTTGATGAAATTCACGCCAACAGCCTTCGTTCGAAACTTGGGGGACGATTCAAATTCTTCAACTTCCGTAAACTACTCAGTTTTGATGTTGAAACGGCATGGGTTCACGAAATGGGAGAGACCGCTGCCGATTATCAAGTCGGACTCAATAACTCTGCTGGCAACTTCAATGTCCGTGGTGCAGATCTCGGATCAGATTGGGTCAATTTCAGCCCTTCGATGAACTGGATGGTCGGCCCGTTCCGAAGCTATCTTGAATATCAGGCCGCCTTTGGTGAAGCTTCGATTCATTCAGGCCAATGGGGAACCGAGTTGATCTGGTAAGCTGATCGAAAAATACTTTTGACACCATTCAAACGTGGCCGGTATCATTTGCCGGTCACGTTTTTTTGTTTCAATCATTGCCCCACTTACCCTTCGCGGGCATCCGGGTGACAATAGCAACTCGCCACGGGTGAGACATCAGATCGCTCCCAAGCTGTCTTCACTTGCATGGTTAGGTCTTTGGCAAGCTGTATCTTGCCCTGCTTCTCAAGCGACTGTTGTAATCCCAGCAGAGACCAGGCATTGTTCGCATGACGGATCAACCTCGGCAGCTTTTTCGAACGACCGAATAGCTTCATCGTGATTGTAACCGTAGAGCAGTTGAACTCCTTGATTGAACCAGGCCTGTGCTTCGGGCGAATTCGTGGTGACCTAGCGGGAGTATCCTGTGAAACCGGGATAGCGTCCGGGTGTTTCAGAGGTCTTCGCGTCAACGGGCTGTGTAGAAACAATCTCTGGGATTTCGGTTTGATCTTCGGCCTTTAGCCAAAGGCTAGTGGCGATCAGTAATGTGCAACATGCGATGGCGAATCCAGCTTGCTTCATCGGTGTCCCCTTTGGTGAGTCTGTGAATAATCTCACTTAGGGAATAGTAGCAGCTTCTGCTTCAAGAAGTTACTCTGCCGTTTTCGATTTTAATCCACGCCGCACCATGACAACGCACAGCCCGATGATGGCAAAGTTCACGAGAGCCATGATAAGGAACAGAGAGAAACCGCCGATCTCCCAAGCCATCTTATGATCCTCCAGGAGTAAGTTGAGGTCCAGATGACTGATGCGGATCGCCTCTCGTAAGACAGACATACCGATCAATGATAAGAGAGTTCCCACTGTGACGATTGCCAGTTGCGGTCGAGTGGGGCGATTCCGCAAGACCATCGACCAGAGTACGACTTGCAGGATGACTCCGACAACAGCGATACCGAGATAAATGCTTCCAAATGACCCCAGAATCAACCCTCGCGATAATTCATCCAACTGAAACAGATAGACAACTCCCGCGACCGTGGCAACAGAGAGTCCTCCCAACGCAGCGCGTCCGAGTCGGCGTTCTTCGACGCGGGTCTCCCCATTGTCTTGCGCCGACAATTGCCAGGCAGCCATGATGCACATCGTGGGAACAGCGCCACCAGCCCAGATGCACACTCGCAATGTAACTTCTATTGAGGAGATCGCGATATTGCCGGATTCATAAATCTCTGGCCAAGTTGACTGATGCATTGAGATGAGATGGTTGGCGGTCCAGCAGAAACCAACGAACAAAAAACTTGCCGCAATAAACACAGCGATCAATGTTCGAACGGGGAATGACCATGTCGAGTAACGCCGACTTTTCACCAGATAGAGCAGATAAAATGCGACAATCAAAATGGGAATCACGACCATCCATCGCCACCACAACAATAAGTTTGCCGTATAAAACGCGGTCGGATAAACAATTTGCACGAACAGCAGCGGTGCGACACCGGCAGTGATGGCCGCACTTAATGCGAAAGGCATCCAGTCTCTCAAAATGGCCGCCAGTGGTTGAAAAGTGCGCGGAGTATCGCCCGCGCCGGGAACAAGATTGCACCACGCCAGATATCCCGATCCCGCCAGCACATAGTGCATCAATGCTTGATGTAGTACGAACGTGAGCACATATAGCACAAGGTAAAAGGCAGTCGGTGTTGGAAAGCCGAACGGGAAGACAGAATCCATCTACTCGTCTCCCCCCGTCAATGTTTCGTACTGCTTGTAGTTCCCCGGTTTGGTTCCCGCTTCATCGAGCCAGGTTTGAATCTGTTGAATCACGATGAGTTGTTTGGATTCGTCCCAAGCCTTGGGAGTTCCATCATGGGACCAGCGAAGAAATTGCACCAACGCTTCGAGTTCTGTTGCTGTTCCTGCGAAGGGGGGCATGAAAGGTTTTGTTTGTTGCAACTTGGCCATGTTCATTCGCATCTGATCAGCGTCCCATGTACTGGTGAGATGAGTCACGCCGTTCGTTCCCGAAACAGTATGGCAGACGGCACATTGTCGGCGAAATACTTTGGCGCCATCTCGGAGTTGCTCGTTGGGGAACGTGAGGGTTGTCTTCAAAGGATAGGGATCATCGGCCAGGCAACCCACCTCTCGTAAGCGAGCCACATCATCTGGTCGAATGGAATTGGAATAGAGAACCTGCCGAATCGAGAATGGCTTGCGCGCGCCCTCGCGAACAAACTCTCCTCCCGCCGTGGCACCAAACGCCAAGATCAAGAGCAGCGTCGCGGTTACCCCGTTGATGAAGAGATTCTTGATAACCAGTCCAATTATGGTGTACGAACCAATCAGTAAAGATGAGCCAATTGAGATACTCAAGAATAACATCATGGCCGGACTGCCCCCCAACACCCAACTGCGACTGTCGCCCGGCATGACGGCGAGAAACCAGACGCCGAGGAGAGGCATTAACATCATTGGAACTAACAGCAACGAAGCTTTGTGAATCAATTTTGCTTTCGCCTGACGATCAATCGACATTAAATTGATGACCACGCATGCCGCCAACGCTGCCAAGGTCACAGAAACGACCGTGCGGAACAGTAAGCTCGGCCAGAAACTGGGATTGAAGAATCCATCAGCGACACTCTTGGTTTGTAACCAGTTCCCCGACGTCAATTGCCAGGAAAGAATGCCGTTAATCAGAAACAGACTCATCCAGGCGGCGAACGCATAGATTCCCAGTAGCCAAATTGAAATACGATCAGAAAGCCGGTCCTGATAACGATAGAAGCAGTAACCTGCGGAAATTTCGAGACAAAAGAACGTCCATTCGGTCGCCCACAGCCAATGAAAGTTAAGCACCATCGCGCCGATGGTTCCCGCCGACACCTGAATCGCGGTAAACCAGATCGCGACACCGGTTAAGGCTCCCAATACGAAACTGATGAGGACCAACACTTTGAAATAGCCATCGACGAACTTCCCGGCATTCTCATTTCTACCAGTCATTTTCAGCCATTGGAAATAACAAAGCAGAATGCCTCCACCGACGGCAAACTGCGCAAGAAACACATGCACGATGGCGACCATCCCCATCACCAGACCGGGCATGATTGGTCCGTAATCGTTAATGGGATAAATTTCAGGCATCGTCTCACTCCTTGTCATTAAATATAGAGTGAAACTTGCTTTTCGCAACAACGTGACTCGGGGCTCTCACCTCTTTCTCAAAAAGAGGAATTCATGTTTTCAACGTCATAGTCACTTCACGACACTGTTCTCGACCTTGAGACTCGAACACTGCAATTGCATGTAAGCAACCATAGAAATTGGTTGCTCACTTGAGCGATTCCAGCATCTCCAATTGGGTCTCGCGAATTTTGCGCTCGGCATCGACTTCCAGAAAACTCGAGCGCGCGGGCCACGTTTCGTAGCCTCCCAACTCGTGCTGTTCTCGGGGAGGGAGATAGCCGCCGTACCCATTCGCCAGTTCGATGTGGATCGTCTTCGGATGTGGTGACGCTTTTTTGAGTGCGAGTCCCGATTCGGCGAAGACTTCGCAGGGGGCCGACGCGATCGCCAAGTCTCCAATACGGATCGCTTGCAATTTGATCGTTGTCGTTTCGGGATACTTACTTAGATGCATTGTTTCATTCGCATAAATCCGCGACCAACGATGCGGCGTCTTGGCATCAGGATCGGCAAGAATCCCTTTGGCCCATTCCACTCGTTCGGCAGAAGGCTTGCGAACGTGAAGCGTCAACGGTTTCTGAATCATGGCGATGTCGAGATCTGAATTGTGAGGAAGTTCTTCGATCAGTTTGACTGTTTTGTCTGCCATCATACGACCGTAATATTGCATGCCTTCAAAGGGTTGAAACTTGCGACCCTGATTTTGGAAGGCTCCCGTGTTGCCGCTCGTGCCGTTTGACATTAAACCAATCGCAGGAAGTTTCCCTGTGGTCGAAAGTTTCGCCTGAATCTGTTCCGAAAACTGACCGAAATAATCGGCGCTGACCAAGCCGCGTCGATAGCCGCCACAATAATGGACGCTGAAGTTACCTAGTACGGCAATCTGATCTCCTTGATGGTCTTGCACAGAGATCACGGAGAATTCTGGATCGACGGGTCCAGCAGGTTTGATGACAGCCGATGACTTTCCGGCGACCGATTTGATTCGTTCCCCAGTTTCTCCAAAGGGATTCGGCTCCACGCTTCCCGGCTCACAGAGGAAACGGCGGCAGGCGATGAGACCCTCCAGTTGAAACGAGCCGTGTCCCAGTTGTGCGGGAACCAGATTCTTTTCCGCTTGTAGAACTGCCTGAGCGATCTTTTGTGTCGCATCGCGATGGTACTCGTCGTCAATCGGATTGGTCCCGATATGAATGAGACGCGGTGCGGCGTGAGTATGCGTTGCCGCCATTAACATCCGGTCGGTGGGGAAACCGGTCTGCTTGTGAACGATCTGCTTCGCACCATCAAAGACTTCTTCTGCGACCATACAGGAATCGACGATCACGATGGCAATGCGCGTCGTACCGTCATCGAGAACCAGCGCGCGGGCATGTAGCCGATCATGAATCGCCGAGACGGGACCGTTCTTGCTGATCGATCCATCCAGAGAAACACCGGGAGGAGGCGTGATATCGACTTTAGCGGCTCCCGCGCGAAGTTCGCCTGCAGACGCACTGCCATTGAGCAACAAGAGTGATAACAGGAACGTTGAGATAAGTATTTTTTTCATGATGCGATTACCGTGATGGGTTTTGAGAAATGGGAGTGTCTGCGAGTTCGCTATCAAGATGTTCTTTGAGTTGCTTAACAATCTCGGGATGCTGGTCATACAGGTTGACTGTTTCCCCCGGATCACTCTTGAGGTCGTACAATTGACCCGGCGCATTGGGAACAAGTTCTGGGAGACGATAAGGCTTCAGGTCGGCACGGCGGTCGTAATTGTTGCCACCCGAGCCACGATGAGCAAGATATTTCCAGTCTCCCATGCGAATCGAAATTGCCAGTGAGCTAGCTTGTTGCAGCATGAATGGCCGAACCGGTTTGTTCAAAACTTCTCCCTGCCAGACGGGTAACATATTGTAACTATCCTCCGCCAGATCATTAGGATTCTCCTCTCCAACAATTGCCCCACATGTGGCCAAAATATCGGTCAAACTTGTCAATTCATCACTGACAATCCCCGCGGGAACCTCGTTTGGCCAACGAATAATTAACGGCACACGATGTCCGCCTTCCCAGCCGTCACGTTTCATGCCTCGCCACGGGCGGGCTCCGTCGTGCTGATGGTCTTGTCGCATGTTGACGACAGAGGTCACTTCCGGTCCGTTATCGCTAGTGAAAATGACGAGCGTGTCTCTTTCCAAGTCATGTTTGGAGAGTGTCTTCGTCAGTTCTCCGACGATGAAATCCATCTCGTGGATGAAGTCTCCATGCGGACCCGCGTTTGTCGAACCTTTGAAACGATCGGCGGGGAACGAGGGCAAGTGGACGGCCTGCATGGAATGAAACAAGAAGAAGGGTTTCTCGGGAGTCCGCTCAACATGTTGCTTCAACCATAATTGACTTTGTTTCAAAAATTCGAGATCGACTTCTTCCAAGTCATAATTGGGAGCGATCAATCCACGTCGGTTGTCATAGGCATAAGGATGCTTGGGAAGCCCGGAGTGATCAAGTTGACCTGCGGGAAATACTTTGACGCGATCTTGTTCAATGTAGGCATAAAGCCAGTCGGTCGTCGGGCAACAAGCCGTTCCAAAGAAGTGATCGAATCCCCGATGGATTGGACCATCAGAAATTGGCTGCGAAAAATCGACTTGCTTCACTCGTTCAAGCGCGGCACCGCCATCTCGCCAGTCTTTTGGTTGTAGAGCATTGACGGGAGCCGAATACGCGGGCTTGCCGTCTGTTGTCAAAAACGTCATGCCAATATGCCATTTACCAATACAGGCGGTCTGATAACCGTGTTGTTTCAGCATTGCGGGTAGCGTCAGTGTGTCTTCTTCAATGAGTGCCGGCCCGCCAACACCAGAAAAGACTCTCCCATATCCGGTCCGAAAACACATGCGTCCCGTCATGATGGAATATCGAGACGGAGTGCAAACGGTTGACGGGCTGTGCGCGTCTGTGAATCGCATTCCCTCTCGGGCCAACTTGTCGAGATGCGGCGTGGGTATTTTCGATGTCGGGTTGTAACAGCCAACATCTCCATAGCCGAGATCATCGGCGAGAATTAATAGAATATTGGGGATTTCTGCCGATTCAACGTCGCTGTTGATCCATCCACAAAAAAGTAGAAAAAGGCTGAAAGCAAGAGCAATAATTTTCATGACGGTTTTCTGCCGATGTCAGAATTTCAATCATCTGATTGTACTCCCATTGCGAAGGGATTGTTGGATGACTCTTTTGGAACGTCATTAAAATATTTGATTTTGTGTGCACCAATATCGGTTCGTTCCTTTTCGAAAAATGAACTCAAATTTAGTCGCAATCGAAGCTCTTCTTCATTGATTCATCTGGTTCATAGATCCTGCATCTCCAGCCTCCCGGATAAAACTCGAACCGATACATTTAGAAGATTGGGGCAAGCGAAGTGTCTGGCATAGAGATGCCAATCGAGCATATCCAGTTATCGGTTTTCGCGTCGTTCGTGAGATTCCCAATCCGCCTAGACCGTAAAAATGAGCAACGTGATGACCGTTGTCCTTATGATTTGGCAGAGACAACACGCGTGCCGATTGGTTCTCCAGCAATCGCTTTTTCGATATTTCCGACACGCTGATAATTAAAGACCAGAATCGGAATCTTCGCCTCCATGCAATGATGAATGGCTTGAGCATCCATGACGCCCAGCTCTTTGCTGAGAACTTCTTCGAACGTCACTTCAGGATAGAGTACCGCATGAGGATTGATTTCAGGGTCTTCCGAATAAACGCCGTCAACACGAGTCCCCTTCATCACAATATCGGCTTTAATTTCGCGTGCGCGGAGCGCGGCGGCGGTATCGGTCGTCACGAATGGACTTCCGGTACCAGCGGCCAAAATAACGACTCGTCCCTTTTCAAGATGTCGAACACAACGACGACGGATGAATGTCTCGGCGACACCTTCCATCCGAATGGCAGACAGCAAGCGAGTAGGGACGCCAATGTTTTCCAAGGCGTCCTGAAGCGCGAGCCCATTAATAACCGTAGCCAACATTCCCATGTAATGAGCAGTTGGGGGATTGATGGCGGCACTCACTGCGGCAAATTGTTTACCACGCAAAATGTTTCCACCACCGCAAACAATGGCCAGTTCGACACCCGTTTCGTGAACACGTTTGATCTGTTCGGAAAGCTCGGCAACTTCAGACATGCTGATGCCCGACTCTCCCGGTCGGCAGAAGCTATTTCCGCTCACTTTGAGAAGAACACGTTGATAGGCGAGTTTCGAGGTGTCTGATCCAGACATATCACTTCCTTGAGATTGAGGATCGAATATTGGCTTGTCGATTGTAATCGGAGATTCGCGTCAGGCAAACCATGATTCTCAAAACATTACTGCTCGATCGCAGATTGCCACAATTCACGAATTTTTTCGACTCGTTTCCGATTTACGCCTAAGTCGGAATGTCCGATCCGAGATGCCGACCGCACGTGAATGACGCTCTCGTCCGCCAACCACTGAAATTCCACATCATCGACATATCGCATCAATGCGCTGGTAAACTCAACATGTAGATAATCCTCTTCTGAGCTCACAACCATCACTCGCGGCAACGAGATAACTACTTCTTTGAGTGTCTTTAGTGGCTGTTTGGAGTCTGAAGGGACTGCCAAAGGAGCAATCGAGTGTTCTGAGTCCGATTTCTCCGCAAAAGAGCAGACGCAGTTGGGCGATTCGGGGCACGGCTTCAATTGACCGTTTTTAATTCCCAAATCATCAGGGCGGTGGCCAAACAAAGACATAATTAGCAGTCCCGAGATGAGGACGACGGGAAGAAGAATCAAAACGCTGATGGTTAGCTTTCTGCGTTGAGCATTCATGGTGATTTGAAACTTTGTGGTCGAGGTCGTGGGAGGGTGCGTTTCGCCAGCCCAAACAATTCCCAGGCCCGAATGACTGTGGCAAAATGTATGTCGACCGTATCATGCACATTGGGAGCATACCCTCCCGCCATCGCAATTGTCAGGGGCAAACCCGCGAATCGACATTGTTCCATCACAATTCGATCACGTTCGGCGAGCCCTCCCTTCGTCAATTTCAAGCGACCGAAGCGATCTTCTTCATACGGATCGGCACCGGCGAGATACATCATTAAATCGGGATTGCTGCGTTCCAGAGCGTCTTCCATCCCATTTTTGAGTGCCGAAAGATAGGCCTGATCGCCAATATCGTCAGGTAATGCGATATCGAGATCACTTTGCTCCTTGTAGTAGGGAAAGTTCTTTTCGCCATGGATTGAAAACGTGAAAATGGAGTCGTCATGAGCGGCAATGGATGCCGTACCGTTTCCCTGATGGACGTCCGCATCGACAATCAATACTCGATTGAGATGCCCCGTTTCCTGAAAGTGACGAGCGGCGACAAGACTGTCATTGAAAACACAGTATCCTTCTCCGTGATCACGGAAGGCATGATGCGTTCCACCTGCCAGATTGATTCCCAATCCACAGACCAGTGCGGAGTTAACTGCGGCAATTGTAGCACCCGTTGAGCGGCGGGATCGTTCGACCATTTGTGGAGACCACGGAAACCCGATACGACGGATTTCCTTGTAGGTTAGCTCACCCGATTTGACTCGTTCCAAATAATTTTCTGAATGAACACGTAGGATTTGTTCGTCAGAAGCGGCCGGAGGAACTTTTAAGTCCGATTCCGTGAATCGATGATCTTGGCCGACTCTCTCTCGTAACAGGGAGTATTTTGACATCGGAAATTTGTGCGTCTCGGGCAAAGGAAGCACAAAAATGTCAGTGTAAAAGATTGACATACAGTGAGATTATCAAAAGTAAGGCCAATGCATAGTTAGTGCATTCAAGGCTGTTGAAAGAAATTGGCAAGTGAACACTCGCCGACACTTTCGAGAGACCACCACCGATTGATATGCTGAGAGTATCCCAAGAACAGGAATATTAGTCACCACAATTCATGACAATCACAACCGACACCGCATTCATCCACGCCGATCAGGTGGGGCTATCCTTTCCGAGCGTTTCTGATGTACTCGCGAATGTGAATTTTGATATTCCACGTGGTCAATTTGTATCGATTCTCGGCGCGTCCGGCTGCGGAAAGTCATCGCTGTTACGTGTCATGTCCGGTCTTCAGACCGCCACCGCCGGTCTCATGTTGCTCGATGGACGCTCGCCCGGCAATGCACGAGAAAACAATCTTCGTTCGGCATTCGTGTTTCAGGATCCAACACTCCTTCCTTGGCGCACTGTGCGAAGTAATGTATCGCTCCCATTTGAACTACGAGACCGCCCCGAATCAGAATACCTGGAACATGTGAAAGAGACGATCAACCTAGTGGGATTGACGGAGGCGGATGCCGATAAACGCCCCCGCGAACTTTCCGGGGGAATGCGTATGCGAGCCTCTTTGGCACGGGCACTCGTCACCAACCCCGATCTCATGTTGATGGATGAACCGTTCGCGCCACTCGATGACATTTTGAGGCAACAACTCAACGAAGAAATTTTGCGCATCTGGACGGATCAAAAATGGACGGCAGTTTTTGTCACACATAATGTTTCTGAAGCCGTCTTTCTCTCACAACGAATTCTGGTGATGCATCCCCGCCCCGGAAGGATTGCCGCAGATATTGAAGTACCGTTTGATTATCCACGCACTGCCAAACTTCGAGCGACTGCCGAGTTCGCGGAACTCATGGGAACTGTCAGCCAGGAACTGCGGAGGACGGTTGAATGAGAGCTATCTTTCGCTGGATTGTTTCGAATCTTTTGCCGCCGCTGATGGCATTTCTAGTCGTTGTCACTCTTTGGCATCTGGCGACAGTGGTCTTTCAGATCGAACGATTTGTATTGCCTGGCCCGTTGCTCGTTGCAAAATCAGCCATTAAGTATGGCGATGAACTGTGGAGCGGTTTTCTAACAACCGGCTTGGAAGCCATCGTCGGATTTTTATTGAGCCTCGCCTTTGGAACGCTGATCGCTTGCCTCTTTTCACAATCACCTCTCATCCGCCGCAGTCTATTTCCTTACGCCATTTTCTTGCAGACAGTTCCCATTGTGGCAATCGCTCCTTTGATCGTGATCTGGTTCGGGACCGGCTTTCAAAGCGTCGTGCTGGTCTCATTTATCATCAGCCTGTTCCCAATCATCACCAACGCCACGGCAGGGCTACTACAGGTTGATCCCGATTTGCTCGATTTGTTCACGCTTAATAACGCGACCCGTTGGCAGACTTTGACCAAACTCCGGCTGCCAAGTGCCGTCCCTTCCATTATCACAGGGGCTCGCATTGCCAGCGGCGTAGCGGTCATCGGAGCCATTGTGGGAGAATTTTTCGCCGGCTATGTCTCCCGCAAGGGACTCGGCTATTTGATCTTGCAAACAGCCCCCCAACTCAAAACAGACAAACTGTTCGCGACCGTTTTTGCTTCGACGCTTCTGGGATTGTTGATTTTTACACTGGTCAGCGTGGTTGGAAATGCAATCCTCCGAAGCTGGTATGAGGGAGAATCGTAACGCGAACTTGTCACGGAAACAGGTTTGTCTGCACTTTTGGGCTGAAAATTCCGGTCAAATCAATCGCAGCGAATCGCTCTAGGAAAGCCGTTCGATACAATATTTTCCATCGGGGTAAACTTGAAACTGGCAGCACTGCGAGATACCGTACATATTCGCTGATTGGGAGGGCAATTGTTCTGCAATCCTCTCGAAAATCAGACATGCACCCCTAGCTCAATTGGATAGAGCATCGGTCTACGGAACCGAAGGTTGGAGGTTCGAATCCTCCGGGGTGTACTCGCAAGCCCTTGAAATGCAAGGGCTTGTTTCGTTTGAGGGTTTGACTACTTTCGCCTGGTGTTTCACTTTTCAGAAAATTTCAGAAATCCAATTTTCATGGAAGCTGCTCGAACGCTTTGAGTTGACTCGCCAGTTCCCTGACAGCGTTCCAATCCTCCTGTCGACGGGCCAGATCAAGTTGCTCCATTAATTGCCCCTGTGGGCTTTCTTCGAGACCATATCGCTCAGCGACTTCCACGGGGAGACTCCGTCGCAATCGATCGTATGTTGCGTTACTGCGTCGTCTTAGTTCTTCGTGAGTGGATTGAGCGTAACTGGCCATCATCACGGATGGAGTCACACTGGCATCACGGGCCACTGTGTGTTCGATGTGTTCTCCCGAGAATGCGAACTGTAACGCTGTCTTTCTGAATGTGTGTAGGTAGGCCGCACCATCCGGTAAATCTTTTGACCACTTCACGATTTGACGGTACATCCAGTCGCCCACATTTTCTGGATCAAATCGTATTTTGACATGCGAACTGAAATTTTTTTGACCGCGTTTCTTGTGAAATTTTCGAAGCTCCTCAGTGTAACAGGCAAAGACGAACGAGCTATCAGTTTTCATTGCTAGCAAGTCCTCATACAAGCCAGAAGGGATGCGAAACCATTTCGTCACTCCATGTTTTCCTGTGGATTCGAAGTGGTATTCGTTGTCCACGATCCGAAAGTCCTCCCAACTCAGGTGTGCCAACTCCCGTCGTCTGGAACCCGACCACAAAGACAGGCGAGCAAACGCTGGAGCAAACCTGATACCCGGCCATGATTCGTCGAAGTAATCAATAATTGAGATAAGTTCCTGAGGATCGAATTGCCGTAAAGGTCGTTTACGCGGTTCAATCCAGGTGAATTGTGTCCACGGGTTTTCGGTCAACAGCTTGTCGGCTGGAACAACACCTCGTACACATTTTTTTCCGGCGTTTCGATTGGCCCGGTTAAACGCGGCTCGCAGAGCCACCGACCACTTATGAACGGTCGATGGACTGAGAAGATTGACATCTTTCTTGACGGTTTTGGATGTCTTGCGATGATGACATCGCCAATCTTTCGGCAATTGCATCGCTTCGATTTGGAAGCGTTCACAATCTTCGGGCGTAGCGAGTGTGACTGGACTCAGCCCCGTTATCTTCCTGAAGGCTGAAATCGCGTCCAGACAGCCATTGAGTGATTTGCCGGCTCGCTGTTTGGCTTCGGGATCCGTTTTCTTCGCATAATGCCGCCGCTGAATCTCTTCAAATTCCTCGTCAGACATGATTGTGTCAACAAAATCACTCTTCTTACCGCCATTCTGCAGCATGTCGTAGGTTGCCTCGACTGCTTTGACATAATCGGCATGTCCTGTACTTCGACTGTTGTTGAGCCCTTTCCAGTAGACATACCACGACTTTTGCTTTTCATTTGGTGGAAAAAGCGTAGCAGTGATACTTCGACTATCTACTACCACTTCAATTTTCTGTTTTTTCTGTTTCCGTTTTCGCCCCAATGTTTCCCTCCTTCTTTTTTGTTTTGTGGTTTTTTTATCATTCGGACCAAGTCAAGGGGTCAGAGCTCTTTTTGAGCATCCAACCACTCGTCAATTTTGGCTCGATCCAGTTTCCATTGACGTCCATTTCCTCCCCCCGCAAGGCAGCTCTTGGGAATCTTGCCCGCACGGATCTGGTCGGCAATCCAGTGAGTCGAAACTCCCAGTTTGTCAGCCAGGTAGGGTGTCCCAACAATTTCAGGTTCTGGCTGGTCAAAGTGATCTGCGATTCGTTGCAGTTGAATGGCAAGTGGCGTGATTACCTCAGAGAATTGCTGTTTGAGTGAAATGTTGTCAGCGGATTTGTTTTCTTCTGTTTGCATCGTTAGAGAAAACTTCCTTTACAGGAGTAAGCGACCTCGGGTTTGTGTACGTGTCAATGTTGCTGAGCGGTCGCGAAAAGCCCGGCAGTCACAGCGACGTAAAAACATATGACCGCTGTGGTTAGTTGAATTCTCATTTGAGAATCTTTCGTGAATGGAGATCTCTTCCCGCCTTCGATCAAGAGTAAGTTGGCTCTTCTCACCTCTCTTGATCATTAAGGTCTTTGGAAACCCTTTGATCCCTACTGCGAAGATTCAATAAAACTGTCTTTTGTGCATCATTCCTCTACCTTTCTTTCGTCTCTAAAAAAAACTGGTCTACGCAAGCGTCAGAATGGTAGGATTGCCAACATTGAATTTCCTTGCATCAAATCTTGCAAACCCTTGCAATCTGAAAACACTCAGATGAATGACTCAGAACTCAGAGCAGCGTTTCTTCTTGGTTTCTACTCCCGACTTCCGAATCAGAGAGTTGAAGAACAAGAAGTCGTAGAGCAGGTTCAGATTCTGAAAGAGGCAATGGACCAGCTGCTCGAATACTTTCAGGGAGGAGTCGCCAGTCGCGTGCAAGAATTACTGAAGGACTATCGAGCCGCAATAAATCTTAGTGACGGAGCAGAACTCCAGGCTCTGACATCAAAATTAGATGAAATGATTGACCGTCTTCTCCCGGATGACTCTTCGGCACGCTCAATTCTGCAGGAGATTGGTGTTGTGCTGGCACATCTCGCTGCTAAGGCGGACTCGCTTGAGGAATCAGAGTTCGAAGAATCGGTGGCTGATCTGATAGAACTTGCCCGGAGAGATCCTGTGCAAAATCACCA
>JAURQH010000076.1 GCA_030836185.1 Planctomycetota bacterium
AGCGGAACGCCCAAGACGCCGAAGATCTAAACAAGACCTCCGTTCGCTCGAAGCAAGAACCAGTCTCGGGCGATATTTTTTCCCACCAGCGCTACGTTTTTACTCCGACAAGCGCTACGTTTTCTGACCGATGTTTACACAGCACGGGAACAAGTAGCAAAATTGAGCGTGCGTCTTCCCATAACTTGGCTTTGCGAATGATCGTGACAGCCGTCAGAGACATCACCAGAATATAACCACAAATTAATAAGAAAAGTGGTAAAGGCTGATGTTGCTCGTGCGCATCGTTCATTTGCAATCCGGTGCCATGTAGCACAAAGCAGACGCTGAGCAAATAAAACGGATTGTGCGTACAGATTAATCGAGAGAAATGAAAGCCCAAACGCCGCTTGTCAATTGGCTCAGATGGTTCGTCAGTGTCGGCAGTAGAATGATTCGAGAGTTCGGCCATGATCTTCCTCCTCGTGAGGATATCTGGCCCACCATTAGAATTGTGACGAATGTCTTATTGCGTGATGACGCAGTACTTGTGAAGTGATGAGGGATTATTGGCGGATCCCAAGTGTCGGTAAAGGGGAAAGAACGATAACTCGGATCAACAAAGACGAGAAAAATTGCCGGTGAGCAATATCACTTCTGTCAGCGGGATTTGTCTGACTGATCTTTCTCATCATTCAGACCAACATCAGACTGCGGAGCGATCCAGGTGTGAAACAGCTTGATGCCAGACTTGTTATCGGGAGTTTTGAATTCGGCGAAAAAGTTCCAGTCTCCTTTACCGCGATTATCAACTCGGACAAGAACCTCGTTCCATCCTGCTTTAAGTGTCACGGGGAGTTTTTCCTGACCGGGTGAACTGGAACGATTCGTATCCACATCGTGGATCAGGTTTCGGTTGAACCATAACCTCATGCCGTCATCGCTGCCGACTGAGAGCAGTGCCTCTTTTGGGGTGCGACTAAAGACCCAGTTGATGGCGAAGGCGGCGGCGTTTTCGCTGTAGTCACACGCTTTGCGAAGATCGATTCGGTCATTGTCGCTGAGATAGGGTTGCCAACTAAGGTTGGGGCGTAGCCCGACGTACTTGGCTTGCTCTGAGTATCCTGATTCGAGAATTCCCGTTTCGACGGCCATCAATTGTGCCAACTCGGTGGTGTCTGAAGTCTCCGCTGACGCAACGGCGAACGGAAACGGCCCGATGATTTGCCACGACCGAAGATGTGAATGTCCGTGTTGTTCCCAAAGAGCCGAAAGTGAGCGTTCGAGTTCTTCCAAGCGAACTCGATCCGCTGCAAACTTGCGACGCTCGTCTTCAAACTCTTGCTGAACGTCTTCGAGTTGGCGAGTCATCTCTTGGGTCGTTTCGCGTCCGTCCACAATTTGAAGGCTGGCATCGTTCAATCGACTCCGGGTTGCCTCCAGTTCCTCTTCCAGTTCTTTAATGCGTTGTTGTGAGGTTCGCTCAGAGTTCTTCATCAAGCTGGTTGTTCGCATTTGCCAAACCAAACTGAAAACCATAATGAGAAGGCATACGAAAAATGCGATGCGTCCTCCTGCTTTGCGGGGAAGGGGCTCTTGCGTGATCGATTCGAGTGGATTATTTTCTAAGAGTGATTTTTCTTCGAGATGTGGATGAAGAGAAGATTCGATTGTCTCAAAATTCTCGGAGACTTCCGCGCCTGCGCCGACTCCCCAGTCTTCTCCGCATTCTGGGCAATGTTCTTCAGGAACGTCTTCGCCGAGAAAAATAAAATCGCAGGCTTGGCAACGGTGGGAGTTCATGACGCTTCGATCACAGAAATCACGGAGGCTGGCTGAACGAGGTTGTCTCACAGGATATCGGCGATCCTTACGAAAGCCCAGAAGTCTCTCGAAAAAGGAGCGAGCAAAAAAAGTACCGCGCATAAAAAAAGCCAGCGATTGCTCACCGGCTTGGTGTTTCACTCTGTATAAGGCTTTGTGTCTTATCGACCAACCCCATCAGACTTCAACTTTGGGTTTGGCAGATCAGACAACGCGAACATTCTCTGCTCGTGGGCCTTTAGGCCCCTGTCCTTCAGTGTACTCCACACGCTGACCTTCTTGAAGATCATCAAAATGGACACCTTCGAGGTTGGACATGTGGAAAAACATGTCTTTACCGGATCCATTGTCGATGAATCCAAAACCTTTGTCAGTCAGCTTCTTAATCGTACCTTCAGTCATTACTACTTCCACTTCACTCAAAAACTGATTCCCTCCACCAGTGCCGCCCGAAACACAACTTCAAAGCCTTAAAAAATCACTGGTTGGGAACCAATACTGTACATACTTGAAAACATCCAGTCAATTGTGACTGAAAAGTCAGTGAAATACGTGTTTTCGGGCCTGTTTGTACTTGGTCTGCCGCTTGACGGCATTTTCCACCCAACCTATACTCACGTCTTGCCTTACGTTGAGGGAGTGCCGACGGTTCAGGGAATGGACCGAAGAGACTCTCTTCGGTTTTGAGACCTTGGAACCCGATTGATGAATCAACACCAGCGCGACCTGAAAACCAACGAGCTTGAAAAACTGGTCACCCAGGCGGCTCCTTTTCTGGATCAACACAAAGACAAGCTGATTTACGGTGCTTGTGCGATCATGCTGGCATTTTCTGCCTGGTATTATTTGACGCAAACTACCAGTAATACAAACGCAGCCGGTTGGAGCAAATTCATCTCAGCCGATGATTCCGATGAATACGGCACGGTTGCTTCGCAGCACAAAGGAGAGGCTCCCGGACAATGGGCTCTGCTCAATGAGTCTGATATTTTGCTGAACCAGGGAGTTCGTGGCATGTTCACCGACCGTGAAGCCGCCCTTGACGATTTGAAGGCTGCCGAAGAAAGTTACAGCGAACTCCTCAATCAGTCAGGACTCTCCGCATCCATTGAAGAACGTGCTTTGTTCGGTTTGGCACGCTGCCGTGAATCATTGAGTGGTAAAGATACCAGTGCTGCGGTCAAAGCTTATGAAGAATTGCTCAGGCGTTTCCCCGATACTCTCTATGCGGAAATTTCTAACGAACAAATTGCTGCGTTGAAAGCTCCCGAGAATCAGGAATTTTATGCTTGGTTCCAAGAGCAGGATCCCAAACCATTACCACCATCGAAACAGGCGGATGGTCTTCCACCCGGTCATCCTTCAGTCGATCCAGGAAGTCTGATTCGATTGCCTCAAACACCCTCCATGCTGAAGTTACCCGAGAGTGCTGCTCCCGCGTTCCCGGATGACGCAGCAGGCTCAGAAGACGCGGGTGGAATTCCCGATCCTCCACCTGTCTCCGAGAAGACAGGAAAGACGGAGGGAACGGCTCCTTCACTGCCCGACGATCCGGCTCCCGGAACCAAACCGACTCCTGAGAAATCAGACGAGGAATGATCGTCATTTCACCTCTGCCTGTTTCGAGGAAGCGCGAAGGGTTATGCTGAAGCTGCCCGAGCGATCATCATCTGGAAGTGATCGTCAACTGCATTGAATTCGCAGGAACTGAGGGATCCTATTCCTGCGGTGGTTTCGTTATGTCTGAAGAACTCTCTCACGAACCGATTGAATTAACGGTCGAATCCCGTGCGCACGGTTGGCGTGTCGATCATTATCTCTCCCGGTTGTATGCCAACTATTCGCGATCCATGTTCCAGAAATCGATTGAACAAGGGGGAGTGCTCGTGAATGGTTTAGAAACCAAAGCCGGGCGACGCCTCAAAGTGAATGATCGTGTTTCCGTCAAACTTCCCGACCTCCCCGATGAAACCATTCCCGCGGAAGATATTCCTCTGGAGGTTGTCTATGAAGACGATCATCTCGTCGTCATCAATAAAGCCGCAAACATGATTGTTCATCCGGGTAAAGGAAACTATCGCGGCACGATGGCCGGAGCGCTCCAGTTTCATTTTGATGAACTCAGCGACACTGCCGGGAAACTGCGACCGGGAATTGTCCATCGACTCGACCGAGACACCACCGGCGTTCTGGTGGTGGCAAAAAACAATCAGGTTCACAATCGTCTCAGCAGTCAATTTGCCGACCGCGATGTGAAAAAAGTCTATCACGCGATTGGTTGGGGAAATTTGGAATTCGATGCCGGCCAGATCTCGACATTTGTCAAAACGAATCCCAAACATCGTGAGAAAATGATTGTCTGCGAAGAGGGTGGCAAAGCCCGTCACGCCGACACGTATTACAAAGTTCTCGAACGGTTCGACGGATTCACGTATGTCGAATTGCATCCCAAAACCGGTCGCACACATCAATTACGACTGCACATGCTTCATCTGGGACATTCCATTGTTGCCGACCGCCAGTATGGCGGGCATATTGGCCTGCTTAAGTCGGAATTGACCGGGGAGAACGAATTTGGATTTCAAACAGCTCGTAAAAAAAGAACACTCGAACATATCGATCCCTCAGACATCTTGATTGACCGACAAGCTTTACACGCCCACATTTTGGAGTTTGATCACCCCGAGACTGGAAAACGGATGTCGTTTACCGCACCATTACCAGACGATATGCAACAGACCCTCGCCGCCTTGCGTGATTATCGAAAGACGACCTCATGAAACTCGCCAAAGTCCGCCTCTCCGATGGCACCATCCACATTGCCAAAGTTGATCAAGACCAATTCTACTTACTCGAAATGACCGAGGTGGAAAGTGTCAGCACACTGTCGGACATTCTGCATTCGCCCGATCCCAAAGGGCTCGTCAACTTTCTGCAACAGCCAGATCGCGAACCACTGACGGGGGCCGATATCAAATTGCTGGCTCCCATCGACAATCAGGAAGTCTGGGCTGCCGGGGTGACCTACAAGCGATCACAAGTCGCCCGAATGGAAGAATCCGAAGCAGGCGCTTCGCATTACGATATGGTCTATACGGCTCCCCGCCCGGAGCTGTTTTTCAAATCAACCGCATCGCGAGTCAGTGGTCCCGGAGATCCCGTTCGTGTTCGATACGACAGCAATTGGTCGGTCCCCGAACCGGAACTGACTTTGGTTGTCTCCCCTGAGAAAAAACTGGTCGGCTTCACCATCGGTAACGATATGTCGGCACGCGATATTGAAGGTGAGAACCCTCTGTATCTGCCGCAGGCGAAATTCTATAACCAAGCAGCCGGTCTGGGGCCATGTATCCTCATCCCCGAAGAACCCTTCGATAAAGACGGCACGAAAATCAATCTCACCATTATGCGGGATGGAGAAACCGTCTTCACCGACGAAACGGGAACCGATCAAATTGTTCGCGAGTTTGATGAACTCATCGGTTGGCTCGGTCGAGAAAACGATTACCCGGACGGCGTGATGCTGATGACGGGAACCGGCATCGTTCCCGACGATGATTTCTCATTGGAAGATGGCGACGAAGTTCAGATCGAGATTAGCGGCATCGGCACGCTGATCAATCCGGTGGTGAAGGCGGAAGAGTAGTCGAGATTAGCTGACCACGTCGGTGATGAGCCACTCGGTGGCTTCTGGTAGTCCGAATCGCTGAATCCATTCATACGCAATGCGGCCCATGGTCCAGCGGGCGTTGATGTCCATCATCGGGCGAATGATTAACTCTCCTCTTGACCGATATTGGCAGGCATCGATCCCGAGTGGTCCGAAATAACCTAGCTCTTGGATCTGAACAGCAAACTGTAAACCAAAATCGATGGCCGGTTGCCACAAATCTTGTTCTCCTTCCGTGAGATGCAATCGACTGCCGCGATACTCGCCTGTCTCCGAATTCAATAACGGGAGAGCGGCGAGGAACTTTACATCACCCGCTTTGGGAATATCAAACTGCAAGCCGACTTCCGAATCGATTTCTAACCATGGTTCCAGAAAGATGGCGCGTTGCTCTCGCAGACGCTTACGGATCCAACCCCGTTGAGAGTCAGACAGCTTCCCTGTCGATCCCACAATTCGTTCGCGAGTCGACATCCCGAAGCGAGCTTTGATGATCCATCGAGAAGTTGGCAAGTTTATCAGTGCCTCGGATAATGCCTCCTCTGATTCAATCATCGCAGCACCAATCGGCAGTGTGCCGCTTGCTTGTTCCCATGCAAAAGAACCCAATCTGTCATTAAGTCGCATCACAATTTTGGTATCCGTATGATCCCACTTCCAGCCGCGGTGATCGGCCAGTGTTTGTAACGAGTCGGTCACTCCCCACGGCACAAGCTCCCAGCGTGCGCCCAGAAACTCGTCAGACTCTCGCACTGATTTTTCGTCGATCACGTGGATGTTTTCAGAGCCTGCTGTTAACTCAGGTTGATGCGAGGGAAGAACAATCAGATCATCGTCAGCGCACAAAGACAAAAACACGGCTGCAAAGCGACCATTCAGCGTCTGCAATTTCGCGGTGGGCTGCCAGTTCTGACCAGCCGCCAGCTCGTGCTCGAAGTCGAAGTTGGGCCAGAAGAGGCGGGGCATGGTTGAGAACTTTTGTCGGTCGATTGTGATCTGTCGTCAATGATTCAAATGTACGTTACTGGCGAATCATTTTCGGTTACGATAAACAAACTCTTTCACTCTGTTGATTTTGAGACAATGTGCATCCTTCTGGAGAACTCCATGCGACTCGCCTGCTTGACCACTCTCATTTGCTTGTTCTCTCAGGGCCTCTTCTCACAAGAAAAACCCAATGTGTTGATCATCATGGCCGATGACTGCACTTACAATGACCTGCCATTGTACGGCGGTGAGAATGCGAAGACACCTCACATTAACCAATTGGCGAGAGAGGGGCTCACTTTTAACCAAGCCTATCTGTCGTCTGCCATGTGTCAGCCGTGTCGGGCGGAGTTATTTTCTGGCCAATATCCACTTCACAACGGCTGTGCGTACAATCATTCCTCATCACGTCCGACGACTCTCAGTTTGCCCCAATACCTGAAACCGCTCGGCTATCGCGTGGGGATCAGCGGCAAAGTGCATGTCTTGCCGAAGCAGGCGTTTCCGTTTGAGAATGTCGGCGGGTTCGATGCGAATTGTGTCCGTAACCCCACGCAGGCTCATTCTCTTGATGGGATCTCAGAATTTATGTCCCGAGATCCTGAAGAGCCATTCTGCTTGGTGGTGGCACTTGTCGAGCCGCATCTTCCGTGGGTGATGGGTGATGCGTCTCAATATCCTCCCGCAAAATTGAAGCTCCCCCCCAACATCGCCGACACGAAAGTCACACGCGAGTATTTCAGTCGTTATCTGGCAGAAATCACCTACATGGACGGGCAGGTCGGAGACATTCTGAAGACTCTCGATCAAGCCGGGAAACGGAAAGAGACTCTCGTGTTATTCACGTCAGAGCAAGGATCGCAATTTCCCGGTTGCAAATGGACGAACTGGAATACGGGAGTCCACACCGCATTGATTGCCAATTGGTCCGGCCATGTTCCTGCCGGTGAAAGAACAGATGCGTTGGTGCAATATGCAGATTTCGCTCCCACGCTGATTGAACTTGCGGGAGGCGATCCGCTTGAGCACTCACAGCTTGACGGTGAGAGCTTCAAGCCTGTCTTACTGGATGGCGCGAATGTGCATCGTAAGTATGTTTATCAAATGCACAACAACATCCCCGAAGGCCCCCGTTATCCGATTCGTAGCATTTCCAACGGACAATATCGATACATTCGCAATCTCAATCCCGATGAACTTTATATCGAAAAACATTTGATGGGAGACGGGAAGCACAACAATCCTTACTTTGCGACCTGGTTAGGAGCCGGGCCGCAACGTCGGGATGTCTATGATCTCTTGAAACGATATATGAGCCGTCCTGCCGAACAACTTTACCACACCATCAGCGACTCCTACGAACTGGTGAATCTTGCGGGAGACCCTGAACATGAAAAAATGAGAGTCCAACTGAGTGAAGAACTTGATCGCTGGATGGCAACACAAGACGATCCAGGGGCCAAGGTGGATCTCGTGAAGTCACATCAAGCTGCCAAATCGGGCGAGCATCTCTTCGGTGTGCCACACGAATAGTCAAACAACTCGACGTTTTCGACGATGGTGATACCCACACGAAGTTGCCACCAAAAACAACAGGGCACAACTCCCCGATTCGGGAACAGCCGAAACATCTTGCAACTGGAAGCTCAGATAGGTTTCCGGGATCAGGAATCCATTGTCGGCATCATCGGAAGGCCCCAGTAGTAACGTCCATGAGCCATCGTCTAATTGGGGGCCAATTGCCAGTCCCTCGTAATTGCTGGTGGTGGTAAAGTAGTCATCCGGGTACATCAGAGGATCGAGTAAGCTGCGTTTTGTCACGGCTGTGTACATCGCGCCATTTAGTGTTCCTTCCCCCGTGGTCCAAATATTGGGGTCCACTTCAGTTACACCCTACCAAGATCGATATCCCTGAAGAGAAGCGAGTTGAACTCATTGCTTTACTTCAGGGAACATTGACCGAAGCGATTGATTTGAAGCTTCAGTCAAAACAGGCTCACTGGAATGTTCGCGGGCCGGACTTCATCGCTCTTCATGAATTGTTCGATCAAGTCGCAGGCATCGTTGAGGCCTTCGTCGATGAACTTGCCGAACGAATGACCACATTAGGTGGAGTTGCCAATGGAACGCTCAGTTTCATTGCAGAGCAAACCAATCTACCTACCTACTCTGCTGAACTGGTCAGTGGTGCAGAGCATGTTGATGCACTCTCCTCATCCCTGGCGTCGTTCGCGAAACTGGTTCGTGAGAATATCGACAAGGCTGCCGAACTGGGAGACGCCGATACCGAAGATTTGTTGACCGAGGTTTCTCGCGGCATCGATCAACAATTGTGGTTCGTGGAAGCCCATAACCACGCGGATGCTTAACAGTCTGTGAAGAACATATTTCTTAGAGGTCAGTTGACCACATTTCTCGGAGCCTCACCAGTGAGAACTCGTCGACAGTTTTGGCTGCCTTTGATTCGCATGTCTAACAGCCCTTCATCCGAGTAAAACGCCGAGTGGGGGTTGATAATCAATCGGTCATGCGCGGGATGATCGGGGTCTCTCCAGGCGGTCAAAACGGGGTCGTCATCCGCAGGAGGCTCTGTTTCGAGAACATCAATCCCGGCTCCCGCGAGGTGACCGGACGCGAGAGCTTCAACGACGGCCTCAGCATGAACGACTCCTCCACGAGCGGTATTGACCAAAAAGGAACCCTCGGGCATCCGGGCGATAGCCGCGGCATCAATGATATGGTGCGTTTCTTCATTCAGAAAACAGTGACAACTGACGACGTGAGATTGTGCCAGTAAGTCTTCCAGAGATTCCTGCCGCTCGACCCCCAGAGATTTGTCGGTCCCGTCTGGGACATACGGATCGTAATAGACGACACGCATTCCGAGGGCTTTTGCTCGCAGTCCTGCCGCTTTTCCAATTCGACCGAATCCAATGATTCCGAAGGTGAGTCCACGAAGTCGTTTGATGTTACCCGCTTGAGCGTACGACCACGGCTCTTGACCGCGTTGCAATCGGCTGTTGAGAAAATGTGAGCCTCGAGCGAGAGTCAAAGCGAGGCCAATTGCCGAGTCGGCGACTTCTTCGGTTCCGTAATCGGGGACATTGGCAACGGGGATTCCTTTTGACCGAGCGAATTGATGATCGACATTGTCGTAGCCGGCACCACAACGGACGATCAACTTGCAGTTGGTCAGTTGCTCAATCGTCTTTTGGGACAAAGAGATGAAGTGATATAGCATGATGGCATCTGCGTTTTCAATTTTACCGACAAGTTCGTCTTCGTGTTCGACTTGCAGTGCCACGACCTCAGCAAGATCCCCCAGAATTTCCTGCTCTTTGTCGAGGGGATCGGTGATGAAATCGGTAATGACGACTTTGGCACGTTTGGTCATAAGGGTTCTTTCGTAATGGATCGGCGCAATCCCGGGATCGGGGCAATCCGGGAGTTGGATCTTAACTTCCTAGCGTTTAATATAGTGTCGCCTTCCGAATCCAGTTTCCACCCCGACGAGGTTTTCCATGTTCAGAATCGTTTGCGTTCTTGTCTTCTGCTGCTCATCGACACTGTTAAAAGCCGCCGATCGACCGAACATTATTTTCTTTCTCTCCGACGATCAACGAGCCGACTTTTTGTCTTGTGCCGGGCATCCTATCGTCAAAACTCCTCATGTCGATGCTCTTGCCAAAGAAGGTGTACGATTTGAAAACGCATTCGTCACCACTGCAATCTGTGCGGCAAGTCGAGCAACTCTCTTCACGGGCCTTTATGAGCGAACTCACAAATACACGTTCGGGATGCCTGCGATCTCTCCAGAATTCACACAAAACAGTTACCCGGCTGTTCTCAAAAAGGCCGGATATCGGACCGGCTTCGTCGGAAAGTTTGGCGTCAATGTCTCGGATGGTCCCAAAAAGAATTTGATGTTTGATTCCTTCGTGCCTCTTGGGCGCAACAAGTATTGGAAACCTCAACCGGACGGCACCAAAAAACATCTCACCAACATCACCGGCGACAAAGCCATCGAGTTTCTGGATACGTGTAAGAAATCCCAACCGTTCTGTCTGTCAGTCAGTTTCAACGCATCACATGCGGAAGACAACGACAAAAAAGATCACTACCCCTGGCCCCAAGAAGAAGATGGTTTGTACGAAGATGTCACAATTCCCGAGCCGATGGTCTCTCGTGACTTCTGGAAAAAGCTGCCAAGCTTCTTTCATAACAGCATGCACCGCGACCGTTATCACTGGCGCTGGGAGACACCCGAGAAGTATCAAAATAACGTCAAAGCCTACTATCGAATGATCACAGGGCTCGACCGTAATGTAGGACGAGTCGTTGAAGCGGCCCGCAAACGAGGATTTGGGGAGAACACCGTCATCATTTTCATGGGAGATAACGGCTATTACAAAGGTTCACGAGGTTTCGCTGGTAAGTGGAGCCACTTTGAAGAGTCGTTGCGTGTACCGATGGTTATTTTTGATCCACGAGTTCCCCAAGCAAACCGTGGACGAGTTGTTCAACAGATGAGCCTCAATGTCGATGTGCCGGCAACGATTCTTTCGATGGCAACCGGCTCCATTCCCGATCATTACCAGGGACTCGATCTCACGCCGCTCGTATATGGCAAGTCCGTCAAGAAGTGGCGAAACGATTTCTTCTGCGAACATCTGATGGACCGCTTCGATATTCCCAAGTATGAAGGAGTCCGCGGTGAGCGATATGTCTACGCTCGCTATCTTCAAAATATGCCGGAAGGAGAGTTCTTGCACGATTTGCAAGCCGACCCACTGCAACTGAAGAATTTGCTCGATGACCCACAATACGCGGGAATTTTATCTGACATGCGTGCTCGCTGTACGGAACTGCGTGATCAGTATGGGGGCGAGTATTCGATAGAGAGATTTCCAACAGTGAAATATCTCAAAGAACAACAGAAGAAAAAGAAGAAGTGACACCGGCAGCAAGTCACTCAACCTACATCAATTCCAACGTGACACTGTCGGCAAAGAAGCGGCCTTCGTGGGTGAGACGCAACGTCGATTCGTGTTGCTCAAGATGGCCTGATGAGATCAGCTTTTCGATGCCAGTCTCCGCGAGTTCACGCACATCGTAGCCGGTTTCCTGAGAAAATTGTTCGACATTGACGCCGTCAATCTGACGCAAGCCGAGGATGAGTCGTTCGTGCGCCCGGTCTTTGTCCGAAAGCTGTTCGGATTCCGCGGTACCACTTTCGCCTGCTGAAATATTCTTCAACCAGGTGCTCACGCTGCGATGATTGGTTTCGCGACCACCATTCAAATATCGGGCCGCTCCAGGACCAAAACCAAAATAGCCGCGTCCCGACCAATAAACTTGATTGTGCCGAGATCGGCAGGCCGGTTTCGCGAAGCTGGAAATTTCATATTGCGGAAAATCGTTTGCGGGAAGAAACTCCATCACCTCGGCATACATGCTTCGCTGTAATTCATCGTCAGCCTCTCGCAGATTCCCTTGTTGCAAGCGAGTATGGAACGATGTCCCTTTTTCAAACGTCAGGCAATAAGTCGATAGGTGAGCCGGGTTGAGTGCCACCGCATGTTTCAAAGTGGATTGCCACTGTTCGAGCGTTTGTCCGGGGATCGCAAAAATGAGGTCTAAAGAGACATTATCGATGCGTTCCTGAAGCCGATTCATGCCATCAATAATCGTTTCGTGAGTGTGGTCTCGTTCCAGAACCTGTAGCTCAGACTCGTCGAACGATTGAACGCCCAGGGTGATTCGATTGACGCCCGCGTTATGCAAAGCGGCAATCTTCTCTTCGGTCAGATCGACGGGATTTGCTTCGACAGTGAACTCCGCATCGTCGGCCAGGTGAAAATGTTTGAAGAGAAGTTGGAACAGTCTTTGTAGTTCGAGCGGTGCAAGGTGCGTGGGTGTTCCACCTCCCAGATAGAGGGTGTCTACTGAGATCGGCTGGTCTTCATCGAAGAATTCGCCCCAGGCACGCTTGTCATTCAGTTCGATTTCCAGCGCAGTCAGGTAATCGTCAATCAGATGATCTTTTCCCGCGACCAGCGTGAAATCACAGTATCCACAACGATGCACGCAGAAAGGGACGTGAACGTACACCGAACGCGGCAACAACAGATGAACGGGGTTTTCAATCGAACGAGGCAAAGTGATTCTATTCCGATAGCGAACAATTCCAGCGATTAATCCTTGGTTGCTCGTAAATCGTCAGCCGCGAAGTATTTCATGGTTCCCAACGATTCCACCGCTTCACCGATACGGTTGAGCCCGAGCACATAAGCGGCAGTCCGCATGTCGATTTCCTTGTTAATCATAATGTCGTACACGTTGTTGAACTCTCGCGACATAATTTCGAGTAACCGTTCATGCACAGTTTCCAGATCCCAGTAGTAGCCGGACTTATTCTGGACCCATTCAAAATAACTGACCGTCACACCGCCCGCGTTGGCGAGAATATCGGGAACAATTAAAATGCCATCTTGGTTTTTGAGGATTTCATCGGCTTCAGATGTGATCGGCCCGTTAGCAACTTCGACAATGACTTTTGCTTTAATGTCCTTGGCATTTTTCTCGGTGATCTGGTTTTCCAACGCTGAGGGAAGCAATAAATCGACGTCGAGTTCCAGCAACTCTTCGTTGGAAATATTGTCCGCATCGATGGCTTCGCAGACGGAGCCTTCACAATAGACGGCTTTAAGGACACGAGATTCGTTCTTGGTGTGAATCAGACTGGGGACATCAAATCCTGCTTCTTTATAGATTCCCCCTTTCGAGTCACTGACCGCCACGATCTTGTAGCCGTCGGCATGCAGCAACCGGGCGACATGTTGTCCCGCGTTTCCGAATCCTTGAACGGCGACAGTGATTTCGTCCGGTTTCCAACCCCGTTTTTGTTCCAGTTCCTTGATACAGTAATAGGCTCCGCGACCGGTGGCATCATCACGTCCCAGAGACCCCCCCAGCGGAACTGGTTTTCCTGTGATGACAGCCGGGGTGCGTTGTCGAGTAATTTTGGAATACTCATCCATCATCCAACCCATGATCATCGAGTTGGTATAGACATCGGGAGCAGGAACATCGGTTTCTGGTCCGATGAAGTCGGCAATTTGTGCAATGAACCCTCGGCTGAGTCGTTCGAGTTCCATACGTGACAGTTTTTTCGGGTTGACTGTCACGCCTCCCTTTCCACCTCCATAAGGAAGCCCTACCACCGCACACTTGAATGTCATCCAGAAAGCGAGAGCTTTCACTTCCGACAGATCAACATCGGGGTGATAGCGGAGTCCCCCTTTTGTCGGGCCGCGCGTATCATCGTGACGGACTCGGTATCCGGTGAAGATCTCCAGCGATCCATCATCCATCCGCACGGGAATCGAGACCTGAAGTGTCTGGCGAGGATGTTTCAGTTTCTCGAGTGCCTCTTCATCGATATTGGCGTGTTCAAAAGCTGTGTCGAGTCTTTTGATGGCATCCAGAAATACATCATCGCCGTTGGCTTGATCGCTCACTGATGACTCTCCAAACAATAATGATGACTAAAAAAACGATTTCGATGAAAGAGCACGTCCACTGATCGGGACCGATTTATTTTTTCTTTTGTTTTTCTTGAGCGCGACGACGATTTTCGATGATTCGATTCAGCTTGGCTGTTTCTGCTGCTTTTTGTTCCGCTGTGAGCTCTTGTGGAGTGACTGTGGATCGATCCAGTTTGTCTTCGGGACCGAGTTCGCGCAGTTTGATATTACGATACCAGACAGGATCGCCGTGATCTTGGAGGCTCAGGTTTGCCCCGCGTGCTTCGAGATTTCCGCCCCGTTGTTTGAGCATCTCAACTTCGGCTGCATATTTGGAATCGGTGTAGTCAAATCCGACGACCTTTTTGCCATTGAGCCAGTGTTGAATCACGGTCCCTTTGCAAACGACTCGGCCTTGATTCCATTCTCCCGGTGTTTTGGTGGCATCATGCGAGGGAGGCATACAGAAATACAAAGAGGCGGCAGATGTTCGTGGATTCTTACCATCGGCATGTTTGCCGTTATCGAGGATCTGGTATTCGTATTGAGTCGGTCGATAGTAAATGCCACTGTTAGAACCTTCGGCCACTTTCCACTCGAATACGAGTTCAAAATCGTCGGGAATCTTTTTCGCTTTGTAGATGAGGCTGCCTCCTTTTCCTTCTCTCGCCAATACGCCGTCTTCAATCTTCCAGTTCCCTTTGTGCTCCCAACCTTCAAGGTTGCTGCCATCGAAGAGAACCTTAAATTCGCCCGCTGATGAAAAAGACAACATGTTCAGCATTAAAACGGGAATCACGAATGAGCAAACGAGTCGAGGCATATGAGTATCTCCTGAAATATGAGTTGTGTGTGGAATCTGTCGGGGATGAAACTATTCGGTTTTCGTCGGGGGCGAAGGTTCTGGAGCATCGGGTACGAGTACCTGAATGTCGTCTCCTTCAACGCGGGTTTCGTAGCTGTCGGTTTTGATTTTAGGATTGTCGCACCAGGTGCCATCTTGCAGATCGAATCGCCAGGCATGCCACGGGCACATCACCTTTCCTTCTTCGACCCATCCTGCAGAGAGGGACGCTCCCATGTGTGGGCAGAGATCGTTGATGGCCAAGTATTCCTCGTCAATCAAAAAAACGCCCACCAGTTTTCCATTCACTGGAAAAGAACGTCCTTCACCAGCCGGGATGTCGCCAACTTGAGCGACGGTCTGAAAGTCAGCCATGTCACATTGTTTTCCAGAAAGTCATTTGAGTCGATTTGCTTTTGATGTTGCCAGTTTATCCGAATCCATTGTTGCGATGTCTAATAGCGTGCCAAGTCACCTTGTGCTGGCTGCATGTTGAGATCGCTGACAAACTTCTGTGCCGATGTCAGCATCATCTTCAATTCGCTCTGTAATGCCAAAAACTGCCAACCTTCTTCGATCCGTTGATTTACTTGTTCAATGGTTTGCAGATGGATTCCGACGGGAGTGCCTGTTTTCTTTCCAGCGGCGAGAATTTTCTGCAACTCGGCTTCAAACTCTTCCGGCGTGGGCGGAGTGCCATCGGCTTCTTTCATCTGCCAGGTGAGGTCGTTGGGACCTACAAATATCGCATCGACACCCGGCAGTGAATAGATTTCTTCGGCGTTTCGAACTCCTTCAGGAGACTCCGTTTGCAGGATGACCATAATTTCATCGTTCGCGTGCTCATAGTAATCACCGGCGTTGGCATCAAAATTGAGAGCGTGCATCGCACCACCAATTGAGCGGTTTCCTTCTGGGGGGAACTTCGCGGCAGCAATCGCCACCTTCGCTTCTTCGACAGTATTCACCATCGGAACGATGATGCCGTGTGCGCCGGCGTCGAGAACTCGTTTGATGAGATCGTGATCACCACGGGGAACCCGCGCTAACGGAACACAGCCCGCATCCGAAATTACGGCGAACAAAGTGGCCGCTTGCGACCAGTCGATGGGAGAATGTTCTAAATCGACCGTTAGCCACGGAAAACCAACACGAGCCATCAGTCGGGTCGCAAAGATATCTCCAAACGAAAGCCACGTTCCGACTTGTGGTTCTCCGGCTTTGAGAGCGGCTTTAACAGGATTCTTTTTCATGGTGAGTTCTTTTTCTCAGGTGGGATATCGGGGCGGCGACTTAGTATCGAAAGTTCAGACAGTGATCGCAAGTGGTGACGAGGTCACTTCAAAGTGGGAGGACCGCTGATCCATCCCAACTCGTTCAAAAACTTGTCGCAGGCGAGGACCGTTTCAGAGTAGGGCTTGTTGTCATGTTTGCCGTGATTGAAAAATCCATGCCCCATTCCTTCAAAAATCATCGTGGTGCATTTGACACCATCGGCTTTCATTTTCTCTTCAAAAGCATGCAATGTTTCCACAGGGATTAAATTGTCCATATCTCCCAGAAACACAATAGCAGGAGGGTCATCCGCCGAGATGTTATGAAAGGGTGAGAACTCTTTATAACGAGATTTGACCCATTGATGTCCCCAGCCATCTGGTCCGTTGTCGAAGACCGGATTGAAGAGCAGCAAGGCATTGGCTTTCGGAGACACAGAATGATCATCGTCTTCGGCATCGAGTCCTTCGACCATGCCCACAAACGCAGCAAGATGACCACCGGCAGAACCTCCACCTGCCGCGATACGATTGGGATCGATCCCCAGTTCTGAGGCATGACTGCGAACCCATCGCATGGCTGACTTGGCATCCTGCACACAGTTGGTCGGATCTTTATCTGTCTTTTTTTTCAACAATCGATATTGAACCTGAACACAGACCAGTCCGCGTGTCGCAAAATATTTGCTGTGTTCGGTGAATTGTCCTGGCGCTCCGCCCGTCCAACCGCCGCCATGAAAAAAGACAATCGCCGGACGCGGCGAATCCGACTTCTCTTTGGGGCTCGTGACATAGAGAACCAGCTCACGGTCACCGACATTTTTATAAATGTGCTTTTTGCCGACCGGTGCGGCGGCTGAGAGACTGTTGGCTGGTACGAGACAAGTGCCAAGAAACAGAATGCAGATTGCTGATCTGAACATGGAAACCCTTGGAAGATGTAGAGTATGAAATGTGTGTCTATACAGGTTCGGATAAGTTCTCACGGGAATCAAGCAGTGAATCCAAAAGTCGAGACTCGAATTTGAGACATTCTGCGGTTACAGTGGTTCACAGCCTAATAACTCCCAATAAAGTGTTCCTCCTGCCTCAACTGATGGAGCCCGCCATGCGTTTTCTGACTCTGTGCCTGCTTTGTTTTTCTCTCAATTCGGCAAATGCCGAGGGTCTGAAAATTGTTGCGTTCGGAGACTCAACCACCGCTTATCGAGGAACGATCAAACAGGTTTACTCTGATCGTTTACCGGCATTACTGAAGGAAATCGATATTGATGCGACCGTGATCAATGCCGGAGTGGGAGGTTCCAATACCGGCAATCAGGGGAAACACGCCTTGGCACGCATCGGCACAATACGCAAACATCAGGCGGACTGGGTGGTCGTGCAGTTTGGGATTAATGATTGCTGGGTCGATAGTGGAAAACCGGATGGCCCCTCACGGATCTCTGTCGATGACTTCCGTGAAAATCTGGTAGAAATCATTCACACGTTGCGTCATGATGGCTCACGAGTCATCTTGATGACGCCCAATCAATTGCGTTCCGAAGTTCCCGCATGGCGAAAGGAAAGATTTCGTCAGTATGTCGCAGTGGTCCGCGACGTGGCACACGATTGGCGAGTCCCTTTGGCTGATATATGGCAAGCGTATGCCGACCTTCCGACCAAAGAGAGAGACGCTCTCCTATTGGACGGAGCCCATCCCGGTGATGCCGGTCAGACGCTGGTCGCTAAGAAAATTGTCGAGATACTGAAACCTCGTTTGCAGGCGTACGTTCCGGCAAACAAGGCCGCCGAATCGAAAAAAGTTTCCAAGGGTTATTCGATCCCCGTGATCGATTTGAATGATGATACCGAGCGACAAGTGATTGTGGATCGTGAAGAAGGACAATACCTCGGACACCCCACCACCGTATTACTCGAAGATGGTCACACGATGATCACGGTTTATCCGAAAGGACACGGTCGCGGCCCGATTGTGATGAAACGGAGCGATGACGGCGGCAAGACATGGAGCGAACGATTGCCGGTTCCCGAGAACTGGTCAACGTCCAAAGAAGTCCCCACAATTTATCGTGTCTATGATGCAGCCGACAAGAAGCGACTCATCATGTTTTCTGGTTTGTACCCCATTCGGATGGCGGTTTCGGAAGACGATGGTGCCAACTGGACGCCGATTGAACCGATTGGCGATTATGGCGGGATCGTCGCCATGGGCTGCCTGTTCCCGATCAAAACCGGCCCCGGACATTACATGACGTTATTCCACGACGATGGCCGTTTCTTCACGAAAGATGGTCAAAAATCGCCCGCCTTCAAGTTGTTCAAAACGATCTCAACCGACGGCGGCTTAACATGGGGCAAGCCCGAAGTTATTTACGAATCGGCAGACGTGCATCTCTGCGAGCCGGGCGTCGTACGTTCTCCCGATGGCCGACAATTGGCGGTTTTACTACGCGAAAATCGGCGCGTGAAAAACTCGCACGTCATTTTCTCTGACGATGAAGGGACAACGTGGACGGCTCCACGAGAAACGACCGCGTCTCTGACGGGAGATCGACACACGGCGGTTTCATCGGTCGATGGGCGATTGTTCATTTCGTTTCGGGATTTGACGCTCGAATCATCTACCAAGGGAGATTGGGTCGCTTGGGTCGGTCGGTATGAAGACATTGTGCATGCCCGCGAAGGGCAATACCGGGTGCGACTTAAAGACAATCACAAAGGAGCCGACTGTGCGTATCCCGGCGTGGAGATGCTTCCTAGTGGAGAAATCGTCACGACAACTTACGGTCATTGGATGCCCAAACAGGCTCCGTTCATTTTGAGTGTACGGCTGACGTTTGAGGAACTGGACAAGTTGGCGAATACGAAATGAAGCATCCCGCCAAAAAAGAATCCCCGTTGAGAGAAGACTCCCAACGGGGACCGAAGTTTGCTCATCGAAAGGTTGGCCCGATCAAATGAGTTCAGAGATGAGTTCGCGGTTCTCGACCAGATATTGTGGACGACCGTTCGGGTCTTCCAATGTCATCGTGTTGGCATCGATTCCGAGCCAGTGGTAGACCGTATGGAAGATGTGTTGTAGATGGACGGGACGATCAACGGGCGTTTCACCCAGACGGTTTGTGCCGCCGATGACCTGACCGTGATTCATGCCTCCACCT
>JAURQH010000077.1 GCA_030836185.1 Planctomycetota bacterium
AAAGCGAGGATCAGTTGAATGCCCCTATTGCGGACATCAGATTGCGAAACAGGTTGCTTACACAGGGCAAATAATGCACTGTCAAAAGTGCACTTCCGCCGTGCATGCTCCCAGGTGTAGTGGCGGCTCCGCCAAAGACGATTTTGGGTGTGGTTGCGTATTCATCTTTTTGTTACTGTTCGCGGTTGGGATCGGAATAGCCAGTTTTGCGTTCGGCTTTGACTTCCTCGACCTCATCACGAGTAATTCGACTTGGGGTTTACTTTTTGTCGGTGTCATTGCGTCTGGTTTGTTGGGCTACCTTCTTGGGACTGACTAATGCCCCTCTTCGACGACCTGATCAACTACGAACTCTGCTTCCCGGGAGCTGTCACGGGCTCCACGGAAATTGACTGCCCACACTGCGGTGCTGATTTTGGTAGTGCATCTCAGGTAGCTAATTCGATTGTTCAGAGTTTTGGCATAGCCTGTATTATTTACTTCGGATTCTTTTACGACACTACAAACGGAAGCATGCACAACATTGGTCTCCTCAACAACCGATTATGTGGAATGATATTTGGAGTCGCATTGGTGACTTGGGGAGTCATTACTAGCAGGCGATAATCATCACTGGCCGCGTCGCCATTACATTGAACCACGCGACCGAGTCGGCGTCGCAGTCGAACCAGCGGGCCACACCGAAGACGGACAGCCGTTGTATGACTTCTACTTGTCCACAACTCAGGAAACGCGGCGGCTGACGGAAGTGGAAGTGAAGGACGTATTGAAGCGGCTGGCGAGTCGTTACAGCGGGGATTGAAACTGGAAGACAGCGCACAAAAAAACGGATGACTGATCACAGCCACCCGTTCAGAGATTCTAATTGTCGATTAAACTCACGTTGCGAGTTGTTTCTTGCGGCGTCTGGCAATCACACCAATGCCGAGCGAGCCGAGACCGAACAGAGCCATGGATGCGGGTTCGGGGACTGTGGATACTGGGGTCAAGGTTTGCCAATCTACGATAATTGCCTGTGTGTATCCTGGTGGTGCGGGTTAAAGCGAACGTGGATCTTTCCTGCCTCAGCCCACTTGCGAAGAGTGGTCTGGGAGACGCCGAGAATCTCGGCGGCTTCAGCCGTCTTCACGTACTCTGACAGTTTCTTCATTTCATTCGCCTGTCTTCATGTGGCATGTAGCCGCAATGTCAAAGTCTATCAAAGTCTACACTCGTTTCATAGTTGCCACGTCCTACAAATGGCTTCCCCTTCTTTCGACTGCAGACGGGGGTTAGCAATGATCCACACCCCAGGGCGCGAAACGCGTTGGCGCCACACGACCGACTACTTACCGCGTCCGGCATGCTGCTTGCCGTGACGGCGATGCAGCGGGTGTTGGAGATCCACACGGCCGAATCCGCACCTGCCTACTACGCCGCTAGAGTCAAATGGATTGCCGTCCGCGAAGCGGAGATCAAAGAATTGGAAGGGAATTAGATCGAGCTGATGTCTAATATTCAACAGATTCTATTCGCAGTTTCATCATGCGGTAGAGCCAGTGCGTGAAGGTGCTCCTTCACGTCGTCGGGAAGCGTTGTCCAGAGCCGATTGATGTCTTTCAATCGGGGGTCAATTTCACCGTTTTGCACCATATATGCACCAACGGGAATCGGCTTATGACATAAGCTGTTGTCAGAACTACCTGTTACAGATTGTGGTTCGAATCCTGCCGGGGGTACTTTTTTTAAGCACTTAAGCGCTGTGACCAGAAGTATCGTGGTGCCGGAAGAGTCTTTCCAACACCGATCTTCAGACCCGCTTTGAGGTTGCGGGAATTGGCTCCGCACGCTAAAAATCACCTATCAAACACTGAAAAACCTCGGGAAGGATACCGATGTCTGACGAGCAATTTGCCAAGGATTACATCACGCAGCTTCACGATTTGTTGCCGAAGCTCGATACCGCCAAAGTTGCCGAAACCATCGCCGCCATGCGCAAGGTTCGCGACGCGGGAAAAACGGTCTACATTTGTGGCAATGGAGGCAGCTCTTCGATTGCCGCCCAGATGGTGGTCGACATCGTCAAATGTGCGTCATTGCGCAAGCCGTCCCGGTTCAAAATGATCTGTCTTTCCGACAGCATCTCGACGCTCACCGCTTATGCCAACGATGAAGGTTACGACACGGTCTTTGTCGAACCGCTCAAGAACTTCGCCGAAGAGGGTGATATGCTCATCGGGATTTCCGGTAGCGGCAACAGTGCGAATGTCTTGAACGCGATTGAATATGCCAACTCAGTCGGCTGCACGACCGTGGCTTTAACGACCAGCGAAGGCGGCAAGTTGAAAGACGCCGTCACCATTCCCATGACCGTGCCTCATGGCCACATGGGTCGCCTCGAAGATTGCTTCTTTGTGTTGACGCATATCCTCTGCTACTTCTTTACCGAAGTTGAGTGATCTGGCACCGCTGAACTGTTTTCTGCCGACTGTTGATAACATCGCCAGAGAATCACACTGAACGGGATCCACCAGATCAAGTCGTTGAACACGATACAGCGAAACATGGTCCAAGGGAGATCGCCGGCAAGGGCCGCTTGTAAGAAGCCAATCGGTCCAAAAATCTTGCCCAGCAATCCGACCAGAATAATGGGCCAGTGTCGGACATAATCGTAAGCGGCGATTCCATAACCGATGCCGTACACTCCCACGATCATTCCGATACATTGCCATAACTGAGGATAGAGGGCCGGTTCATCGAATCCCGCCCATTGGAATGATCTCTCCGGCAGCAAAACCACCACGGCTCCCCATAACAGGTTATAGACGGCGGCAAGCAGTAAGATTCGAGAAGGTTTCTTGGGAGTGGTCATCTTGGGGTGATCTCGGTTAGATTGTGAATGTTGTTCGATGACAAAACCGCAATCTCCAATAAGAATTCACTGAGGAAACAGGATGCAGGTTGACGATTGGCAGCTTCAGACAGTCTCAGGCGGTCGGTTCAAAGTAGACGGCGGGACCATGTTTTCGGTCGTTCCCAAGCCGCTATGGTCACGAAAGGTGACGGTCGACGAACTCAATCGTGTCGATCAGGCCACCAATTGTCTCTTGATTCGGTCGAGTGAGAAAAATGTCCTCGTCGATACCGGGTATGGTTCCAAGCTGAGCGACAAACAACGCAAGTTGATCGATGCAGAAGAGGGAAACCCGTTGGAACAAAGTCTCGCCGAACAGGGAGTAACCCTGGAAGAGATCGATACCGTTATTCTGACACATCTGCATTTTGACCACGCGGGCGGCGTGACACGCCGAAACGAAGATGGTGATCTGGAACTCGAATTCTCGAACGCCGAGCATGTGATCCAACAGGGGGAGTGGGATGTTGCCCATGCTGATTGGCCCGAGTTGCGCAATGTCTACTCCATAGAGAATTTCGGCTTGCTGGCCGATTCCTCGCAACTGCGATTGATTGAGGGCGATGTCGAAATCGCTCCCGGTATTCGATCTTTGGTAACCGGTGGACATACCGAGTTTCATCAAGCGATCATCATCGAGCAGGGGTATGATGCCTTCTATTATCTGGCCGACATTTGCCCGACCAGTTGGAACTTACCAACCGCGTGGTGTACCGGCTTCGATCTGAATCAATTGGAAACTCGGCGTAGCAAGCGAAAAATCCTGGAAGAGATTGCCGACCGCGACGCCTGGTTATTATTCGATCATGACCCGGAGTTGGTGGCTGTCAAAATCGCCGCTGATGACCGCGGTGAATTTGTCATCACCGAGCGACGTGCAAATTTTTAATCGCTTGAAATAAAAAAAGGCTCTCACAGTTTCCTATGAGAGCCTCATTGATGAATCGGGGTACCCATCGTCTCAGCAGCGCAACGTGGGGAACCTCAGTGTATCAGTTTTATGTTTTCTTTACGAGTAAGCTGATGTTGTGCCCACCAAAGCCAAAGCTGTTGTTAAGTGCATACTCTACCTGAGCTTCGCGCGCTTCATTGGGAATATAATCGAGATCACAATCGGGATCGGCTTCTTCGTAGTTAATTGTGGGAGGTAATTTCCCGGTCTTCAGAGCCAGCGAACAGGCAACCGTTTCGATCCCGCACGAGGCACCGATGATATGTCCGGTCATACTTTTGGTCGAACTGACCTGAAGTTTGTCGGCTGCGTCGCCAAAGACTTTCTTCAGAGCCACGGTCTCCATGGCGTCATTCAGTTTCGTTCCCGTTCCATGGGCATTCACATAAATGTTGTCGGCAATTTCTGCGGGACTCAAACCGGCTTGTTCAAATGCCTGATTGATGGCACGGGTCGCTTCGACTGCATTCGGATCAGGTTGAACAAGATGAAAACTGTCTGAGGTCGAGCCGTAACCGATCAATTCCGCATATGCGGTCCCTTCGCGTTTTGCCAGATGCTCGGCTGATTCCATAATGACAATACCGGCACCTTCCGACATGATGAAACCGTTGCGTTCCTTGTTAAATGGTCGGACAGATTTCGCCGGGTCGTCGTTCGAGCCTTTGTTCATCGCTTTCATGTTACTGAAAGCTGCCAACCCCAGGCGTGTCAACGAGGCTTCGGTCCCGCCACTGATGACGATGTCGACTTCGCCGCGTTGCAGCATTTCGTAGCCGTCAATAATCGCGTTCCCGGAAGACGCACACGCTGTGCTGACGGTATAGGCAGGGCCTTTGGCTCCATACGCGAGAGAAATATTTGCGGGAGACGCATTCGGCATCAACATCGGGATCGTGAAGACACTCACCCGTCGCGGGCCTTTTTCGATCAACCGTTCGGTCTGTTCTTGGAGAGTTTCCATCCCGGAAAGCCCCGAACCAAGAATGACGGCAACTCGCGTTCCCAGATTATTGAGTGGCAGGTTGGCATCGAGTAATGCCTCGCGCGCGGCAACCAAGGCAAAGCGGGTCGCCCAGTCAATTCGTCGGACATCGATGAGATCTCCCAGATGTTCCTGCAGGGTCTCGAGATCGAGATCGGAAATCTCACCTCCGATGGTCACCTGCAAGTCATCCGTTTTCATGCGCGTCAACGGACGAATTCCGCTACGACCATTCATCAGGCCGTCCCAGAATTCATTTAGATTTTTACCCAGTGATGTGACGACTCCAAGGCCGCTGATAACGATCTGACTCATGATTCTCCATTATGAATGGTCAGACGGAGAGGACTCCGTTGTGAGGGCCGAAATCAATCGGCCAATGAATTGTTTGACGACTTCCAGATTTTCCGGGATCTCCCGTCCCGGAGGCGTTATTGTACAAACTATGAAGATTTCTGGACCCCATTTGAAGGGACTTTTTTGAGGATTCGGTGTGTTCCGTCTGCAAAATAAAAGGCCGTTGAGCCGACAGTTGCGTCTTGTCGTCCGTGATCGGATCGATTCCGCCCTTGATCTGCTTGCTGAAAATGACGAATTGACGCCCGGAACTGTGCATCAACTCAGGAAAAACTTCAAACGACTCAAAGCACTTTTTCGGCTGGTCAGAACCTTGAATCAAGCCGCCGGGGAGCAGGAAATCGCCCGCTATCGCGATCTGGGACGCGAATTATCGTCTTCACGGGATCGCGAAGTCATCGAGCAAACCTTAGTGAAATTGCAGTTTTTGACCGCTGATTGTGCTGTCATCGAACGTCTTGACGGATTGCTTCAGCGATTGCAAAAGCAGGACATTGACGACTCTTCTTCAGGCTCCTGCGAGAGTATCGACGCCTTGCGGCAAAAATTACTCGAAGCACGGCACAGTGCTGAAAATCTGCTGATTGGAGATTTTTCTCCAGACTTGTTGATGGGCGGCTACCAGGAGACCTATCGAAAGTCGCGAAAGCTTTGGAAACGAATTCCCGAATCCCGACAACAGGAAGATTGGCACGACTGGCGAAAACGTGTCAAAGATGATTGGTATCAAACGCAACTTTTGTCAAACTTCCGCGAGGATAACACCAGGAAACGACTCGCCAATCTTCGCACGTTGGCAGATTTGCTCGGATACGATCACGATCTGCAAAATCTCAGCGAGATCATTGAAATTCTCGCCGTGCGACCTTATCCACTCGATGAAGAGGTGCAACAACTCATCGACAAGCAACGACTGGTGTTGCAGAAGGAGTGTTTGGAACTTGGACGGAAATTGTATCAGGACAAACCAAGCGTCATGCAAAAACAGTTTTCTTCAATCGAGTCGGTCTAGCATAAACGCCCATAACAAAGTATTCCTCAATGATTCCACGGAGACTCGAACCCGAAGTGATGGACACCGAGCAGGAGGCGCGCGAGTACGATGAAATGGATCATTCGGCAGTGAATGAACTATTCGTCGCTGATTTTTTGACCGACTGCCCGCAAAAATTACTTGTTGACTCAAAAGGAATACTCGATCTGGGAACGGGAACAGCATTGATTCCGATGGAATTCTGTCGGCAATCCGAACAGGGACAGATCACGGCTGTCGATCTTGCCGACGAAATGTTGAAACTGGCCCGCGAAAACATTGCACGAGACGATCTCTCGAAACGTATCGAAATCGTGAAGTCCGACGCCAAACAGTTACCGTTCGAGAATGATTGTTTCTCAGCCGTTATGTCGAACAGTATTGTGCATCACATCCCCAAACCATTTATTGCCCTTCAAGAGATGGTGCGAGTCCTCAAACCGGGTGGTTTATTGTTTGTTCGAGATCTCCTGCGTCCCGACTCAGTTGATCAACTCGAAGCACTCGTCAATGAGCATACCTCGAACGAGACCGACTATTCCCGGCAGTTATTTCGTCAGTCATTACACGCCGCGTTGACGGTTGCTGAAGTCGCCGACATGCTCGAAGAATTGCAGCTCCCGCGAGGAGCGGTGGTGGCGACATCCGACCGACATTGGACGTTGAGCACTCTATTGCCGTAATTTGACCGATATTGCGACGTTTTTACGGAGGTCAGCAGTCCTCGGCATAATCGATACACATTACCAATCTTGGCCTTGCTCTTTATTTTCTCTGTCTTTCTCAAGTTATCTATTCTGTTTATCCGATGAACTCTAAGCACACAAAATACCTCACCTCAACTCTTTCCCCAGAGATATTGGAGTCTGATTCATGGCCGTCCCGACGTCGCCAACGCTTTCGGATCAAGAAGTTCGTTTAACCTCGGCCCTCAACGAACTCGATTCGACCCTCCAGGAGGCTGTCGAGCAGGATGCTCGATTTGAAAACCTCCAGCAAGATTGGCGACAACAGTGGGATTCGCACGACGAGCAAATTGCAGATCGTTTGCGAATCCTTAATGAGAAGTTGCAGCAACTCAAGGAGAAGGGTGATCTCCAATTGATGCCGCAACTGAAGGTTTTATCCTGAGAGAGTTTCCGGGAACGAAGCGGTGCGAGACCGTTTCCGGGAAATCATCACAGGTACCCGTTCTCCGGTTCCCTCCAGACCGACCGGAGAACGGGTTCCGGTTGGTTGGCATTTTTATTCTTCCACTAACCTTGGCTCACCCCACACTCCCAAATTGTGGAGAGATTCTGATCCCTCTCCCGCAACCGTCATCAGCTTCAGCTTGAACAGTTTTCCCTTCGGTAAGTCTGCCGACAACATCACGGCAGAGTCCTTCGTCGTCAGAAAACCACTCTCGGCGACCACCTTGCCGTCAATCATGATTTGAAAATTGACGCTGCCAGTCGGTCCGGCCAACGGATGCAAACCGACCTCGCAAACGATCTGCTGATAGTGGCCTCCATTGGTGAGCGTGTAATCAATCGAACTTGGCACACCGGCACCAAAGCCGATGTCGTATTTCTGCTCACCAATCTGGAGAGGATGCAATTTGCGTCCCGCATCGAATCCCTGATCCACAAGAAACGGCGTCACATAATACGGATGGGTCGTCATCCGCGGGACGGTCTCTGAAAGCCATGCAGACAGACTTTGCTCGTCCCATTGCCGGGATTCTTCGACATCAATGCGATCATAGGCCAGACAAAACACCGTATAACACAAGTCGGCAATATGCTCGGCGTTGCGATGAGCCAAGCGTGAACGTGTTTTCTCAGCCAATGTCCCGTCGCCGTATTCAATCGATTGTATGATCGGAATGATACCCGCGGCTGCATTGCGTTCGAGCAACAATTGATGCTGATAAATTCTTAACGCCGCTTCGGGAATACTCGCTCCCAGCAACTTCGGTGTGTACTCCGCATTAGGAATTTCAAACGTCCCCCTATTACTGATGCCGCCGTAGCCGTACAGATAATTAAGATTCACTTTATCGGGTGTCGGCGGCAGCAAAATTCGTAAAGCAGCTTCATTCACCGGGCTGGAATGTGCCGACGGCGAACCGGGATCTTCATTCCAATGGCACAACACGCCGAGAAATTTCAGGGCTTCGTCAACGGGATCGTCTTCTTCGAATTTGTCAGGATGTTGAATTCGGTCGATGGTTTGTTCGAGATACCACTGCATCGCGGGGATACTTTTCTCGGGCGGGTTCACATCGTGCAGAGAGAGTCTTGGACCGGGAGGTAGACAATATTTATCGAGGTGAGGAGCGCGTCCGCCGGCGTGTTGATCTTGCAGCTTGTTGTAATCTTTGCCGAGATGCTTCCAGTGACTCTCTGTCAGTTTTTTTTTTTGCCACGCCGGGAGATGCTCGATCGCCCACGTGCGAATGAGATCGTGCCCGCGTCCCCAACCGAACGAAACAGTCGGTTGCAGGAGGAACAGGAATAACAGAGTTGAAGAGATAAAATGTTTCATAACGGTATCGTGTTGAATAAGAGAACGGTCAAAGATTCACTCTGACTGTACCGGGTTGAAGGGAAGGAGTGGAGAATCGGTTTAGAGAATTCATCGAACGCTCATGAATGAACGCATCCGATAAAATTCAAAAGTTTTGAAATGTCTGCACGTTCACCCTCTGCGGTCACGAATTCGGCCAAAATTCCACGATTCCTGCGATTCTCGGGAATCTTCCGAACCCTTTGGCGTCCCTGATTCATTAGAAGGGTGTATTGAAGCACGCACCTCGATGCCGGTTTCGTTTTCCTCCACACAAGGGACGGTCATGGCCACGGAGACTCAACCACTGCAACGCGACCTCGAACAACTCTCACACGATCATCGCTTGGGAGTCTGGAGATATCTGCGGTTTCTCGGCTGTTCGCCTGAACTGGCCGACGACCTCTCTCAGGAAACCTTCGTCGCCGCCATGCAGGGGCCGTTTGAAGATCGCAGTCGTGCCGAGACGTCGGCATGGTTACGGACAACGGCCCGCAATTTGTATCTCGGCATGCTCAGAAGTCAGGATCAAAATGTGGTCTTGGACAATCCCGAAGTCGCCGACAGCGTCTGGGAAAGATTTGAGCGCGATGACGGCGGAGAACATTCTTTGCTCGCCTTACGAGACTGTCTCGACACACTTGAAGGACGTGGCAAAGAAGCCGTGCAACTTCAATACAAAGAACGAAAATCGCGTCTCGATATTGCCGCGATTCTCGACATGAAACCTGACGGCGTGAAGACGTTATTACGTCGCACCCGCGCCCTTCTCAAAAACTGCATTCAACGAAAGTTGGAATCATGAATAATAATCACACGACCGATCATTTGAGCGACGAAGAGATCCGCACAGAGATCGAAGACCGACTCATGGACATTGCCTTGGAAGAAGTTCTCGGCGGGGTCACCCCCGATCACGTTGACCGGAATCAACCGGCCGTGGCATTAGCTCCGGTATCGACCGAAGAGCCCGAACAAGAGACGGGTAGGTCACTCCGAACCAACTTGTTGGCGTCTCTGATGGCGATTGGAATGTGTGTCTGCGTGGGAGTGATCCTGCAAAGCGGCGTGTTTGTTCCCGAGACTGAGTCTCTTCGTAACGACGTGGCGATGTCGGAAGAGTCAATCAATGAAGCTTTTTCGTCAGTGCAGTTGGAAGGTGAAATTTCCAATCAAACGTGGGTAGCTAATGCGAACGATCCCTCTGTCCAGCTTGATAATGTAAAACGACTTCATGGTATCCAAGAACACCTGGTGCGGGAAGAACCAACTAGACCGGTCACTGTGTCAGAATTCACTCGCCCTGACTCTCCACAGCCAATTCAAAAAGATTTCTACGGGCGACCAATTGTAAGAAATTTTTCACCAACTCCCGCACAAAATGGTCGAGGGCTTGGAGCCTCGGACAACTTAGCCATCATGCCAGCCTCTAGGCGTCAACTCACCGAGTCAGAGAGCGGGGCCGTTCGTTCGGATGGTTTTGGCGTTCAGCCTCACATTCAAAATCCGAGAGGAGGGACGAGTGTCGATTATTCGACAATAGAGACTCCTCCAATGCCCCTCGGCTGGCGGAAATCCACCATGAAATGGGAAGACAACCACTGGGGTTTCAATCCGCAGACCGATGGACTCGAAGGTGTTGGCCCCGGTAACAGTGGCGATAACTACGCCCCCATCATCGAAAACGAATTTCAGGTTGTCACCGATTCGCCACTCTCCACATTCTCTGTTGATGTTGATACGGCGTCATACAGCAATACTCGCCGCATGCTGACTCAGAACAACATGCTGCCTCCCCCCGATGCGGTCCGCATCGAAGAGATGATCAACTACTTCAACTACAACTATCCCGCTCCGGTGGGTGACGATCCGTTTTCGGTGACGGTGGAAGCGTCTGTCTGTCCTTGGCAGCCCAATCACAAATTGGTGCGCATTGGCCTGAAGGGGAAAGAGATTCCGCTGGAAGAAAAACCGGCCAGCAATTTGGTCTTCTTACTCGATGTCTCGGGATCGATGAACAAGCCGAACAAAATTGAATTGCTGAAAAGCTGTCTCAAAATGATGGTTGATTACCTGGGCGAAAACGATTCCATCGCCATCGTCACTTATGCGTCAGGTACGCGAGTTGTTCTGCCCTCTACGTCGGGCGATCAAAAATCGGTCATTATGAACGCTCTCGACAATTTGCGAGCGGGTGGATCAACCAACGGAGCCGCCGGCATCCAACTCGCCTACGAACAGGCGACCAAGAACTTTATCCCCGGTGGAATCAATCGAGTGATTCTGGCGACCGATGGCGACTTCAACGTCGGCATCACCAGTCAAGGCGATCTGCATCGTCTGATCGAAGAGAAAGCCAAGTCGAATGTCTTTTTGACAACGCTCGGTTTCGGCTTCGGTAACCTGCAAGACAACACGATTGAACTACTCGCCGACAAAGGGAACGGCAACTACTCCTACATCGACACGTTGCAGGAAGGACGCAAGGTGTTGATCGACGAAATGGGCAGCACGCTGCACACCATCGCCAAAGATGTGAAGCTGCAACTCGAATTCAATCCTCTCGAAGTA
>JAURQH010000078.1 GCA_030836185.1 Planctomycetota bacterium
TGCAATGCGGAACAGATGAGTGGCCACATTATTGTCAGTCAACGTCAGCAATTTATCGCAAAGAAAATCGCATTGAATCGAGCACCGCTCTGTGGTCGAACGGCTAAGGTCTGCGAGTGCTGCACGAAGCCCTTCGGCATCCACTTCGACCGGGAACAGACCTTTGGCAAGTCGTCTGACACCGGTTTTTGCCTGCTGAATCATTTCTCCAATTTCGAGTACCGTATCGGCATGCTCCAGTTTGTCTTGTTTCACTTTGTGAGCCAGACTAGCGATCATCATGCCAATACCGGTCAATTCTTGCCCCAAGGTGTCGTGTAGTTCTTGTCCAAAATATCTTTGTTGCTCCCAGACTGCGTCAATCAATTCTTCCTGCAAACGGCGACGTTCGACAACTCGGCTGAGCTGAGTCCCGACATTCGACATCACGTCCAGTAAATCTTTGTCGGGCTCACTGACTTCCGATGCAAAGAATTCAAGAACTGCCACCACTTGATCGCGAAGTAGAACAGGAAACGCCAAGCCAAAATCAAGTTGACTATCTGTTAATTCACGAGCCCGCGTGAAGACGGAGTCTTCTTCAGGATTTTCAAACCACTGTGGAGCCTTAGTGCTAACCACTGTCCCGACCATCCCTTCACCCGGTCGAAACGTAGATTGTGTGGAAATATTTTTGAGTTTCCCCAGTTCAGCGTTTTCGCTGTGGGACCATATTTGACTGTCGATAAAGACATCAGAATTCTCCGGGTCCACAAAATATGCATGACCGACCGGCCAATGCATGTATTGACAGATACGATCTAATGTCGACTGAAACGCTTGAGTCACCGTTTCCGATTCGTTGGCAATGGATGCGACATCTTGTAGTAGACGCACTGATTGAGTTCGATTGCGAACCTTGTTCTCCAGGTTCTCATTTAACGTATGCAGGGCTTCTTCCGCTTTCTTTTGCTCAGTAATATCGCGAGTGAAACAACGATGCTGAATGATCTTCTCGTCTCGACGATAAATCGTAGAACTGATCAACACATCGTGGAGCTCTCCACTTTTACCTCGAAGTCTAGCCGGGTAATTGCGAAGTTCTTCACCTCCCTGAAATCTCTTGATGATGTCGTCAGCCACCCACGAATCTTCATGAAATTCTCGAAAGTGTCGATTGACATAATCCACTTCCTGGTACCCCAACAGGTTCAGCTCTGCCTGATTCGCCCAGACAATGATTCCATCAGGAGCAATCCAACGAAGACCAATGACGGCACTCTCGACGAAGTCTTTGAGTTCCTGCTGGCTTTGTTTGAGTCGTAATTCGGCTCGCTTCCGTTCGCTGATGTCGTGTAAGATTCCTGTAAAAAATTTACGACCATTCAGCTCAAACTGACCAATTGAAAGATGAATCGGAAACTTGTCGCCATTCTTTTTTTGCCCCGCAATTTCTTGTTCCTGTTTCTTGATAAGCTGATAAGCACCATCGTCTTGTTTAGCTAAGACAGAATCCAGGACGGTAGGGATTAAGGTGCTAATCTGCTGACTGACGAGTTCTTCCATCTTCCAGCCAAACAGATTTTCTAAAGCGGGATTCACAGATTCTATTGTTCCCGATTCATTGAACGTCACAATGCCATCAGCGGCAGTATCAACAACCGCACGAAATCGAGCAGAATGTCGCGACTCCTGTTCGAGAGCTTGCCCCGTCAAAATAGAAACACAGGTCAAGATATTCAAATCTTCTGGCATGAACCGCTTGTTGACATCATCACTATCGATGTAAATGATGCCAAGTGGTTTACGTGTGGCTCCGATCAATGGGGCACAAATGATCGAGCGAAATTCGTGGTCCAAAACAGAACGCCGTTCTTCAGCATTTATTCGGTCAACACTCAAAATCGCTTTGCCCTCTTTTAAAACCTGACGGGCGATACTTCTCGTGACAGGTCGGATTGTCATCTCTTCGAGGCGATCCTGGATTGACTGGCGAATCGCAACAGGCTTCAATTGGTTACCGGCCTCGTTCGCCAACAAGACATAGCCTCTGTCCATTTGTGGAAATATTTTAGCAAGCCGCTCTAATAAGCGTGAGAGCATCTGCTCTCGTTCATACGGGCTTTCGAGACAACGGGTGATTTCCAAAATCAACTGCAATCGAATTTCAGCATTATCGTGAGCAGCACTCTCATCAACAGCGAAATCCATCTCGGCAACAGTCTCGGTCTGCGACATGCGATGATACTGTTCCTCTAAATCGGAAGCAGACCAAGGCTCGGGCATAACACGTGACGAACGCGATGTACGAGGCAGACATTCTTCATCTTCCAGATACGTTAGCGTGATGTCATACAGTTGAATTTGGTCTTCGTTTTCGAGTTTGGTGGGTATGCTGATCCTTCGTCCGTTAAGATATGTTCCATTTCGACTTCCCAAATCTACAATGTAGTAACCATCTTCCCTGAGAATGATCTTCGCATGATTACGAGAGACGGTGTGGTCGGGTAGCACAATTTCACAACTGGCATGTCGGCCTATTGACATGACCTGATCCAGCAAAGGGATTTCAGTACCGGAATTGAGGCCGGTCATGACACTGAGTCGTCCCATGAATTGTACTCCATTGAAATGGTCTATATTCTCAATCTCTACTATACTATCCCTAGGGGAAGCCGAGCGTGGGTAAAACCCCTATTTCCAACACTTTATTATGCTACTCCTAATGAATATTGAGAGTATTCGCCCTCTCAGAACATGCCTTCGTACTCATTAACACTTACGGAGGCCTCTACGAGCGGGACGCGGGGTGAATTGCTACAAAGATCCAGTTATCACAGAGCTCATCATTGGTGCGAAATATCGAGATCTGCAAGGAGGACATTGATCAACATCAAAGATCTGGCTGTCCATACGAGAGTTCGAATCCAATTTGATCGGACCAAACGCCGGTGTACGTCAGAATTGAACGCTTCCAGTAACCGCTTATGGCAAGGCACCTGAATCATTGCAGTCGAGATCCAAGTGATGATGATCATCAACAGATTTGAAATTTGAATTGTGCGTGTCAGATGCACGCTATCCAACACAAGCAACATAATACCGGTGACCAATTCACAAATCATTGTGGGCATCACGAGATAGGTGATTTTGACTTGATAGTCAGATTCATATTCAGGAAATGATTTTTCCGGGATCTCTTTGAACAAGGGGTACTGGACGATCTGCACAACCCAAATCAGACCGAGTAAGAACAAAGTCACGAATAGATGAATTACAAAGAGTAGAGACATTCGATTTTCTTACAGATGTGCCAACCGAATCATGGAGTGTCCGAGAGACCTTCCAACAAAATTTCAGAAGTGGATGAGTTCAATTGACCACGAGAATATAAACGACTAAGACCGGAGTTCTTAGCCGCATCAAAAAGATCAGTTTTCACGTGTGGTGCGTATCCAATAATCGTCACCCCAGCCTGATCATTCATTTTTTTGAGTTCGTTGAAATCAAGCCCTGGCAATTCGAGATCGATGAGAACGCAGGTCGCTTCGGAATGATCTTTCATTTTCGACAGACCATCCAAGAGCGAAGCATCCGCCCCAAGAGATTTCGCGCTGAATTGAATATTGCTAAAGAAAAACAGATCGCGACTAATTAAGACCAATTGTTTTTGTGACTGATTCGCATTCATAGTATTCACAGAGTCAATCATTGAAGAGATGACTCTTATTCTCCGAGATCCTGAAGAAAGTTCATCACATCCTCTTCGTCCTCGTCGTCTTCGTCGTCATCCTCTTCTTCCGCATCTGACTCACTGCCCGCTTCGGCCTTGTCTGGCGTTGCAAACTCTTCTTGTAACATAGGATTATCTTCGGGAGCAATTTTCAGGGTCTCTTCCGATTCACTGAAATCTTCGCTCGAATCATTTTCTTCAGACTTCAGCTCAATCGACAACTGCCCTTCATCTTCCTCAAATTCTTCATCTGCAAGTAATGCTTCCAACTCTTCATCAGTCAGCTCGTCAACATCAATTCCACTCGCATCATCTGAACTCTCCTCGTTGTCTTCACTGGGAGATTGTGCAAAGACGGGAGTCCCTGCTTCGGGAGTAACATCTGCAGATTCGATATCTTCTGTTGTTTTGGAAGACTCCGGCATCTTGGCAGTGGGATCCGCTTTGCGAATTTTTGTTTCACCGGTTGGATCATTGTAGGCAACTGCAAATGAGACCGCCCCGATACTAATGACATCACCGGGTGAGACGGTAGTGATCGATTTTGATTCTAACTTCTCTTGATTGAGATACGTGCCGTTGGCACTCCCTAAATCCTCGATGGCAACACGCTCATCGTTAATTAGTAATTTACAGTGCTTACGAGAAATTTGCCCCGACGCGAGGCGAAGGTTACATTCTGTGCTGCGCCCAATCACAGCATCGGAATGTAAGACAACTGTCTTTACATTGGCCTTCTTATGCTGGACAGTCAATCGAACTTTCATAGATGACTCACACGTTGATTGGTGAATGTGATTTTGGTTGATTCAAACTCAATTATCATCATAAAACTGACAGAGAACGGATACAACTGGGATTCTCATGAAATGAAAGTCCCACCAATTGTACATCAATAAAAAACGCCCGGCTGAAACCGGGCGTCAATGAGAGTGATCTGAAAGCACACTATTTATGCGGCAGCAGAATCGTCTTGCGGGAACAGTTGTTGTTCCCCTTTCACAATATCATCAGTCACGATGTATTTGCCACCTTCGGGTTGATTGGGAAGTTCATACATAATGTCAAACATGACACCTTCCACAACACTTCTTAAGCCACGAGCACCCGTTTCTTTTTTCTTGGCGATTTCAGCAATTTCGTGAAGTGCAGCAGGCGTGAATTCGATCGTCGCATCCTCCATCCCAAAGAGCTTCTGATATTGCTTCACTAGCGAATTCTTCGGTTCACTCATAATCCGAACGAGTGATTCTGTGGAAAGTGGATCGAGAGAACTGACAATTGGCAAACGTCCAACCAACTCAGGGATCAATCCGAACTCCAGAACATCATCGACCGTAATGTGAGCCAACATCTCAGATCGTAGCTGCTCTTTCTTGGTCGAATTACCAAGCTGACCAAAACCGATCATTTTCTTGCCGAGTCGCTTGGCGATAATATCTTCGATTCCGACAAACGTGCCACCGCAGACGAACAAAATGTTTGTGGTGTCGATCTGAATATATTGCTGCTCAGGATGTTTGCGACCACCTTGAGGAGGCACATTGGCAACAGTTCCTTCAAGCATCTTCAACAACGCCTGCTGAACTCCCTCACCTGAGACATCACGAGTGATTGAAACATTGTTGCTTGTCTTGCCAATCTTGTCGATCTCATCGATAAACAAAATACCTCTTTGAGCCGCTTCGACATCAAAGTCGGCAGCGTGAAGAAGTTTTAACAGCAAGTTCTCAACATCTTCGCCAACATACCCGGCTTCTGTCAAAGTCGTTGCATCGCCAATTGCAAACGGAACTTGCAACATTTTTGCCAAGGTTCGAGCCATCAAAGTTTTACCACAACCGGTGGGGCCAACCATAAGAATGTTGGACTTCTCTATTTCGACTTCATCATCAGAAGTCTCCTCTTGTGACAATAATCTCTTGTAGTGATTATGAACGGCAACCGCCAAGTGCTTCTTGGTACGATCTTGCCCAATCACATATTCATCAAGATGACCCACGATCTCCCGAGGGGTTGGAACATCCGAGAAGAGTTTTCGAGGATTGCCGCGTTTGCGTCGCTCCTGATCGAGAATCGATTGACAAAGATCAATACATTCACCGCAGATGTAAACATCTTCGGGGCCTTCGACAAGCGGCCCTACATCTCGATAGTTTTTCCGGCAAAAAGAGCAATTTGCATTTTTTTTACCAGTCGCGCCGCGCTTACTCGTAGTGAAATCTTTACCGGAGGGCATGGTGATTCCTTCGTTGTAGTCAGAGTCAATGTAACTCGTAATAGTACTCTGCGTCTAGATCCCTGACGGCAAGAAGTTGTTCCTCCATGAATTGGCGACACGCCGGACTCCGAACATGATATTCAGAGTTGTCAAACCCGAATCACGTACTCAACCTCCTGGTTGGGTCATCGTAAATTCGTTAATCAAGACGACTTCAAGACTCCAAGAATCAAACATTGTTTGAATCTCTTTCCGAATCTGTATTGTGTTCTAAATTGATTCGACTTTTCAATTTTCGGTATTCTTCCTCTGCAAGCTCACCTTCTGTTTTCATTTCTCGCAACTGATTCAACAATTTGTGGTTATCATCTGTGGTATCCGACTCTTCCAGAAAGTACGCTCGAATCCGCATGGCCCCCCAAACCAAGAGCGAAATTGCAAAAATCAATGCAATCCACTGAAGATATGACTCTTTGAGAAATGAAATTATGTTCGTATTCATGTTTTTTCAGAGCAATCACTTGTCGCTGGGGAGCCTGTAACTCATTTCAATTTCATGACATACGTCATTATTAGTAGTTTTGTTTTCATTTTCAACATTTCTCCACAGGATAACAATGATCTCAAACATTGCGAAATGAATGCCAATCAATCAAATTCTGAATAAACGGGCTGAATGAATTGAGTTGTTAACGTGTTATTTTCAGCAAATCTTGCCGATGATTGATGCCCGTGACACTCCACTCTAAGATGCATATCAGAATGATAGAATAGATAGCTTACACCGAAACGATTACTTATGGACTTTGAAACACGACTCCAACGTGCCATTGAACGTGGCCAACAAACACGAAATCGACGCGGCCAAGCTGCTATCGACAAGCAAATGACCGAGGAAGAGTATCGGCAGCTCCATTCCTCACTGCGTTTAGAGCTTTCTGAGCACATTGAAAAGGGAATTCAGCAAGTCTCAGACCACTTTCCCGGGTTTCGCTATCAAACGGTTGTTGGAGAAGATGGTTGGGGAGCCCGAATTGCACGAGACGATTTTGCCATGAACGATGGTAAAAAATCAAATCTGTATAGTCGCCTCGAGCTATTGATTCGTCCTTTCTCTGAGACGCGCATCATTGAGCTCACTGCTAAGGGAACAATTCGCAACAAAGAAATCATTTCCAGAAATCACTTTCAGTTTCTCGATAAAATTGATATCGACACTTTTTCCGAATTGATCGATGTCTGGATTCTCGAATATGCAGAGGCATATTCGGCCGATGCCTGATCTCTTCCATTGATTTCAATTCGCTTAAACTAAAGGAATCCAATGTCCGACGTTCTGACAGAAGTTTTGGAAACTGGCTTGGTCGCCATCATCCGTGCCCCGTCGAGTGACCAACTCGTTGATGTGACGAAAGCCATTCATGCTGGCGGAATCCGGGTCATTGAAGTCACAATGACAGTACCAAACGCATTAGACATTATTGCCGAGATCCATCGACAACTCGGAGATCAGATCATTCTGGGAGCTGGCTCGGTCATCGACAGCGAGACCGCACGAGCGGCCATGTTAGCAGGCGCCGAGTTTATTGTGTCTCCCGTCGTCAAGACGGATGTGATCCAATGCTGCAAACGCTACGGGAAAGCCGTCATGCCAGGAGCGCTGACTCCCACCGAAATTTTGACGGCGTGGGAAGCGGGAGCCGATGTGGTCAAGGTATTCCCGGGAAACCTTGGTGGCCCCGATTACTTGAAAGCCGTGAAAGCTCCATTACCCCAAGTCCGATTGATGCCAACGGGGGGCGTCAATCTCGACACTTTAGAATCATTCATGAGCGCGGGGGCATGTGCGGTCGGCCTGGGAAGTTCTCTGGTCACCAAAGAGATACTTGCTTCTGGTGATATGAAGCAACTCACTGAGTTATCTGCTCAATATGTTGCCGCGATGAAAGCGATCAAAGAGAGTTAATTTTTTCGAACAGCCACGCCAAACAAGCGTTCTATCGACAGTCTGAAAATGATCCAAAGCGCTTTCACCGCTTCCGACATGTTGATTTTTGATTCTCCAATCGTGCGGTCTTCAAACACAATGGGAGTTTCAGCAAACCGACAACCAACCCGGTGACAGCGATACAAAATCTCTTCCATAAAGGCATACCCGGTACTTCGGACTTTTCGAAAATCTAACTCCGCCAGTTTCGCCAACCGATAACAACGAAAGTTGCCACTATTATCTTTGTTGGGTAAGCCGAGCAATAATCGACTGTAAGTGTTGACGCCCCAACTCATAAACTTCCGCTTCCAATTCCAGCCAATAATGCCTCCTCCCGTTACATAACGAGAACCAATCCCGACATCGGCGGTTTGCATCAGAGCGAGCAATTCAGGAATGTATTTCGGAGGATGACTCAAATCCGCATCCAATGTCAGCAAGAGATCATACTGCTTGCTTAATGCATATTCGAAACCAGCAATGACAGCCGAACCCAACCCCCGTTGATCAACCCGTGAAATCAAATGAACATGAGGATCTTCTTCGCTGAGTGACTTCACATACTCTCCGGTCCCGTCGGGAGAATTATCGTCCACAACAATCAGATCGGTGTTCGGCAACTGCTCCTGAATCAAAGGAATCAGCAACTTCAGATTTTCCAGTTCATTGTAAGTACAAAGCAGAACCAGAAGTCGCGACTCGTGCTTTGGGGGATCAATAGAACTCACAAGTAAAAATATCCTCTGCCTACGCAAAAATTCGGTCAGCGCAAAATTGCTAAGGGGACAGAGTAACGAATCCGCACAAGCGTTCCAGTGCCTGACTACTCATTTTCGAAAGAGGGATCGACCAGTATGGGACCAGTTTGAGGAGAGCCGGAAAGCTTTCTACGATGCTCGGGAGCCGTGAATCCCAAATTGGAGGGAACATACTTACCAGAAGTGCTGTTCTGCTCGGGCATTGGTTCCGGGGGTTGGGGAGCGACAAAGTCAGGAAGAGGCGGGATTACTCGCCCTTCCTTCAGTTTCTCGGGCGTCACGACATTGGGACTTGGCCCATTCGGAACAACAATTTTTGGTTCTACGCTTTTGTCCCCGGTGGTTTCAAGCGAAACCGCTTCCAGATACGACGCGACATAATCATCTGTTCCCGCAAGTCGGGCCGATGTTTCCAGAAAAGCAATCGCCTTTTCTTGATCAACCTCATAGAGCATAGCGCCTAACAACAAGCTTCGATCTGGGTCACGAATGTCGCTTTCCACCCAACGAGAGATATCGATCAAAAGTGAAGAACGATCAGAGAAGTTCTGGTCGTCAAAGAGCACCGAGATAGAATCTCCGACTTGTGGCCAATCTGCTTCCATTTCCAAAGTGCGTTTCAGAAACGCGATTGCTGATTCATACTTCCCTTCAACCGCATAGGTCACCGCCATGCGATAATAGGGACCGGGGCGATCAGGTGCTGCGTGATTCGCATCGTGATAAACACGCATCGCTTCCTGATAGCGTTGTTGACGAAAGAGACGGTCCCCATTCATCTGCAATCGCTGGCTCCGTAACCGCTGCTGAGTTGTAGATACTTTCAATGCTTTGAGAGGAATTTCGGGACGATCTCCCAGAATCAAGCGATCAACCTTCTCCTGCTCTTGTTGCAACGCCTCCTGACGAAACTGCTCCGCAACGCGCAACTGATCCACTAACGGAGTTTGTGTAGGTAGCCTCGGCACCTGATAACTGAGTGGGGAGCCAAAGTAATCGCTTCCATAGTATCCGCAGTAAGGGTTGTAATAAGAGGGGCTCACTGTGCCGTAGAAAAAGGAACCACCAAACGGTGAATACACATTTGTGTAAGAGGAGCCATAGAACCCGCCGTAAAATCCAGTACCCGGGTAAGCTCCGATGTAGGGTCGAAAACGAAAACTCGAACCAGAATGATGGTGGTGATGCCCTGAATCACGATGACCGCGCGAACCACCACTTCTCGGATGCTTGGTAATCACGACCTTGGATCCCCCTCGCTGTTGCGCGAGAGCAGGTACAAACGTGACCAGGCAGATTGTCAGCGAAACGGCAATCCTGCGGCTGTGAAAGTTCATTGAATTCATCCTTTCTGAGACCGCCAGTGTGACCTCTAATTATCCGTTCATTGCTTGCGAACGTCAAGCCGATCTTGTCAGAACCGAGAAATCTGTCATGATTCACCTCTCGTTCACCATGATAATAACCGTATTTCTGTCAAGGAGGAGACAGTGGCCCCGTCGCTTTCTCCCGTCGACTGGTTTGTGTTCCGGCCACTCCGTTATCCAAACGGTGATTGGCAACCCGACGACCTGATCTACGAGGACTGTTTCTTTCCCACTGCCGACGGAACCATGTTGCATGGCTGGTGGTGTCCCACTGAAGTGTCCGCCCCCACCGTCTTCTATCTACACGGCAATCGCGGACATCTGGCATCACGTGCCTGGATTGTAAAACGGTTACAGAAGTTCTTTGGTTGGAACATTTTTATTTTTGACTATCAAGGTTATGGGCGAAGTGAAGGCTCGCCCCGGATGAAGTGTTTTCTCAAAGACGCGGAATCGGCATTTGATTATCTGTGCCAACGACAACAACTCGTCCCCGCAGACCTCCTGGTGGTGGGACGATCTCTCGGTGGAGCCGTCGCAACTCATATCGCGATTCAGAATCAGACCAAAGCCTTGATTCTTGAATGTACGTTTACGTCGCTGCTTGATGCGGCTTCTGTTTCATGGCCTCGGTGGTTAGTCCGTCCCGTCATCATGGGGCGACTGAATACTCTTTCGGTCATCAATCAATTTTCAGGAACACTGATCATCGGTCATGGCGAAGAGGATGAACTCATTCCATTCGAGCATGGCCAACGACTGTTCGAGAAAGCCTCCGATCCGAAATACTTCTTTCCTTTTCCAGAGCAAGGACACAAAAAACACCCTCCCGATTGGTTCTGGCAAGAGGTCGGTCAGATTCTGAATTCACATGAATTTTGAATGACTCTGTGATATTTCTAAAACATTCTATGGCCGTTTCAAGATTTGAAGATTCGATGGTTTGGGGACACACCTTGATCGAATGTTGACCAAATCTTGAACCAAATGTTGCCGAATCTTGATTCCAAATCTTGTGTACTCTTGAGCAAGTTGTTGATGCTCGTGGCTTTACGATAAACTTCACATTGTGAGCATGAGCCGCATTTTGTCGGGGCGTTCCTTCCACGTGACGCGAGAACTCTTGTTTTCTCACGTGTCAGAGTTCGTTTTGGTAAACAAGCTGTGATGAATTTGGGGCTTGTAACCCGGCCATCCTCGGCGTGATGACGTTGTTGCCGAGGGCGACTGTTTTCAGATAAGTCACAGTCGGCGTGACTACGAACTCCGAACGTAACTCTGGTAGCCATCGACCTTCAAGAGCAGTTTGGCAGGGAGTCAGTGGTGGGGAGATTGGGTGGTGAGGAGATTGGGACATGCCAATCAGTCCGTAGGTCGAGTTAGCCGAGCAAAGCGAGCCGTAACCCGACAATTCCTCGGCGTGCGCCTGCCTGAAAAAGATCAGATCGGACAAGCATGATGAGTCATCTTGTGACTCACGTCACCCAACCAAATGAATTTGGTCGGGCCATCTATGAAGGCCGGGTTGTCAAGTGGCATTCTTTTATCGCATGGCGTCCTTTCTCTGACTTTATCAAGCGGTATGCTTACCCATCTATTCGGGATCGACCAACTCGGGCCGTCGCCATGATACACACGTTCGAGGAATGCCCCATTCACCCTAACGATGGTCGAAATCTTCGCTTCGCCATCCTGGCTGGGGTCGGGGTCATTCACGAGTGACCGTTTAATGTTGTCTGTCTTGCTTCTGTATTCAGTTCCTTGGAAGTTTCTTAATTCTTGATTGGTTATGCAGCAACATGTGTCGCTGAGTACGGCTCTCCCGTCTTCAGGATCGCCACCATCATCGTTAACAATCGTCTCGCGATTGCCACAATGGCCTTCTTCGCCTTTAACCGTTTTTTCAATTGTTCGTAGATCGCGCTCCACCTCGGCGAATATCTCACCAGTTGCCAGGCCGCTTCCACGAGGATCCAACGCAGGTGTCCCGATCCGGTTTTCTCGATGTGAAGTTCCTTGCTCTTACCGGCACTCTCTCGCTGTCCGGGTGCCAGTCCCGCGTAAGCGACTACTTGTTTCTGAGAATCGAACCGTTCGACGTCGGCAATCTCCGCCAGGACCACTTCCGTTGTCACGAAGCCGACTCCGGGAATCGTCTGCAACAACTCGCGAGATTGTCGTTCGCGAGTGGGAGCCGCTTCTGCAAACGCCTTGAGTTCCTGGTTCGCCTCCCTGAGTTGAGCCTGAAAGAACTCCAACTCTTGTGTCATTTGCGTGATGGCGAATCGATCCGCTGGTGAAATAGCAAACGATTTCAAAAACGCATTACCGATTTTGGTGAACAGGTCTTTGCGATCGGCATTGTAGTTACTCAGAATACGACGCATACGATTCTTGACTGAGGTGATACGCCGTTGAATCGAATCTCGCTGCCTGACTAATCGACGATGGTCGCGCTGTCGGGGTGTTGGTCAGTAGGAGGTTGGGATCATATCGAGGACCAGGAACTCGGCGAGAATCTGAGCGTCGAGCTTATTGCTTTTGCGGGTGGATTCGGCAATCACTCGCAATTTCTTGGGATGGGCGAGCAGGACTTTCTCTGCCAGTGGTTCGAGAATTCGCACAAGCCATTCGTAACTGGCGGTCGCTTCGACGACGGCTCGAAACTGTCCAAGGCTTGCGAAGAATTCGACGATGCGGGTCTTCGTCGGATGCAGCGTCAAGCCGTTTTCCGATACCCAGTTTTGAACCGCAGCCAGTGCCCGCTCGGCATCGCTTGCCGTGCGACACAAAATCACAAAGTCGTCTGCATAGCGAACCATCTCAAAACCACTTTGGGCCAACACGTGGTCCAGCGGATCGAGATAAATGTTCGAAAGCAGCGGACTCAGGACGGCTCCTTGAGGGGCTCCCGATGTCGGCGTCCACTCAGATGCCCCGTCCATAACCCCCGCTTTCAGGAACGATTCAATCAGTGACAGCACACGACCATCGGCGATTTTCTCCTTCAAGCGTTGCATGAGCGGAACGTGAGGAATTGAGTCGAAGTAGCCCTTCAGATCGGCATCCAACACGTGGACGTAGCCCAATTTCAAGAGTTCGTCAACTCGACGCAAAGCATATTTACACCCTCGCTGAGGCCGGAACCCGTAGCTGTGCTCCGCAAAGTCGCGTTCGAAGATTGGCTCGATCACGTTGACAACAGCAGCCTGCACGACGCGGTCACGAACCGTCGGAATTCCGAGCGGTCGTGTTTCGTTCGTCCCCGGCTTCGGTATGTTCACGCGACGGATCGCCTGAGGCTGAAACGTGTTCGACTTCAGAGATTCCGAGAGCTTCCCGATGTTCTCGGGCAGCCGCCGGTTGTACTCGTCGATCGTCACATGATCTACCCCCGACGCACCTTTCTTCGAGGCAACCTGTTGGAACGAGGCCAGAAGGTTCCGTTCGGAAAAGACCTTATCAAATAACCTGAACCATTTTCCTCCTTCTACTCCCTCGATGAGAGTCGTCAACATGCGCACGGTCCAGACGCACGGTTTCGCACTCCTCCACAGAGAGCGTGCGTCTCCAGCTTGTTGAGCCAACGGCACTGACGCCGGTCTATATTCCGGTTGTCTGTTCATACGCATCCATCTTCCTGGTCTCCTTCGCTCCATCGGAATTACCCGGCTTCACCGCTACTATGAGACCTCTGACTCCTGCCCGGTTGGCTCTTCGTACCGGTCGGTTCTCGTAAGAGGATCCGGCACCTGAACGCCGTTCTGACTTCCGAACAGGTCTCTTTGCTTCATGTGTTTGACCTTCCGATCATTCCGTCTCCAACCACCTGACTGCTCCTGTGATCGCTTTGATACGCTACCCCTCAGCGTCGCAGGCTTCCGACGTTGTCGGTCTGGGCTTCACCATAAGAATGCAGGCTCGCCAGACAGCCCGGCCGAATCGAGTTCACCTAAGTTACGGACTGATCATTCTCCTCCAGTTGCTTTCCACCCCACCTCGCGGCGACGCAGTTACTTTCAGATACAGGCCGGAGAGCGTCTACCTGAAGAGGACTTCCACCTCTCTGACCAAACACACTTACAAACGCACATTCTTGTGACTGAAGTCACCCAACCGATCTACAGATCGGTCGGGCTACCCTGCTGAATATGTTGAGGCACGATCCTCACTTTTATGATCAATCATGTTGAGTCGTCTTGTGCGGTAGACCAACAATAACGGAGAACAAATCTTTCATTCACGCAGCCAGCCTGGCTGCGTAGTCTTTCTCGAATTCCTCAGGCGTCTGGTAGTTTAA
>JAURQH010000079.1 GCA_030836185.1 Planctomycetota bacterium
CAGGTGGTCTGAGCGACCGAAGCAGGAAACGGAATATGGATTCAAGGCGAATGGAGTCTGTTCAGGGGGCAAGGTCATCGTGTTCCATGCACCATCAATGGACCACTATCACCTGCTTGATTCTCAGCGGGACCACTCGATCACGGACATTTTCCATGCGGCATAGAAGTCGCTAATCCCCTTCTGGCTCCGGTGGGACTATCAGCTTGACGAGATCAACTCGATTACTCTGTCGCAGGGTAAAGATATGTTCGGCTTGCGGGGTGTTTTATCGGTGGGCTCTTCCAGCAATTCGACCGGAATATGATTGTAGACCACAAGTGTGCAGAGGTGTGTGTCACCAAATTCGTCCAGACCGGGAAGAACGGCTATTACCACTTCAGAGTAAAAAATTATAAAAGGTTTCTGCTGCTGGAGTTAGGAATCTCAATCGCTTGGTTCATAGTTGCCAGACTGCCAAAAAATACCCCGATAAGTGGTGAGGTGAAACCATGGATCTCGCCAATTCCCAAAACGTCGCTTTCAAGAAACCGGATTGCGTGTTGCTCGGCGAACTGACGATTGCTGCCGGTTTGGCTGACAGCCCCATCGCCGTCTGCTAAACCGAATCACCCGCCACCGTGGACGCAGAACTCTGGCGTTATTTCCCACAGTTTGCCGGATCAGATCGAATCATGCACTTGTATTCCCAAGCGGACATTCGTCAATTGAGGAAAACCTTCAGCTCAGAGCGGTTCGTTATTGTTCACGAACCGCGTCTCTTTGAGAGAGTCTCTTGGATTGTCAAGACTCAGCAGTCGAGAGAGAAACCTAACTGCCACTATAAGAGTGGTACTATTAACGGGGGCAGGTCTGTTTCAAATCCTCTTCCTTGACGCCGATACTCAGTAATCGAGACGCTCGGTGATGTTGGTAAGCGTTATGGTTGAGCGAAGGAAGTTGCCCGCCAGGGTAATTTTTCAGGTTTCTCCGAGTCTTCACGGATCAGGAGATATTGATCTGCCGCAATGTCGCTCCAGGACTGTCGGTTACCTGAAGGCCAGAATATTCCCAGTTCCCGAATCCTTTCAGCTTGTCCCAAACCAATCTGCTGCATCAATGGATTGGCACCAAAGCTTCCGCCGCTGTTGACCCAACGATAGATGGAACGCTCTCCCCCCTCCTCGGTGACTACGACCTTAATTTTTGCACCTATCGCCGAGCGATTTGACTCTACCCCCTCCAAGCGCAGTGAAATCCAATGATTCTGATTCTTGAGCGGATGTGTGTTTTCGAAGAGTGCATTTTGAAATCGATCAGCTGCAAAGGCTCCCCCCAATTCGATCATAATGTCCTGGTCTCCATCTTGATCGAGATCCGCAAAAGACACACCGTGACCTTTCTGAAGATGCCCGAGACCACTTGCTGCGGTGACATCCGCAAAGCCTCTGCCCTGGAGATTTTTTAACGCCAGATTGGGTGTCAGCATTTGAAACGGAATATCCCCCGTACCGAGATAGATATCGAGATAACCATCGTTGTCAAAATCTCCAAAATTCGCACCCATTGGGTGGGTAACCAGACGATCGAGCTTGAGGTGTTGCTCATCATTGACAAAACCGCCGACTCCGTCTCCTCGATAATGTGAGTCCGGCTCGGAATCCGTAGATAACCCGAGATAATCTGCAGCCACGTCCCCTACATCAGCATTATAACTGAACACGGATAGATCCAGATGACCGTCATTGTTGTAGTCCCAGAAGAAGACAGGGAAGCTCGCCAGAGGTTTTTCGACGCCTAGTTCCACCGCCACATCTCGAAATTGTCGATTACCAAGATTCTGATACAGCCGATTCGGACCATTCAAATTGGACACATACAAGTCCGGGTCGCCATCCGCGTCGTAGTCTCCCCACACCACCCCCTTGGTAAAACCATGATTGAGAACTCCTGCTTCCATGGCTATGTCGTGAAAACGACCTTTGCCGTTATTGACAAACAGCTGGGAAGGGACCGACTCATTACCGACGTAGAGATCCAGATCGCCGTCCAGATCCATATCGGCCCAGGCTGCAGTCTGGGTTGGAGCGGAAAAATCACCCAAACCAGATTCGAAGGTGACGTCCTGAAAACTCGTATTTCCCTCGTTGCGAAGCAGCGAATTCGGCTGTCGACCGAATTCTCCCAGCCAGGCACCTCTCAGAACGAGTATGTCAAGATTTCCATCGTTGTCATAATCTGCTTGAAGAATATTCAGCCCGCCCGTGACACCTGAGAGATTGGCCTGTTCAGTGGCCTCAACAAATGCTCCGTCTCCTTGGTTCAGAAAAAGACGTAGTTGTCCTTCAGGATGACAGTCCGAACTCACGACATCGAGCAGGTGATCGCCATTAAAATCGTCAACAATGATGCCACCGCTGAGACTAGTCGTGTCGAGTCCAAGTTCCGGAGCTCGATTGATGAAACGCGATATATTGGAAGTCGAAGTGAATTTTTCTTCGGGAATTCTCAACTGAAGCGGGACTCCCTGGGGATATTCTCCGATAGTCCTCGCGGCGATATTCAGTAGCCATCTGGCAGAAAGATTTTCGGGATTCTGTTCCAGTAACTCTAGAAGATAGATCATCGTGGATCGGCTTCCCGAAACGTGAACATGCAAAGCATCGGCTTGTATCGGGAAGATGCAGACATCACCATTGTCGCACTGTAAACAGTTTTCGGTCTCCGCCACTCTGAGATGAGCGACAGCCAGCATCATCAATAACGTCTCTTTCAATGTTTCTGGAACCTCTTCAGATTTTCGTTGGACCAATAATTGAGCTTCTTCCATTTGAGTGATCGCCTGTTGGTTTTCTCCAACCCGAAGGTGATGAAAACCAAGCGTCATTTTGAAGGAGACTAATGAGGGCACAGAGAGCGTATGAACCAATAATGGATCATTCAATTGCTCTTGCATACGTTCAATTTCAGCTCGACCGAGATAGGGATTCAGTTGAGGGGTTTGATTGGCAATCTGGGACAAGATTTCGATCATGCGTTCGTGGCCATCGTTTTTTTTATGTTGACCTAACGAATCCGGAGTCCTGACATGCTTTGATTCGGTCGAGGGGGCAAAGGTCATCCAAGCAATTGTGATCACGGCCATGAAAAGAGTTCCGAACAATCTCAATATCCGCTTGTTTGCTGTATTCATAACAGTGAATCGTTGTCAGAGAACTCAAATCTAGCGGGAACCAGTTCCACCCCTTATTCTTAACATAATTGAAGTGCCGGTGTTACGATAAACTATTATTCTTCTGTCTTCCAAAGTCGGTGAAGCTGAATGGAAACATTTCCCGACGACTTCCCGGGTATTCGCTTTTCGAGTCGAGAATCATTGAGAACCCCATTCAACCGTGCTCTTCCACTTTCAGGACTTTAAGCTTCTTGGATTGACCGAAACCCATACCGGGAAAGTATCGCGACTGGCGATCATCGATGTCGATTGATTGCAGGTCTCTAAAATTGGATGTCAATCTGCCTGTGAAACTGTTTCCGGACACAGGTCTATGATGATCTGTTTATGAGGGAAATCGTTTTCTGGGCATGTGCCACGGTCTATGATAAAATATTAGGCGAAGATCGATATATTACGACTGAAGTCAATCCAGAAGACAAGACCAAATTTCGTGAAGCAGATAGGTAAGTAACAGGTTCCAGAGTTCGCTCGTTTCACGAACAAAATTGTTGAACCGACGAAAATGGCATTAAAGATTAAATGACTCCATCGTTCACCGTTTAGGGCCGTCTCATGAATTCCTTTTACCGGTTCATCTTTTTGGGTCTGACCGCATGCTTAGTGGTTGGCCTCGCATTCATTGTGACCAGAGCTCAGCTGGCCTCAAATCTCCCTCATCCCGCTGAACAGAACAGAATGGTTGTTGAATGTACGGGAACCACCGATGGCTGGGTCTTTCATCAGCAAGGAGCGGACGGTCGATTCGATACGGAGGACGATACGATTTCTCACGATTCGCTGAAATTACCGGTGGATACGACCGTTGAATTACGATTGCGGAGTAACGACTACCTCTACCGGCTGGCGCAGAAAGATCTCAAACTAAATGTCATTGCTCTCCCTGACCAAGAGATAACGACAATCCTTGAGACGAAGGAACCAGGAATCTACGAACTAGAATTGGGAGCCATGTGTGGCTCGCCTTTTCTGCATCCAACGGAACGTCCTCGTATCGTCATCAGTCAGCGATGAAGAGCGAGTCTCTGGTTCGACGCTTTTTTTCAGAGTGTTCTGTGTATCATCAAGGCTTTCGTTTACATGATCTCCGGTGACTTCCACATGCCACAAGACCCGTCATACTCAGGCTCCCTGGCCATCTTTTTTTTCTGGACTTGGTCTCTGCTGATGATCACCACTCTGCCGGGATGTGGAGCGCCCACGGCAGATGATACGTCAACCCTCAAAAAGTCTTCCGAAATTCAGCCAGCAAAAGACGGCATTTTTCATGTCTACCCCGGCAAGAGTTTACAGCAGGCAGCTGATGCCGCTGCATTGAACAAAGGCAGTAAGACGGTTCGTGTACACGCCGGCAATTACTTTCCCAGGAAATCCGGGCAAGTGTTTCTCAGCCTCACGGCAAAGCACGACGGAGTCACTTTAGAAGCGGAAGGCGATGTCACCCTGCACGGTTCTCATTCCGGGGAGGACGCACAAGCAGGTACGATCGATGACATCAAAGTGAATCATGTGGTCTATTTTGGAGATGGAATCAGCTCAAAGACAGTTTTTCGAGGATTTCGCATTACAGGGGGACAACCGGGCAACATCCCTAATACTCCAGGGCTCTCAATTGAACCCCGAAGCACTCAACCCGCTTTAGGGCCAGGTTTATTTTTCTATCTGGATGGCAGTGCCATTAAAATCTTTGGCCGTTCTTCGCCTCATATTGTGAACGCCGTCATCGAAGACAATGAATCAGCTCTATGTGGAGGTGGAGTCTCGGTTGAACAACGAGGACTCCACGATCAACCAGTCCGATTCACGACGTGCATTTTCCGAGATAATCGATGCCCTGCGACCGGCTCGGCAATCGACCTGCTCGAAGGCAGTAAGGCGGTCATCGAGAACTGTCTGTTCGTAAACAATATTGGCAATTACGGTATGGACAAGATCCAGAGAAAGTACGGGTTGAGCTATAACAGTCAACATGGGACGGGCGCGTTAACCGTATTCCCGAACTCGAAAGTTGAAGTCCTTCGCTGCACGTTCACCGGGAATTGGAACGGTGTCGACGACCATGGTCGCGGTAGCATCTATCGACAATCAATTTTCTGGATGAATGATGCTGTCGATAGCTCCAATGCCCGCCCAGATGGCCCTTTTGAATTCGATATTTTGGATGCCTCCGGAGTCTCAAATTGCTGGATTGGAGGTGGATTATCCGATTTACGTGGTACAATCGACGCCTCCAGGAATCGTCTCGATGCCCCTCCACCTCAGTTTGATGACAACATTCACCCGCAACACAAGGGACTCGTCAACTTGGGCTTTCGCCGAGAGGCAGAAACAGTTCCTCCCTGATCAGATTATGGTGGGTGAGTTACACTGTTCAGTTTTTTTGATTCAGTCAAAAGAGTAATGGAATAATATGACTCCTAAATCAGTGAACATATTCGGTTTTTTTTTGCTGCTCGCGATCGCAGCAGGCATCGGCCTGGCGGTCTTTATGTCTCCTGACGGCGAACCGGTTGTGGGTAACTCGCAGCGCGAACGATCGGAGTCCGGCTCAGGTCAGACGGCTAACGTACCTGTGCTGGGAACAATCCCGAAATTCGAACTGACGGATCAATCAGGAGATTCGTTTGGAAGCGAGGATGTCTCGAACAAGGTTTGGATCGCCAACTTTGTCTTTACGACATGTACCGGAACTTGCCCTGCCCAAACGACCCATATGTCGGAACTTCAGGCACGCTTGGCCAGAGATCCAAGTTGGGATGGAATTCGACTGCTCACCTTCACGGTCGATCCCGCCCACGACACGCCAGAAGTGTTAAGGGATTATTCGGAAATTTACGGGGCCGATCAGGATCATTGGAAGTTCCTGACTGGTAAGCGAGATGCAATTTGGGAGCTATGCAAAGACGGCTTCAAGATGCAGGTTTCTCCCAATCCCGATGATACGTCCATGCCGATTCTTCACGACACAAAAATGGTGCTGATTGACCGTATGGGCCAGATTCGCGGTTATTACGATTCGTTCCTGGAAGAAGATCGACGGCAAATCCTGAACGACATTGGGCACGTCTTACCGGAATTTACTCCTCGACCTCCGCTGCGTACTGATTTCCCGGACGGCATCACCCACTTGGCACAACCACCTGGAATTCTCGACCTGGAATGGCTTGACGGCGTGGAGAAAGAACAGGAAGAGCGACTCGCCAAGTCCGAAGTCTTTCACGACTTTCAGTATGAAGACGACATCGAAAAGACCAATATTACGTTCTCACCACAAATCGTGGACGAACAGCGTTGGAGATTGCAGGTCAATCATTACGACCACGGTAACGGTATTTGCGTCGCCGATGTTGATGGTGACGGCCATTACGATGTCTATTTTCTGACTCAGGCAGGATCGAACGAGTTGTGGAGAAACCGAGGAGACGGCACATTCGAAGATCTCACCGAAAAGTCCGGAACAGGACTCAAAGATCGGATCAGCGTCTCCGCCTCATTCATTGATATTGAAAATGACGGAGATGCCGACCTGTATGTGACCACAGTGCGAGATGGAAATGCTCTGTTACTGAATGATGGTCAAGGGCATTTCGAGGAGATGACCGCAGAAGCCGGCCTCAACTATTCCGGACACTCATCTGCTCCGGTATTTTTTGACTACGACCGGGACGGACTTCTCGATCTGTATTTGTGTAACGTCGGTGATTACACCACCGAAGAACTGGTTGACGTTCGCGAGGATCTGACGACCAACGAGAAAGCGGCGGGTGCCAGGTACTATACCGGGATCAAAGATGCCTTCGGAGGCCATCTCAAATCACAGTATGTAGAACACAGCCGACTCTACCACAACCTGGGAAACGCTCGCTTCGAGGAAGTGACAGAAGAAATGGGAGTCCTCAACGACATATGGTCGGGTGACGCGACTCCGCTGGATGGGAATGGCGATGGCTGGATCGATTTGTACGTTCTCAATATGCAGGGATTGGATCTCTACTACGAAAACCAACAGGGGAAGGGATTTGTCGATAAGACGTCAGAACTCTTTCCCCGAACTTCCTGGGGGACGATGGGCGTCAAATCGTTTGACCTCGAAAACGACGGTGATTATGACCTCCTCATCACTGATATGCACTCCGATATGAGTGAAGATATCGGTCCCGATCGGGAGCAACTCAAGTCTCGCATGGAATGGCCGGAATCATTTCTCGCGAGCAATAACCGGGGAATATACGGTAACAGTTTATTTCGTCATGAGGGCGATCATCACTTCGAGGAGATTTCTGACCAGTTTGGAGCTGAGAATTATTGGCCCTGGGGAGTCAGCGTTGCCGATCTCAACGCCGATGGTTACCAGGATGTGTTCGTTGCCTCAAGTATGTGTTTCCCGTACCGATACGGGATTAACAGCCTTTGGCTCAATGAATCCGGCAAACAATTTGTTTCCGCTGAGTTTGCCACCGAGATCGAGCCTCGAAGACCGGACAATTTGTTGAAACCATGGTTTGAATTGGATTGCGAAGGCACGGATCAAGAAAACCCGATCTGTCGCGGACGAAGCGGAAAAATCATTGTCTGGTCGTGCCGCGGAACTCGTTCATCCGTGTTGTTTGATTTGGACGAAGATGGGGATTTGGATATCCTGACCAATGAATTTAACTCGCGACCGATGGCCTTGATCAGCAATCTGACGGAGCAGAAGAAAATCCACTGGTTGAAACTCAAGCTGCAAGGAAGCGAATCAAATCGTAACGGCTTAGGAGCTACCGTCAAAGTGAGCCTCTCGTCGAATCAGTTGTTAAGCCAGATGCACGACGGCAAATCCGGCTATCTGTCACAAAGCGATTTGCCGCTCTATTTTGGGCTCGGAGAGAGCGAGACGATCCAAGCGATTGACGTTCACTGGCCATCCGGAAAAGAACAGCATCTGGAAGGCCCGATTCAGTCCAACCAGATGCTTCTCATCGAAGAAAATACCGACCGGAAATAATCCTCCGGTCGGTATTCCTGAGTAGGCAAAAAACTCATCGCCTCCGAGCAAACGAGTTGCATGCTCGATCGAGCTTCATTTACTAATTAGGATTTTCGCCAACATTCTCCATATCCTGGAGCGATTCCGGACTCATATCATCCATTTGATTTGCTTCGCCACCGGGAGTCTCATCGTCTTTGTGGCCGGTTGCTTCCTCGCCGCCACCACAACCAGTCACCAGAAACAGAGACACTCCCATCAACATACAATAGAACGCCTTTTTCACAGTGTGTTCCTTTCAAAGTCTATGTAAGATGTCACGATAACTTATCTCAAAGTATAATAATCCATTAACCATAATACCACAAATTTCAGCCTGCCAACTTTTCCATTCCCATGAACGCTTCTCAATCATCTGACAACACTGGCTCCAGACGACTGGTCTGGTTGATACTCGCAGGCGTTTTGATTCTGATGCCGATATTGGGTCGTAAAGGCTACGAGGTCTGGGAAACCCGAACAGTTGCGAACTACAAAACACGTTGTCAATCAGCGCTTCAGGACGAGGATTGGGAGACTCTGATCGGTGTCGCCAAGGGATGGCAGCAATGGCAACCACTCGCTGCCGATCCCTGGTTGTTTCTTGCCGAAGGATACTTGCAGTCAGGAGATCCACGAGAAGCGACCTCATGTCTCGAGCGGATTCCTCGAGATTCGCCGAAGGCTGTACCCGCTCTCATCAAAAAATCGCAAATAGAATTTGATGTGCTGAATCTTCCTCTCGTCTCTGAAGAGACTTGTCTGGAAGTTTTGAAACTTGAGCCTCGCGCCGTCGAGATCCATACTCGTCTCATTTTCTTTTATGCGCTCTCGCTGCAAAGAGTCAAATTGATTGATCAAATTCAACAATCGATCGAAATGGGAGCGGAGCCGCCGGAAGCGTACGTCTATCTCATGCTTTGTGATCATCTGTATTTTACCAACGGCTATCAGGTCAACTCCCGATGGCTCAAGTCCACTCCCAACTCTGAATTGTTCCGTGTCGCGGCTGCTGTTCAGTTCGATGAAATATTACAGAAGCTGGAAAATCAGACTGAAGAGACCCTCACCACTCGTCAGGAAAGCCAGGCCAAGCTCGATCGCTATCTGGTCGATTATCCCGGAAACTCAATTCTGCTCAGGTATTTTTTGCAGCGTTACGCGGAAGAGTCAAACGTGAATGAGGTCGCTCGAATTCTGACACTCGTTCCTCCAGACGTGGGAAACGACAGTGTTTTCTGGCGGTTTCGCGGCTGGTATCAAGTGGCTGTCAACGAACTCGATCAAGCTGAAGAGGCTTACCGGAAATCCCTTGAACTGATGAGACTTGATTGGAGAACCTGGCAAGGATTATCAGAAGTTCTCAGGCTCCAGGGAAAACTCGAAGAGGCCGATCGTTGCCAGCGTAATGCTCTTACGGGGAAGCAGCTCCGACAGGAACTTTTACAACTCCCCACGGCCCAGGACATTACCGAGGAGCAACTTCAGAAGCTTTCCGATTATTCGCGGGCTTGCGGAAAACCGGAACTTGCCGATCATTTGTTGTACCGTTTGCGACAACGTGGAGTTATGGAAGCTGGGCAGGAACCACGTTGAGAATTGTTTCCAGTCGGTCTTCATACTGCTCGGCTTTGTCCTCCAACTGTGCCTGGCGACACATCTCAATCAGTTCACGGTGGAGGGAAACGGAGTTGGGATGGTATTCAAGACCTCTTTCTGCCGATTGAATCGCTTCGGATGGTCTCCCCAACTGAAGCAGAAGCTGTGACTGGTGGCGGTAGAAGTGTTCCTCCCAGGAATTCAATTCCAACAACCGGTTCACTAGTTGTAGCGCTTCCTGGTGATTACCTCGACGACGAGCCACCAACATCAACCCTTCAATGGCCGATTCGCGAGCAGGTTGAATTTCGAGAATCTCCCGCCAGAACGTTTCAGCAGAGTCAGCGTCCCTCAACAGATAACTCACATCTCCCAAAGCATCCAATAGTTCCACGTCGTTCGAAAATCTTGAAGTTAGAGGTTTGAGCATCGAAAATGCCTGTTGTCCGAGCATCGGATTCTGAGTCTTCACAGCGGTATGAGCCAGAAAAATCCCTCGAACTCGTTGCAGAGAATCCGGCAAGAGTTGGTCCTCGGTCTCCAGAAACAATTCTGGCTGACTGGGAAGGGAGAAGCTCTCAGAATTCTGGATAGCGGCAGATTGATGCTTCAGGACTCGGTGATCCGTTTGGGACGTATGAGGCACATCGCTGGCATCGAGTTTTGGCATGTGACAATTGATGCAGGAATTGTCCCGTTTCAAACGCTCGGCTTGTGGAGCAGAACAATCCGAAATCTGTTGTTCATGGCAGGCCAGGCATTTGCTGCGGAAAAAATCCACCCGGTTCTGGGGAGAAGGGGACGAATGAGGATCGTGGCAGGACGTGCATCCGAACTGGCCCTCGCTGCGCTGGTAGCATTCACTCTCAAGCATCTGCTCGACCTGGCTGACGGCTCTGGTGGATCGATTGGTGTGATCGATTCGGCTCCCTTGCACAAAGATGGCCCAGGTGTCACTCAATCGTTCTCCGGGACGAAAATCGTATTCGCTGCGCCCGTATCTGAGCACTCGTTCCACTCCCTGTAAGTGGCACTGGTAGCAGATCTCGTCACTCAGCTGCAACGACAGTCGAGCGGGATTCACAATCGGATCTGAATCGGACTCTGCATTTACGTCCCTGCCTTCTGATTGATGAAATGCGATATGGTCCTGTCCCGGACCGTGACACCGTTCGCAACCGATTGACTTCTCCAGAAATGGTGATGATTCAAAACGGTGAGGTCCATCATTCAGAGAAGCCGTTCGTCCGCTGTGACATGTCAGGCAACCGTCCGAAAGACGTCGGCTGAAGCGAGGGTGTTGTTTTTCCGCATAGCCGGGGGAGAGGCCAAATCGCTGCTTTTCCGTGTACCAGGTTACGGGGGACATATAGAGCGGACCGTTTCGGTTGATGAGGTATGACCGACCTCTTTTGCCGGATCCGATCGCGAATTGAACGGGAACTTCCTGTTCGTAGATGACGTGATCCGCTTCATCCAAGAGACGTTCGGAGTGAGTCACTCCCTCGTTGGACGCTGCGATGATGTATTTACAACCGGGATATGTCTCGAATGTGTGGTTTCCTTTATAGTCCTCAACAGGTTCTTCCAGAACCTCGGATAAGGAATGAGCCATCGAGTGGCTCTGGTAGGATTTCGCAATGCCCGCATGACATTCAGCGCACGCCATCGAACCAACAAATCCTTCTGGAGGGGCGGGAGGAGGCTGAATGGGCTCGTATCGTATGCTCTCTGTCGTCGATTGTTCGGTCGGTGTGCTGACTTCAGGTCGATCGCACCCGCTGAAAAACGGTAATATCAACCCACAGAACAGGACACGGATTCGAAGCAATTCACTCCCCGGAGCAAGCCTCTCTCTCAGAAATTGCTTCTCGATACATAGCATCCTGATTACTCGACGAGTAGAGTGGACTGGATCAAATAATTCCCATCTTCAAAAAAAAGAATGGGTTGTTTCGTGGGGACATCATTGTATTCGAACTCCTGTCCCGATGGCCAACGAATCCTTATCGAACATTGGCTCACTCCGTAATTCGGAACGATGAGTTCGGGGAAATGTGTCGCGCAATAACTCGTGCCACCCGCCAGTTCGTACATCCTCTCACGATCCCCAAAATTAAGCCAGATTCTGACGTTGATCCCGTGGCGAGCGGATTGCAGACCTCGAAACCGAAAGGAGCTCAGCAACGACGGATCCGCCTCGTTACGCAACAAGGCAAGCGGTGAGTTCTGGTGAACCACGGCTAGATCGAGATCGCCATCGCGATCGTAATCGGCCGCCGCGACACCGCGACCGACACGCTTCTTTTGAAAATAGTCCCCCGCGGCTTGTGAAGTCTCAACCCAGCGATCGCCGCGATAAGACATGACCTGAGGATATTGTTCGTAACCGTCGGCGTCTGCGTGTTGGGAGTCGATGTGACCGTTGGCCACCATCAAATCCATGGCTCCATCCCCGTTGAAATCGTACATCGCCGTACCGAAACCAAGTTTCGAATAGGAAATGGGTCGCATTCCCGTCAATCCGGCGACTTCTCGAAACCGCCCGCGATCTCCCAGGTTTTGATAGAGGGCATTTTCCTCGTTGGTGAAATGAGTCAGGTATAAATCGAGAGCGAGATTATTGTCGTAGTCACCGACCGCAACCCCCATACTTGCCTGTGCATAACCCTGAGCGTTTAACGCGGCTCCGCACATTAAGGCAACCTCCTCGAAGTGGCCATTCGATTGCTGCAAAAACAGGAAATTAGCTGTCGTGTCATTGCAGACGTAAAGATCCGTTGAACCATTGTTGTCCAGATCTGCGGCCACAACTCCCAGACCACGATTTCCTTCACCGTACAACCCGAGTCGTTGTGCGGAAGGATCAAAGCGTCCATCCCCCAGATTGAGATAACATTCATCCGGGACGGGAGAAATATTGCGCGGATGGCAAAGTGCGGGAACTCCATCTTTCAGACACTCCTGGGGTGAATAAGGGTCATAATCTCCGTAGTTACAGACATACAGATCGAGCAGGTTGTCACCATTGAGATCTGACCACGCCGCACTACTGCTCCAGCGCAGATCGCCGACTCCTGCAAAATCGGTAACTTCCTCGAAAGTTCCATCGCCGAGGTTTTTGTAGAGAATATTTTTTCCCACATTGGTGACGTAGAGATCGTCGAATCCGTCACCATCAAAATCTCCACTGGCCGCTCCCTGGCTGTAGCCTAGTCCTTCTACACCGGCTGCAAAAACCTGATCGAACTGCCCCCCCAGGCGATTGCGAAATAACACGTCCGGAGGGCGCTCTGAAGGATTCTCGGCATCCGGTTTTCCTCCCTGCGGCAGAAACAGATCGGGCCAACGATCGCCATCGTAATCGAGCCAGCAGCAACCTCCACCGAGCGATTCGACCATCAACTCCTCCCCGTAGGCACCATTTTCATAAACAAAGTCCAGCCCCACCTGATCAGCCACGTTGGTGAAGTGGACGGGTTTCGATTCGACCGCTGTCGCTTCATCAGCGGTGTCCGATGAACGCTGCTCAGCCAGGTTGTTAAATACAAATTGAGGGGGAGGTGGTTGGGGCGTGGTTTGCTCTGCAGGTTGTATCGGAGAAGAGCTTGAGACTGTCGACCGATCGCAACCAATGAGTAGTACCCATAAGCAAAGAAACGCGAGCCGTAGGAGAGAGTGGTTTTTCATAACCGGCATGTGGAAAAAGTGAGCTGGCCGAATCGATATTTACGCGGAAACAGCAAAAGTCATGATAAACCGCAATTTCATGAGTCATCCAAACAAAAAACTCCTCCGCAGATTAACTCAACCGCGGAGGAGTTGTGTGATTGAAAATCATGAATTCAATCAGAAATCACCAGCGACTAAGCCATCATTGCGGACCGCGATTTTGTAGCGAACACCGTGATCGATGTTCTCACTGATGAATCGCACCGAACCATCTGCTAACGTGACCTGAATACCTCCGGTGTGATAACTACTCGGAGGTTCGCAGCGCAGGTCATTCGCTGCCTGCAGCCAAGTCGGATTCATATTGTTGATGGGATTCCGCAAATTATGGACGGCCCCCAGAGGACTGATCCAGCCACCGTAGTTGCTGTGGCGATAATCGAAATTCGCACCATTCCCGGCTCGCCAATGCATATGCTCAAAAACGGCGACAGTGTTTGAGGTTCCGTCGGTAATCGAGGCGATATCAAATCCACCACCGTAGTTGAACACTCCGTTGACATTGATCCATTCGTTTGCACGTTCTCCGTTGACCCAGGGTGTTCCAGGGTTTGCCCCTTTGGTCCCCAGATTCCCTGGAAGAGCGTCATTCACGAGTTGATCGGGAACCGCGCCGCAATCTTTCCATCCCCCCCAGATGTGGCCCATATTGCCCACATAGTCGGTTCGGGCGGCTCTGGCTGTTCCGTTCCAGCGATAACCATTAGCTTGTCCTTCCACAACTCCATTCGTCGAATTCGGATGACCAGCTGAGGGACAAATTGTCACGGGAATCACAGTCGCACGAATCGTCTGCATGTTGGCAGATGCATGATTGTTATTGCGATCCCACGTAACACCAGCCGGGGGAACAAATTCAAGCTGGTTGTAGAGAGGCGCCTGATCCAAGAAGGGTAATGCCATTGCAATCCATGACAAAGAGAGTGTTTGGTTGGGTGGATACAGGCCACCAGGGTTATTGGTGAAACGCCCCATCTGACAAGGAAATACCCCATGCAAGTCGTGATAGTTGTGCATGGCCAAACCAAGCTGTTTCAGATTGTTTTTGCATGAGGAACGTCGGGCGGCTTCGCGAGCTTGCTGGACAGCTGGTAACAGCAATGCGACCAGAACGGCAATGATGGCGATTACCACCAGCAATTCGATAAGCGTAAACGCTCTTCTGAGTCTCATGAGATTTCGAGTCATAGCGAATGTTTCTCCTGTGTGTAGACGAAGTGAGCAGAAATTTAGAAGACAATAAAATGAAGAACTGGAAAACAGCAAAAAACTGTTTCATCCCGTCCATACTTGTTTTTATGATGGGAGAATTGAAACGAACCCGAATGGGTGGCCTCACGCCATTCCTAAAATATATCGAAATATTTTGATGAAAAAAAGATAAATGTTTCTTATTTCTCCAAATTCCAAAACAAGTCGAGGTATACAGTTGCGACTTAGTTCGCCTGCTGATGGTATTCAGTTTACACTGAACCTTCGCTCTCTTCTGATGGCCGAAATACTAACCTGCCCCTGATAATGGTACCACTCGTTAAGTGGTAGTTGGGTCTCTCTACTCCTCGGCTGTTGAAACCCGCCACCTCTCGATCAACACGTTTGCGTCAAAGATCTCACGATTCAGCAACTCGTCCCGGAGCTTCCCGTTGAACGATTCGATATAGCCGTTCTCCCAGGGACTCTCCGGCTCGATGTACAAAGTCTCCACTTCGACCCGTTCCAACCAATCCCGTACTTTGAGCGCCGTAAACTCGGAACCGTTATCCGAACGAATATGGTCTGGCAAACCACGCCGAACAAACAGATCACTCAGACACTCCAGGACATCCTCACTATTCAGTCGAGCCACGTCGATCGCCAGACACTCCCGCGAGTATTCGTCAATCAGAGTCAGCATCCGGAACTTCCTGCCATCGTGGGGCTGATGCTGTACGTAATCGTAGCTCCAGACATGATGATTGTAAGCGGGGCGTAGACGCACACATGATCCATCATTCAGCCAGAGCCTTCGCCGTTTTGGCTGTCTTTTCGGAACTTTTGAGTCCTTCTCGACGCCAAAGTCGTTCGATCCGCTTGTGATTCACTTGCCACCCTCCTGTCTCAGTGATTCGGTCACCCGACGATAGCCATATCGACCATACTGTTCTGCCAACGAGATCATCTCTCGCACGAGTCGTGGTTCATCATCGAGAACATGTGGTTGACGTCTTTGCATCGATCTCGGTTGGCCCACTGGGAGGCGTGAACAACAAGATCAAAACACTGAGCCGGCAAGCGTACGACTTCCGGGACCAGGACGACTTCCGCCTGAAGCTCTACCCCCTGCACAAGACCAAACGTGCGATTGTTGGATGATGCTAACATCAACACCGCGCGCTAGAACTCGAAGATCCTTAATTAGTGCACTCCGTATCGCCCCATTCCTGTTCTTCCTTCAACTTGGCTTGGCCAAATGATTGTTCTTAGAGGAAGACACACGACGATCACGACCATTTCTTCGTGGACCAGTGACCGATGGATTCCGTTCGATCAGTGAAACGCCTAAAGCCTACCCGCGGGAGCGGTGCCTCGTAATGCTCTGAACCGAGATTCCGGCGAGAATTTGAGTTCTTCTTGAGAGTTGGAGTGAGGTGAGAAATTGCTGGCGATTTTTTTCGATAATTTAAAGCTGATTTTGATCTGATGATTGATCATAGTTAGCAAGGTAAACCGATTCGGTCGATGAAATCCTCGGAAGAAAATTTTTGCATCAAGCCATATCTCAATATTGCATTCGAATTACGATGACAATTCTATTGTCCTTGATGTGCGTCTCCGGGCACGCGGTTGCCGAGTTAAACGACGGCACCGATTTGTACGCCGGGGACTTCGTCAAGTCGGTCGCTCCCGAGTTTCCCATAGTTGGAAATTGCTGGAACCTGTTGCGTTTGTCGCTCTCCAACCCGTACGAGCAAACTGTCGATTTGCAGGTCGCCCTCTATTTTGACATTGATTCGCGATTGCAGTACAGCCGGCGGGTGCAGATCCCTCCCCTCACTCACATCCGCACGTGGCTGCCTGTGCTTGTGCCCGACACCAAGCATATTGTTGATCGTGCCTACTCCTATCACGTTCTGGTGCGTTCGTCGGGAGACTCGACGGGGCTCATCCCCGATCGATTCGGATCGATGCAACTGGATCGCACGCTGCAGTATGAAACGGACGAGCCGAGCGTCGGAATCGTTCACTCCTTTCCTCAAACCGAATACCTCGACACGGAGGTCGTAGAAAGTCTGGACGTTGGTGCCCTCGAATTTCTGCTCACTGGACGTTTCAAACGCGGAATTCGCAGAAACTGGAAAACACTCTCACCCGATTTCCCGAATGTGGGTGATACAGGATTGCAGTCACTCAATCAAATCGTTGTGGCGAACGACGAACTTCTCAATACTCCCCAGGCTCAGACCGCCTTGCGAAGATGGATGTTCGGTGGCGGGCATCTTTGGGTCATGCTCGATCAGGTTGATTCGAAGATCCTGGAACTGATTCTCGAAGACCGTTATCAGGGGCAGGAACTCGAGCGGGTCGAACTGACGAACATTACTCTCAACGATGCCAAGAATCGCGTTTATTCCACGCAACAGTACGAGACACCGATCAAAATGACGCGATTATTGATTGACGACGTGGACGTTTTGTTTTCTGTTGATGGCTGGCCGGCCGCCTTCACCATTGATTACGGACAGGGAGAACTGCTGGTCACGACCTTAGGCCCGAACGGTTGGGGACGTCCGCGACAGCCGTCCGATCCCGTAGAAAAGTATGAAACGGATTGGGATCGTCAAGTCGTTTCGTTCTCAGCACTCGACGATTTATTCTCTGGATTCTCAACAGGTGAGGAGCAGGAAGTCCCACTGGAACCGGTACTGACCGAGCAAGTCGAAGGTTCGATCGGCTTTCAGATCCCGTCACGTTCGGGTGTCATCGGAATCCTGATGGGATATGCGCTGCTCTCGGTCGGTCTGGCAGTCTGGCTGATGAAGAGCGGTCGACTGGTTTGGTTTGGAGCCTGTGGACCGGTACTGGCCTTATTGGCCGCCGGTAGTTTGCTCGGCATGCGTCCCGCGGGTTGGGATGTCCCGCCAACCGCAGTCGTCTCGCAGCTTGTGACCCCGATTTCGGGGACACGGGACGTGGCTGTTGATGGAGTCGTTGGGTTTTACGCGACCGAAGCATCGCCCCTTTCGTTGTCTGGCGATGAGAATACTCGGATGCAGCTGAATCTGGAGGGGTTCCATCGAGGAATCCGAATTCTGACCTACGATGATGACTTTCACTGGAGCTGGGAAAACCTGACCACTCAGCCCGGCCTCCATACGGCAGAATTCGAGTCGACTGTAATCAGAGAACGAGTCGAGGCAGTGGCGTCCTTTAATGCAGAAGGAGTGACAGGAACATTATCACTTCCGGAAGGGCTGAGGCCGGAAGACGCCATCATCGATTACACGCAAGGACGTATCGGTGTGCAGTTTACGGAACGCGACCAATGGACGGCGTTGGAAAGTGACACGTTGAGTGACAATGAATTTTTGAACGCCAATCTGCTGGGAGATGAACAGCGACGACGCGTGGCCATTCTGTCACAACTGTTGGACGGCTCCGAACGCCCCTGGAATTCCAGTCAGCCGCACCTGCTCTTCTGGACGCCCCCCTGGGAGTCCGGTCTGAACATTGATGACAGCTATCAACGTGAAGGGGAAGCGCTCGTGGCCGTTCCACTGGAACTGCAACGCCCACCGGACAATTCACGAATTACGATCCCCGGACCACTACTCCCATATCGGGAAGTGACTGGTCCCGACGGTAAGCGCCCCTCAGGGCTCTACAATCGAAGGAAGCAGGAATGGCTCGAGAAGAAATACGCTTCTTCGACGTGGCTTGGATTTGATGTTCCAGAAGTGTTGTTGCCGCTCTCGCTGGAGCAGGTTGATGTCCGGATCGCGGTAACGGGACCTGTCGGGCAACTGGAACTCTGGGCGTGGGACGGTGAACAGCGGGTCAGCCTCCAACGATGGGATAAACCGGTCGGACAACTGGCCGCGACGTTCGACCGGGATGCCGACCTGAGCGTTTCCGAGGACGGCCAGCTCGTTCTTTTTCTCTCTGCAGGCGAGGGGACTTTCGGCGATTCGGCCTCCTTGAAGAATCCGCGTTCCGACTGGCAGATTGAATCGTTCGATCTCTCCCTTCGGGCTACCACTTTAGAACCGGAGCCCTAACGGTAGTAAAAGTTTATCCTCTCTCACTCAAGACGCACACCTCAGGCTGATGGAAAACTAATGATGACGACGAACGAACTCATCTCGATTCAGGGATTGACCAAAAAATACGGCGACAAGGTCGCGCTTGACTCGCTCGATTTGTCGATTCCCACCGGTCAGATTCTCGGTTTGATCGGACCGAACGGGGCCGGCAAAACGACCACCATCAAGATCCTAGTTGGTCTGGCACGCCCAACGAGCGGTACGGCGCATGTGGCAGGGGTTGATTGCGTGCGGAATGCGAAGAAGATCAAGCGCATGGTTGGCTACATGCCTGACAAGTTCGGTTCCTATGAAAACATGCGGGTGTTGGAATACCTCGATTTTTTTGGGGCTGCCTTCGGACTGAAGCGACGCGACCGCCGCCGTCGTATTGAAGAAGTGATGGAGATGAGCGGAACGACCTACATGCGTGATATGCTCGTCGATTCGTTGAGTCACGGGATGTCGCAGCGTTTGGGGATTACGCGCACCTTGTTGCACGATCCGCAGGTATTAATTCTCGACGAACCAGCAAACGGCCTCGATCCTTTAGCCCGGATCGAGATGCGGGAACTGTTATTGAAGCTAGCGGATGCCGGGAAGACTCTGTTGGTCACCAGCCACATTTTGCCGGAACTTTCGCGGATCTGTCATCGGATTGCGATTCTGGCACAAGGAAAACTGCGGGCTTGTGGAAATGTGGCGGAAATCAGTCGGCAGATTTCGCCACGTCGTACGATGGAAGTGCAACTCAATGCGGAAGCAGACGTCTCCCAGGCGGCGGAGGTCATTCGTCGGCATATGGAAGACGAGGACGAAGTGGTCCCTGCACCCGCAGAGCGACTCGTTCGATGTCGCACATTAAAGTCGGAAGCCGAACTGGGGGAACTGCTGGCGACTTTAGTCTCCTCCGGAATCCAGGTCACTCAGTTCCGGGAACTGCAAACCGATCTTGAAGAAGCTTTCATGACTTTCGCGCGGGAATCAGCCGGGGATGATGTCCCAGAAGTCTCAGCGTCAGCGGAAAGTGGGAACTGAGATGCCCAATCCTGTCCTCGATCGAGAATTGATGACTTTTCTGCGCGAGAAGCGAACGGTCGCCGCCGCCTGCTCTCTGACGATTCTGTTGGCACTCCTCGTCGCGTTGCGTTGGCCGACCGAGCCGCAGATGGCCCAGAGTGGTACCCGTCCGTTACAGATATTCCAGCTCTTTACCGGAGGGCTGCTGGTGGCTCTGTTACTGTTGTTCCCGGTGTTTCCTGCAACCTCTATCGTGAAGGAGAAACAACGCGGCACGTTGACCTTATTGCTGAATTCACCGCTCGGACCCGGGCGGATTTATTTTGGGAAGCTGGGAGCCACGCTCGGCATCGCCCTGTTGTTTCTGATGTTAAGTCTGCCGGCGGCGGCCGCCTGCTATACCATCGGAGGAATCTCGGCCATTCACGACATCGGCGGAGTCTACGGGATCCTGTTGTTAACGATCCTGTTGTGCTCGACGTTGGGGTTGTTGATCAGTTCGCTGGCGGAATCGCTGGACGCGTCGATTCGCTGGACCTATTCCACGGTGTTGACGCTTTCGTTCCTGCTGCTCATTCCGCACTATTTCTTCGTTGGCTCCAGCGGCTGGAAAGGGGAACTGGTCGAATGGCTTCGCTGCCTCTCCCCGGTGGCGGCACTCATGTCACTCATGGGAAGCGGGGATGTCGGAGCGCGGGGAGTCGTGACACAGATTAACGTCCCCTTACGCTTTACGGGGCTCGCTCTGGTCATCTCCGTAGTGGCAGCGATCTGGACAACCCTTCGCTTGAATCACAAAATCTTCGATCGCTCGCGCGACGCGGGAACGATGGTGCAAGATCAACATCTCGGTATTCGACTCGTGCGACGTGTGATGTTTCTGGTCGATCCCAAGCGCCGATCGAATTTGATTCCTCCGTTCATCAATCCGGTGATGGTGAAAGAGTTTCGCTGTCGCCGTTTCGGTCGTTTGCACTGGCTGTTGAGGCTCGTGGCGATCTGCGGCGTAATGTCTTTGGCACTCGCCATTCTCACGACGACCCAGACGATCAGTTGGGACGTCCCCACCATCGGCGGGATCATGGTGCTGCTGCAAGTCGCCTTGCTGGTATTATTGACGCCGGCCCTGACAGCCGGACTGATCGCCACAGAGCGGGAAACGGGTGGCTGGATTCTCTTACAATCGACGGGGATGTCCGTTTGCCGCATTGTGTGGGGAAAGCTCCTTTCGGTCATATTGACCCTGGCATTGGTGTTGTGTGCCACCCTGCCAGGGTACGTCATCATGGTTTATATTGATCCCGGACAGTTCGACCAGGTGGAGCGGGTGGTGATCTGCCTAGTGATAACCGCGGTGTTCTGTATGTTGCTCAGTGCGGCTGTCGGTGCCTTGTTTCGGCGCACGGTCTCCGCCACCGTATCGGCCTACACCATCCTCTTGCTGATCTGCGGTGGCCCGCTGCTCATCTGGTTGGGACGCGGTGATCCGTTTGGACATGAGCTGGTGGAATCCGCGCTGATGTTTAACCCGATCGCGGCGGCGTTTTCGGTCATCCGGATGGAAGGATTTCGCGATTACGACCTGCTGCCGTTTAACTGGTTGTTTATGGGAATCACTTCGATCGTCAGTCTGGTGGTCCTGGTCGTCCAAACTTACCGAGTCTCTCGTCCCGAGTAATGGTGGAACTCTCGATGCGATATTGGTTCACAGTGAATCTTGTTTGTCTGATCTCTCTGATGTGCGGAGGAGTGGTTCCTGCGGAAGATCTGCGTCCGACATTTCTGATGTTGAGCGATCCGGAATTCGATTCCCCTGAGCCGCTCAAAGATCTTCTCCCAGATGACATTGTGGAACTGTGGCGATCTTCGCTCGAACGACCGGAAGCCTCCTATCGCCTTTCGGCCGCCATCGATATTCGTCATGCCTCGCAAGCCGGTTTCGAGGAAGTCAAAGCTGCGATTCCCGAATTACGCCAACTCCTGTCTGCGGAAGAGACGACCTCGGATGTTCGCACCGCCGTCGCCCAGACGTTGATCGAACTCGACGCGCGAGACGCCGCGGAAGAATTGTATCTTTCCTCGGTCACCTCGGATACGCAGTTTCGGCAACTGGTCGAACCCTCGCTGGCTCAATGGAACTTCCCAACGATCCGGAAAGTCTGGAGAGACCGTCTTCAGCAGGAAGACTCACTTCGACGGGAGTTGATTCTGGCCTGCGAGGGATGCGGTCACCTTCGTGACAAACCGTCGCTTCCCGATTTGCTATCTATTGTGCATTCACAGGAACGCCCGCGTGATGTTCGGTTTGCGGCGGCGAAAGCAGCAGGTCAAATCGCCGAGAGCGGTCTGGAATCCGAAGTTCAACAGCTCCTCAGGTTGGATTCGCCTCCCTTGATCAGCCGGTTGTGTGCCGTGGTCTTGTTGCGACGACATGGTTCGGCTCGGTCTCAAGAGCAGTTGAAGAATCTGTTTGAAGATCCGGCAGGACCGGTGGCGACAGCCGCGATCGAGAGATTGTACGAGATTGATCCTGAACTGGTCCTGAAACTGACTTCTGTCGCGCGGGAGCATCCCGATTCGAAAGTCCGTTCGGTCGCTGCAGATTGTCTCATCGCACTCATCACACCGGAGCGAATCGAGATTCTCTCTCATCATCTCAATGATCCGTCCCCCCCCCTGAGAATCCATATTCGGGAAGCATTGCTGGAGATTGCGAAACGTCCGGATCTTGAGGCTGCGGTTCGGGAGAGCACAACCGAGGTATTGAACACAGACGATTGGCGCGGTCAGGAGCAGGCGTGTCTGATCCTGGGGCAACTGGACCACGAGGACGTGATGTCGCGTCTGGTTGTACTGCTGAAGTCCCCGAGACCAGAAGTCCAAATTTCCTCCGCTTGGGCGCTGCGAAAGATTGCCGTCAAAGAGTCTTTGCCTGTTCTCCTCAAGCATGCGCAGAGTCAGACAGATAATCCTCAGGGGCCAGACCTGAGGGCCGTCGATCGACAGGTGGCTCATTTGTTCGAGGCGATGACCATTATGGAATATCGTCCCGTGATTCCCCTCATGCGGACTCAGGTTCCGAAACCGGAAGACGTCGACACGACTCACCGTCGTTTGTCGCGTGGGGCGGCGGTCTGGGGGTTGGGATATTTTCTGGCGGATGAAAATGATGACGAATTCGCGGCCCAATTGATGGGACGCATTAAGGACGTCGGCGGGATGACTCCGGATGAAATCGTATTGGTGCGTCGGATGAGTGCGATCTCAATCGGTCGAATGAAAACTGAATCGCAATTGCCGGCGATGAAGAAGTTTGTTGGCTCGGAGGTACAACACGATCCAGTGAGTGAATCCTTGCGATGGTCCATTCACGAGATCAGCGGTGAAGAGTTGCCACATATTACTCATTCTCCCAGAGTGTTGCGTAACTGGAGAATCCAACCTTTGCCTCCGAAGTGAACTACTATTGTTTCCTGAGATATAGCTCCGGGCCGACTTAAATCTTTTCTAATCATTCGATTTGCAGGCGAGAATGAGCGAACTGCTGCACGATTACGGTGATTGAAGCGGCCGAATTCCTTTCTATCGAGTGACGCGGCCCAACGAAATTCAACCAACAGGTTCGCTATTCGTAACTTAAATGATATTTGAAAGTGGGGGCTTAGACTTTTGGGGATCGAAGCTCGATCATCATGCTGAGTTCGCCCTTTCTCAGAAAAAGAAGGAAACTCGGTGAACACCGCCAATGATGACTGGCTGCTCTCTCTCAAGTGCGCAGGTTGAGCTCACCTCCGCGCGCAAGCTCATCTCCTTTGGCGGCTCAGGTGAAGGACACCGACGCCGGTTGAGGGTTTTTCCGTTCTGACATCGGTGTAAAATACCGAAGCGGCGAAGGCAGATCCCGTAACTGCATCCGGTCGATGAAACCGATGACAGTTGTGGAACGAAGAGCTGGCTCAGAAAATCGTCCGATGGTTCCCTGTTTCTTCTGCGGTCCAAGTCTGCACTCAATCGCAGGAATCACCGAGAAATCTGTGTTTCGAGTCTCCGACTGCGAAAATCCACAAGAACTCGTCTGAGATTTGACTTGCCAAACGCACTCAAGTTGTTGATCAGCTGCGAATTGACGTTCGTTTCAGTTTTTTGACACTACGGGTTTATTTGACTTAAATCGTTCGTTCGTCAGGTCAGGAGAGGGTGTTGGAATAATTCTGGCGGGAGGAATCATCCGCGTGATGAACTTTGGCAATTTTAGAAGAGATCGCCCGGTTTGATTATTAACCGCGTGAGAAATCGATCACACTCACAAAGAGGCATTTTTCAACAGGCTGCTAATACTCTAAATGCAAGTAAAACAGGGACTTGCAGAATTGCCCCTGTCCTAACAACGGAACCGAAGGCCGCGTAACACTGTTCTCCAACAGTAAACCATCATATTCACTGCGATGAAGGTACGTCTTGGCAACGCCAGTTGGCTTAAAAACGTCCTTTCTGAGACGATTTTGACCGCCTCGAATCTTGCCGGTGCATTCTGAAAGTCAGTTCGAGATGTCAAAAATCAGTTTTGATAACGACATAACGCTGTTCGGTCTTTTTAGCCCGCGTGATGCTCACCGGTAAGAAAAAAGGATCGACCGGAGAGAAATATGCGATAACTTTTTTTTTACAGAAGACACTTACTTACTTGCTAAGCAGTGTTTCTAGATCGGGAAGTGATCGCCCTAATGCCTTGGGCCGAAATTCGAGTTCGTTGGGAGCGGAAGCGTCGTAATCGGCTTCAAAATGGCGATACATCATATCGAAAGATGTTGCTGCGTAGGGAGTTTCGATTGATTCTCCCAGACGCGGTCCCAAGATGCGTTCGGTTGCAATTTGCTTATAATTGTAAGGGCGGAAATAGTAATCTCCCGTTGATGCCGGATAGTAGGGAAGATGTTGCATCATTTGATTGCAATAAGGTCCTGGGCATTTGTAGCATCCCATGCAGCGTCGGCACCGGCAGGTTTCGCAATCTTCGCATTCATCACATTTCCGACATGCATCACAGTAGTCGCAACTCGAGTACTCACAACCATTTGCATTACAATTCGCGACGGCTTCCGGGCAACATGTGATCTGCTCATAAAGCGTTTCCGATGTTTCCGTTACATTGATAGAATGATCTTCAATGGGGAGCGGAACTGGCTCACCAGCTGAAAGGATTCCGGAAAATATCATCAATGTCAGAGCTAATGTGGCAGTGGACCGCATGGGATTCTCAAACTTTCTTGCATGATAACAATCGGAACGAAAATATGTCTCACCATCATCATCGGTTTTGTGTATCTCAATCACCAACTTCAACTTCTCATGCCGTACAACTTCAATAATCGTTAAATATAATCTCGAGATGATTGCCAGGCTGGCTCGCCTCGACTGGTTCACATCAATCAATTCATTCCTGGCCCTTAATCTCACGTCACTCTGAGATTTCTCAGTACGCTATGCTTTCTTCATAAATCATTCTTACTGCGTGATTTAGCTCAATTAAAATATCCATCTTATAAAATTTGTTCCGGTTATAACGATAAAGAAAGCTTGAGGATTAAGAATTGTCAAATAACCTCAATTTGATCAAGGATTCCCATAATCTGCTTAATCCGGCGGAGGGGTAATTCCGATGTGTCCTCTTATAACCGTCTCTTGAACCTTCCCGCGTTTCTGAAGCACATTGTGACTTAATCATATTGTGCTGCGAGAAGAGATTGAGTGACTCCAAGGAGGGATCCATGATGCGCTTTGTAAATTCCAAACATTTTGGCATGCGATGGATCACCACACGAGCTATTCCGTTTTTGCTATTCAATAGCTGTCTGATTCCGATCAATACAGCTTCGGCTCAAACTTTGGCGAGCCCAAAAGTTTCGAACAAAGTCGAATCGTTGGTCGATGAAATTGTGGCAGCCGAAGTCGAACTGAAGGTGTCGAAACGACGTTCCAAAATCATTCGAATGAAAAAGGATGTCTTTCGGATTGCA
>JAURQH010000080.1 GCA_030836185.1 Planctomycetota bacterium
AATAACGAACGTGAAATTCTGATCGATGCGTTGAAAGCCAATAATTTCAAACGCATCGAGACTGCGAAGTCGCTGGGAATCAGTCGTGTCGGACTTTATAAGAAGATGAAAAAGTACGAACTGCTCGACGATCAGCAATCTTCGAAAGATTCAGCTCAGTCGGTCGCTTGAAGAAGCTCTTGAGATTTTGATTGCCAATATTCGAGCCATTGAGCCATCATTGCACCGCGAATATCTCCCGCTTGGCTGTTCTCTTCAGCAGTTTTCCCCCAGTAGAAGCTCACCCAGCCATCGGTGAAATCTTGGGATCCATCGATAAATTCGTCCATTTCTTTCAGCGAGCATTTCAGCGGAAACATTTCTTCAATCACAAGTGGTTTTCCCACATCGTAAACCTTGATCGCTTCGAGTGATCCTTTGATGTTCCCTTTTTTTGGATAGAAGTGGACAGCAACAAAGTCGAGCGGCTTGCCAACGACGGGATCGTGGAATAATGGTTTCGCGTTCGGCCAGGTATGAGCCCACGGAATTACTCCCACCGTGATCATCGTCTGCTGATCGTCATTCCGAATCGACTTCGCCAGGCGTTCAACCCAGGCCTTGGCGATGAGTTCACGAGAGCGTTCACCGGGTGTCAGCGTGATTCGTTGAACAAAATGCTTTCCCCCGAGTTCTCCGGCTAGCCATTCTGATTGTGGTGCGGCTCCACCGATGATCGGTTCATTCATCAGGTCATAGCAAAAGATCGCAGGACTTCGCTTACAGATTTTCGCGACTTCTGCCCAGAAACGCGACTGTGCTTCCCACCGCATGCCCTCGTTCAAGTCGTCATACCACGCAGGAACATCCTGCTTGTGGTAACAGCCAAGTCCGGTGATATCGAGATAGAGTTTCGTCTGCTCCGCGAGAGTGATCAGTCTGTTGAGTTGTTTCAAGTTTTGTGAATCGGGTTTGTCGGTTGTCTTCATGAATTTGGAAAATTGCAAATGAATCCGTACCACATTACAGCCAAGGCGTTTGATCTCACGGAAGTCGTCAACCACTGTGTCCCATTGGTCGTGCCAATAATCTTCCAACAACAATCCGTCATGGTTGTGGTCGTAATTAACTCCCCAGACGATGAATCTGTTTCCCGTCGTCGCACCGACAAAATGAGAACCATCAGCACTCACTCGAATTCGCTCTAACTTCGATTCTGAATCATCGGCAAACAAGGAGGCATTAAGTACCAATAGTAATACCAGTACCACGAAACTTGGTGTCAACTTCTTCATAGTAATTATCCTACTTGATCGCACGAACCGCTTCCGCGTATTTGAGTTTCCCCGTTTTCCCATCGTAATACTGAAAGATCACTTGAGGCAGGGGGTATGCGACCCAGCGCTCTCCCTCGACTTCGATGGGATTGTTATAGACGTTGTTCAACTGCACGATGCAATAGGTTGGGTGCAGCAGGTTTTGACGCGGGATGTCTGGTCGGAAATGGGTCGACCAGCGGATATCGACTTCTCGGGGACCGTATTTGAATTTGCCGTTGGCGGGGCGATCACCTTCATCGGTCATAAAGTGATTATTCGAATTGCGCGGCCCGGCAGCGAATTCCCAGACATTGTCGGTAATATTGCAGACAAAACTGTTATGCAGGTCGCCCGTTAGCACAAAGACCGGCTTGTTGATTTTATCAAAATGATCGATCAGCATTTCTCGTTCGTGATAAAACACAGTCCAGGCATCGTCTTTATTACTGGTTCTGACTTTGCCTCCGCCGACATGGGGGACCATGAAGTTCACAGACGACACAACAAAGATAAAGTCGGCCTTGCTGTTGGCAACTCCGTCCATCAGCCATTTTCGTTGTTCGAGGCCGAGCATGGAAATTTTCTTGTAAGGGTCTTTTGTGTCGTGCATCATTCGCATACCTCGTGTGTCGCAGATGAAAAAGTCGCAATTTGCCTGTGACATTTTCCACCAGGAGCGACGTCCGAGAGAGTAAGAAACCGTTCCGTCAACTTTCGCCGGAGGTTCAATTTTGAGATGATGTGCATCGATCACTTTAACCACGCGGTAGACGCCAGCATTCGGGTCGCCTCCGACGCCATCAAGTGAGTTTTCATTGACGCCAGCAAACTCACCTCCCCAATGAACGTGGAGATTATTCACCTGTTCAAAGTCGACCTCGGTGAAGTCGGCTGATTCATCCGTGAGAATATTGCCGCTCGCAGTCACTTTGGCTTGGCTGAGATGTACACGTTGCGTGTGGGGATTGGGATTTGCCCAGCCAAGATAATCGTACCAGGCGCGAACTCCGACATCACGATAAACGGCACGTCGATCACGAAAGCCGACAGAACCCGCTCCCCAAATGTCGTTCAGAATTTCATGGTCGTCGTAAGTGAAAAAACAGGGGACGTGACGATGAAACTCTGTCAGGTTTTGGCTTTCGTTGAGATAGTTCTTATAGTTTTGCCAAACACCCGGCAATGTGGGGGCGGCTTGAACAACAGACGGTAAGGGGCTATCCGATTCATTGATTTGCGAAAGCCATTGTTCTGGCTGATAGATACGTTGATTCTCATAGAGCCAATCACCATTTTGAATCGAAAAGTGAATGTCATCAGCGTGTTGATCGAGCAGTGTTTTGAAGGTTGGAGTGCTCGGACCAATACCATGAGACGGGGCCTGATTGTTCCCACAGGCGAATTCAAAACTAAAATTGAACAACCCGGCTGGATTCAGTTCGTTATCAACAAGCGATGTCGGGTCGGGCAAAGTCCGAAAAGTGCCAGCGCGTCCTGTTCTCTCATGCAAACCGGGCATCACGAGCTTGTACCAATATTTGGTGTTTGGTTTCAAATCAGAGAGTTCGATCCAGCCGGTGTTGTCGGTCGTGGAAGAGGTCTGCACAACGTCTGAAGTCATGTTGAGAGCATCGGGCGATTCTCCATAAAGAACTGCAAATTCGCCAGCAGACTGAGTACGACCCCAGATTCCGATGCTGTGAGAGGTGACACGGCCCAAAATTGGTCCGTGAGTCAGGTGATTTTCCAGCACCCGTCCATCAGGTGCGGCTGCTCCGCAGAGATGATCGCAAGACAGGAAAATTAGTACCAATCCAAATCGGCGGAGGAGGCGACGAGACATCAAAAGGCCCTTATCTGGCAAAAATGTGTGGTGATCTATCAGTGGACGCCAGAAAACCCATCAAGTCAACGACCGATTTGAGTGAAGTTTCTGAGACTGTGAACCCGATAAAATCAGAGTGTGTCAATCTGGCACTTGGAACCGTGGAGACTCTTGCGTTTCGCCGGGAATCCGCGATAATCCATTTTGTTGGTGACGTGACCACGTCCCGACCGGAGAGATGGCAGAGTGGCCGAATGCGCAGCATTGCTAATGCTGTGTTCGGGTCAAACCGGACCGCGGGTTCGAATCCCGCTCTCTCCGCTTGGCAGTTTGTTGATAAACGGATTCGTTGGTGAGAATGAATGTTTTGAGTTGAAGGCAAGGAAGAAATCCGCAGGCGAATCACATGATTCGTCGAGGATTTGTAACGATGTATCGCAACTCAAAATATCATTCGCAGCAGAATTAAGTTTTTCAACGGGCTGTGAGAGTGTTTCAAAACCGTAATTTGCACTGCGAGAAATCGCTGTCATCTTGCGGTTTTTTTGTGTCTGATAGAAGCTCTCAAATTCAGGAGTTTTTTTGATGAGCAAATTCCGTGACATTCTGGCAATTCTTCTCGCCTTAGTCTGCAGTGTCTCCTTTGCGGAAGATACTCAGGAGGCAGATCCCCTCCAACTGACATTGCCCCCTGAAATTTATGCCGTCCCGGGGATCGAGACGAACATTTATTTCGATAATGTTGTACTGACACAGACTCCCGAGAAGTTTCGGTTTGAGGTGTCTTCCAGTCTCGGCGTATGGAGCCAGCAGCGTTGGGCATTCACTCCCAGCGAAGAAGATGTCGGCTCACACATTCTCAAGATCGATGTGTCAGATCGCCGAGGAACTTTACTTGGCACCGCGGCAACTCAATTACAAGTCGTCCCCGCTGATACGGGGCAAGGACGGAAAATTCGTTTATTGATCGTTGGTGACAGTCTTACTCATGCTTCAATCTATCCCAACGAACTCTTCCGCTTGCTATCTCAAGCGGGTAATCCTGAAACGACAATGTTAGGAACACACAAGCCAAGTCGCGCGCAATCAGGAGTGGCGCATGAAGGTTACGGCGGTTGGACTTGGCAACGCTTTGCGACAAAATACGAACCAAATCCTGATGGAACCTATCGCAAGCGAAGCAGTCCATTTGTCTATGTGGGAGAAGATCAGAAACCGATACTCAATGTGAGTCGCTATCTTCGCGAGGAGTGTGACGGTGTGCCTCCCGATTATGTGATCTTCATGTTGGGCATCAATGATTGTTTCAGCGCTCCCGCCGAGGATGTGGTCGGCATCGATCAACGCATCGATACCATGTTTGAACACGCCGAGGTCTTGCTGCGAGATGTTCGAAAATCCGCCGCTGATGCAGAGTTTGGATTATGTTTGACGACTCCACCCAATTCACGACAATCCGCTTTCGTGGCGAATTACAAAGATCGATACCCACGTTGGGGATGGAAACGCATTCAACATCGACTTGTACAACGCCAGATCAAGTATTTTGGAGACCAGCAAGATCAACTGCGTTTTCTCATTCCGACCGAGTTGAATCTCGATCCTGTTGATGGATACCCCGAAAACAATGCCGTCCATCCGAATGAAACGGGATACCAGCAGATTGGGCGTTCGATTTACGCTTGGTTGAAATGGCGATTGTCGGAAACTTCGGAGAGCAAATGAAGTTCTGTTTTTGGGCAACATTCCTTGCTGAGAACGAGTATTATTAGTTGCAGACAGACTCACTTTCGGAGAGACTCCATGCGCTCAGTTTTTCTCACCTTATTGGTGTTCCTTGGTCAGAATACTTTTCTGTTTGCTGACGACCGTCCGAATATTCTCTGGATCACTTGCGAAGACACCTCACCACACTTTGGTTGCTATGGAGACGATTTCGCCATCACTCCGAATGTTGACCAGTTGGCCGAGCAGGGGATCCGCTATACCAATGCATTTGCCTACACTGGTGTTTGCGCCCCCAGTCGCTCTTGTCTGATTACTGGCATGTATCCGCTACGTCTTGGCAGTCAAAATATGCGGTCGACCGCTACGCTTCCCAAACAAATTCGCTGTTTCACCGAGTATCTGCGAGAGGCCGGCTATTACTGCACGAATAACTCGAAGGAAGATTACAACTTCAAACGTCCTATAACGGCATGGGACGAGTCGAGTAAGAAAGCCCATTGGCGAAATCGGAAAGCGGGACAGCCGTTCTTCTCGGTCTTCAATTTTACGGTTTGCCATCAGTCGCAGATTTTCTGCAGCGAGAAAAAGTATCAATCAAACACCAAACGACTCACCGATGAACAGCGTCACGATCTCGCCGAAGTCTTTGTTCCGCCGATTCATCCCGACATTCCCGAGTTCCGCAAAGAGTGGGCCCGTCATTATGACAATGTCACCGCGATGGATTATCAGGTCGGTGATGTCTTGCAGGAGTTGAAAGAAGACGGCCTCGAAGAAAATACGATTGTTTTCTTCTATTCCGATCATGGCACCGGTATGCCATCGGTCAAAATGTTTGCCTGGGGACCGGGGCTGGAAGTTCCGCTTGTGATCCGTTTCCCAAAGAAATATGAGCATCTCGCTCCGACCCAACGGGGAGAGACCACAGATCGGCTGGTCAGTTTCGTTGACTTTGGTCCCACGGCTCTCAGTTTGGCCGGTGTCAAAATTCCAAAACATATGCAAGGCAGGGCGTTTCTTGGTGAACAACAGACCCAACCAAGAGACTTTGTCTTTGGAGGCAAAGAACGCCAGGCGGAATGTATTGATACGATTCGCTACGTCCGCAATCACAAGTTTCAATATAATCGCAACTTCCACCCTGAGCTTCCGTTCGGCCAGTACATGAGCTACGTCTGGAAGCACGACAGTATGAAAGCATGGTACGCTCTCCATCAAGATGGCCAGTTGAACGGTCCACCTGCGAAGTTCTTTGCCGTCCCTAAACCAATCGAAGAATTGTACGACGTTCAGAATGATCCCTGGCAAGTCAATAATCTTGCCAATGAGCCAGCGTATGAATCCGTTTTGAATCAGCTACGAGCGGAACTCAAATCACAAATGCTGGCTGCCGGTGATCTTGGCCTGCTTCCCGAACGGGAGATGCACAGTCGATCCGAGTCATCAACCCCTTATGAGATCGCCACCGATTCAGATTTGAACGCGATTGAAAAACTGTGGAATGCGGCTGCTGACGCCAATCAAGGTGATCCCCAAAACATTCCGAAACTCACACAAATGCTGTCCTCTCCCGATTCGGCGATCCGCTGGTGGGGAGCTTTGGGACTGGTCACCTTGCGAGAGCAGGCCAAACCCGCAGAACGGGAACTCATTTCGGCGCTCGGGGATTCCTCTCCCGATGTGCGGATCGCTGCCGCAGAAGCTTTGGCTCAACTTGGTAAGGTCGACTTGGCATTGCCTGTCTTGAAAAAGTCGCTTTCCATCGACGATCCGTTTGTGCGACTTTCTGCCATGAATCTGATTCAGCGAATCGGCTCTCCAGCGAAGTCCTTGATACCTGCGATTAAGAAGGCTGGTATGAAAAGTTCACAGCATAAAGATGTGGCATCGTACGTGGGCCGAATGGTCGATTATGTTCCTGAGCAGTTAGGCGAATAACAGTTAGAATACGAGAGAGGCTTGTTACCGCGTCATCCGCGGTTTAACCACTTCTCAATTCAATTTCCGGTGACATCCACGCGGCAGATCTTTTTCTTGCCGACTCTCACCAGCAGGCCATCTTCAACAGCAATCAGCTCATCGTGAGTTTCGATGCGAGTTTTCTCTTCTCCAAGATATGTGGCCCCTTGAGCAATCATGCGTCGTGCTTCTCCCGAAGAATTACACAGGCCGAGAAGATTCAACAACTTGACAGCCATGATTTTGCCGTCTTCAAGTTCTGAGGGAGGGAGTAATTTGATTGGAATATCTTCAGGTAAAGCTCCTTGACCAATTTCTTTTTCCCAACGTGCTGCCGCCTCGTCCGCTTCCTCGCCGGTATGGTATTCCTCGATCACAGTCTTTCCGAGTGCGATTTTGGCGTCTTTGGGATGGCCGGCAAGGATTTGATCCACTTCTCCCAGAGGTAAATCGGTTAACAATTCATAGAACATCTTCATTGCATCATCGGGAATCTGCATAAACATTTTCATCATGTCGTAAGGCGATTCGGCGATGCCGATATAGTTGCCCAAGCTTTTTCCCATGCGACGAACTCCATCCAATCCGACGAGAATCGGGGACATCACACCGATTTGTAGCGGCAACTTTTCATCGCGTTGAAGTTCGCGAGCGAGCATGAAACTGAAGAGTTGCTCGGTGCCGCCGAGTTCGATATCGGCTTTGATTTCCACCGAATCCCATGCCTGCATGAGAGGGTAGAGGCATTCGTGTAAGTAGATGGCCGATTCTGACTTCATCCGGTTCGAGAAATCATCGCGGGTCAGAAGTTGTGCGATGGTGACTTTGCTAGTCAATGTCAGGATGTCAGAAAACGACATTTTTCCGAACCAGTCGCCGTTACGATGCACTTCAGCTTTGTCCAGATCAATCACCTTGCCGACCTGTTCGAGGTAAGTTTTGGCGTTTTGTTCAACGGCGGTTTCGGTGAGACGAGCGCGGGTCTCATCCCGTCCACTGGGGTCGCCCACCATTGCCGTATAGTTACCAATGATGATGACGGCTTGATGGCCAAGTTCCTGAAATTGCCGCATCTTGCGCATTGGGACGGTGTGTCCTAAATGCAGGTCGATGCCGGTGGGGTCGATGCCGTATTTGATTCGGAGTGGAGTACCAGTCTTGCGACTCTCTTCGAGTTTTTTTGCAAGCTCTTCTTCGGGGACAATTTTTTCGACACCGCGGCCGATGATGGCCATCTGTTCTTCAACGGGGAGGAATTCCATAGTGATCTCAGTCAATCGAATCTCAAAAGGACAGAATGATGAGTTGTAGAGGTTAAGCATCTCGCGATCACATGACCCGATTGCACCCCCTCTTAATCTCCCCCTTGCCAAGGGGGAGAAACTTCTCATCTCAAAGTATTTAATTGCAATCGTGAGCGTACCAAGCGAGTCGATTTGCTGCCAGCGAGTTCGGCCAGTTAGAGCAGGTTGCCGAGAATTGTCAGCAAGATATTGAACGCATTGAATAGCATATGCATGATGACCACAGCCAGGAAACTGTTCCGAAAATGCATGACGAGTCCCAACAAAATTGCGAGCGGGAAAAGAGGAATGGAGTCCGGGAACAAGTGGACCAGGCAGAAGAAGACCGCGATTCCAGGAATCGCGATTCGTAGTCGATAGCCGAGTGACACCATTCCTTCTTGCAAAAGCACGCGATACAGCATTTCTTCCTGAATGGGCGCAACAACAACAGCCGACAGACATGCCCAGAACACAAATCGAAAATCAAGGTTTCCTTCCGTGATCATGCGGAGCAGGGGGTGGACGGCTTCTTCTGTTTCTTTCAGCGGCAAGATCATCGCAACCAACGCATACACTGGAACAACAGCGAGCAGAAACCCCTGAACTCCGTACCATGCTTGTCTCTTCAGGTCATCGGTGCGAAAGCCAACTCGCTTGCGATCATTGTCGGGTAAACGCAATACAACGACCGCTCCGATGATCGCAACGGCCAGATTTAAGGCAATCGAATATTGTGTTTTGACCAGCTCCCGTTCGATATCGAACTCGTCGCTCAATGGGGGTGAGGGGGCGAATTGATCGAGAATTTTTGGTCGAAACGTAGAATCGAAGATTGCGGCTCCCAGAATGAGAAGCCCTCCGGTCATAAATAATGTTGCAGAACGGCTTGGTAGGGCATATTCCCGAGGAAACAGCCAGAAGGGACGCTCTGATTTCGAGAGATATTGCAGCCAAAAGACGAGGCCGACCGCAATCGGTGCAATAATGAGCAGCAGACACAGAATCAGAGGGAGATCGAAAGACTGCATAGATCGGGCCAGCTTGACGGTTGGGAACTGATGCTGTGCGAGTTATGATGCGAAAAACAATCCGATTTCGCTATGACCCTCCCCTGATTTTCCGGTCATCTTCAAAACAATCACATCATATGTCGATCAACGTATTAGATCAAATCGTCGCTGACAAGCGGCAAGAAATTGAACAGGCAAAAACCTTATGCCCGCTCCATGAGTTGGAGGCACAGCTTGCCGATGCTCGTCAAGTTCGCGATTTTGTGGCAGCTCTGAAAAATGCCGACGAAATTGGCCTCATTGCCGAAGTCAAGAAAGCATCGCCCTCTGCGGGAATCATTCGTGAAGACTTCGATCCTGTCGAGATTGCCCTCACTTATCAGGAGAATGGGGCCGCCTGCCTGAGTGTTCTCACCGATGAACCTTATTTTCAGGGGCATCTCGATTACCTGAAGGCCGTTCGTGCGGCAGTTGAAATTCCCGTGATGCGGAAAGAGTTTATCATCGATCCCTATCAAGTGGTTGAAGCTCGTGCTGCCGGGGCTGATTGCATTCTCTTGATTGCCGAATGCTTGAACGACTGCAACTTACGCGAGTTGTATTTTCAAGCGTCAGACTTGGGGATGGAATGTCTCATTGAGATTTATGATCCCGAAAATCTGGAACGAGTGCTGAAACTCGACCCGCCACTTTTGGGGATTAACAATCGCGACTTGAAAACTTTTGTCACCGAATTGTCACACACGACTGATCTTGCGAAAGATGTCCCCGATGAAACCTTGTTGGTGAGCGAAAGTGGGATTCGCACGTATGAAGATGTACTTCACTTGAAACAGTTCGGAGTGAAGGGGATTCTTGTGGGTGAATCTCTGATGCGACAGGACGATATTGGCTTGGCCGTACGTCAATTACTCGGGACTGCTTAAACTGACACAGCCTCGAATCAAAATCGATTATTATTTTATTACTCAAAAGGATTTCTCTGATGAGCGACGTTGAACAGATCATGGTGGTTCCCACACTTCTCTTTCACGAAGTGGGACACTTCCAAGGGTTTTGCGAGAATGTCGATCCCTATTTGAAGACACTGCTCGATCCCGCGCATACGCGATATGAGCCGCGACCTCAGATGGAAGAAGACCCCAGCTTCAAACAGTTGATTCCCTACTGCATTTTTCGCTGCGATGGCAAAATCTTCAATTATGTACGTGGAGGAAGCGGGGGAGAAAGCCGACTGCATGCGAAGAAATCGGTCGGCATTGGAGGCCATATCTCTGCCGAGGATGAGGGAGGAGACAGCGAGCCTTATCTGGTCGGGATGCAGAGGGAATTGGATGAAGAAGTGAGGATTGAATCCCCGTTCAGCGAACAGCTCGTGGGGCTCATCAACGATGACGAAACCGAGGTCGGAAAGGTCCATTTAGGGATTGTTCACATATTTGACCTGGAAGAGCCCAAAGTTTTCCCTGCGGAAGAGTCGATACAAGAGACAGGGTTTGCGCAACCGGAACAACTGTTAGACCAGATTGACACGTTTGAAACGTGGTCACAAATCTGTTTACAGCATCTGTTTGGAAGGTAAAACCCCTGAAAAACAAACATCTATCGAGAAATTCGACTTCGCGTTCAGACTGAAATCAACTAAAAGGATGAAGAGTTGATCTGAACGATTACGACTGGCGACAAAGGAGTGTCCCCGATGAATCTGAACAGAAGAGACCTGTTGTTAAGTGGATTGTCCGCAGGTGCCTTGGTGGGGGGCGGTTCCGCGTTTGCACAAAGCGGAAAAACCACCCTCGAAAGTCTCAATGAAGAACAATTGGGGCTAATGCTCGAAGCGATGGGCTTGCAGCCGAAAAAGACCGAAAAACGGTACGACTTCGCCTTTCGCACAGCCTTAGACGGGGACGAATGGAACTTCACCATGTCTTCGGTCCTTTCCAAAGACGAAGCCTCTGTGTGGGTGATGGCATGGCTCGATCCTTTGCCTCGCTCGGCGGCCGATGTTCCACGAACAGCATTGCTGCGATTGTTGGCCGAGAACGACCGTATGGGGAATGGCAAGTTCTTTGCCTACATCGCCTCAAACCGTCGCTTCGTTCTGCAACAAGTGGTTGATAATCGCGACATGAACACGGCCAAGTTCGCTTCGATCCTGAGAGACATTGGTCGCAGCGTCAAAGATACCTATCCATTCTGGAAGGTGGAAAACTGGGCCTCCGGCGGCAACGTGCAAGCCAGCGACGATGATCGAGAAGCTCCGTCCAACCCGTCAGCTTCCGCACGCTCCGAAACAGGAACTACGAAACAGTAACAAAGGTGGAATTCCATCTTGGATCAAAATTCAAGCCCGGCCACTGATTAGTGCCGGGCTTTTTTTGTTGCGATGATGGTGAATTAGATGTTGATGGAATTGTCGCAACATCATGGCCGGTGGAACCGGCCCTACCTCTCACTCGTGAACAGTGGGAATTTCTCGCTCGGGGTATGAGCTTCGTCCATGAGTTTGACCAGTTCTTTCAGCTTCTCGGGATGTTGCTTCGCGAGGTTGGTCGTTTCTCCCAGATCGTTTTTCAGGTTGTACAACTCGGGAGCTTTTGGTTTTTTGGAACTGACCTTCAATTGCACAACTTTCCAATCTCCCTGACGCAACGCACGTTTACCGCCTTGTTCAGAGAACTCCCAATAGAGGTATTCGTGTTTGTTCTGTTGGGTCGGATTGTCGAGCAGCGTCGGCAGAAAGCTGATGCCGTCAATGTTATCGGGGGCATCGACGTTCACCAGATCGGCGAGAGTCGGTAAGACATCCTGAAAGCCGGAGAGATGATCGGTCACACGTCCCGGTTCGATGACTCCCAGCCAGCGGGCGATCATCGGCGTGATGATGCCACCTTCGTACAAATCTCTTTTGATGCCACGATACGGCCCATTACTGTTGAAGAAGTCAGGATCGGCACCACCGGCGGAAGTCGCTCCATTATCGCTAGTGAACATGACGAGTGTCTTCTCATCAATGTTCAATTCTTTGAGAAGATTCATAATGCGACCGATGTCGCGATCCATGTGAGTGATCATCCCGGCAAATGTGGCGTGAGGGTATTTCTCGTGCCGATAATGTTGTCCGCCCGGTGTGCCGTACGGTTTTTCGGATTCGAGTTTTCCCAGATATTCGGCTTTGGAGTCCTCGGGAACGTCGAGATCGACGTGCGGGATTGTAAACGGCAGATAGAGGAAGAATCGTTCTTTTTGATGTTGCTTAATAAATTCAAGGGCGTCTGACGCAAACAGGTCGTGGCTGTAATGAGTTCGTTTTGTGGGGTTATCAGGATAGAGAACTTTCTTGCCGTCTTTCCAGAGATAGTCCTGATAGTAATGGTGAGCCCGACTTTGATTGAGATAACCGAAGTAGTGATCGAAGCCCTGTTTCCAGGGTGCGCCGGCATCGGATTCCGAACCAACTCCCCATTTTCCCATGGCTCCAGTGACGTAACCGGCTTGCTTCATGATCTCACCAATGGTGACATCTTCGTCAAGCAAGTGAGCACCTTTGCCGTTACCGCGAATACGAGTGTGTCCCGTATGCTGGCCGGTCAATAAGACACTGCGCGAGGGAGCACACACCGTGCTCCCCGAATAATGCTGAGTGAACTTGAGTCCCTTCGCACACATGCGATCAATGTTCGGCGTGCGGATAATTTCACCGCCATAACAACCAAAGTCACCGATCCCCGCATCATCGGCCATGATGTAAATGACGTTTGGAGGTGCGGCTTCAATTTGTGACAGATTGACAGAAAATATCGCTAAGAAAACAACGATCAGAGAGCGCATGGTGCATGTTCCATATTAAAAATGCAAAATCGAACTAGAACGATCGCTCAATCAATCTCGGGAATCGGATCGGTCGGGGCGACGTCTTTGCCTTCCCAATTCACCTGACCATTCTTGAGTGTCAGGATGCGATGAGCACTGCCGGGGACCGGATCGACATCGATTTTCGGCAACCATTTGCGATGCTCGGCGATGATCTTGGCGTAACCGGGTTCTGCCGCGACGTTGTTCCATTCTTTGGGATCGTTTTCCAAATCGTAAAGTTCTTCAGAGCCATCCGCGTAATGGATGTAGCGGTAGTTTTCTGTGCGGATGCCGTGATTGCCGCGATTGTGTGTCGTAATGGCGGGCCATTTTCTCATGGCATTCTGGTCTTTGAGTTGCGGCACGAGTGAGTGACCTTCAAGTCCCTCGACTGGTGAGAGTCCGCAAAGTTCATTTAACGTGGGGTAGATGTCCAATAATTCCGCGGGCGAAGTCACTTTGCCTCCGGCTGTAATACCGGGACCGGCAAAAATCAACGGCACACGTGTGCCATCGTCCCAAAGTGTGTTCTTGCCGGTGATCTCTTTTTCGCCGATGTGCCAACCGTGATCCGACCACAAAACAATGATGGTGTTGTCGCGAAGTCCTTTGGCATCGAGAGCCGTCATGATGCGACCGATTTGATGATCGACAAAACTGGTGCAGGCCAAATAGGATCGACACAGGTTATGCCATTCGTTGGCTTCCTGCAGAAATTGCAGTCGTGGTTCGGGAAGTTTCCAATGGAGATACCACGAGAAACGCGGGGTATCTTTGCGGTCGTCGAATTTCACGGGAGGTAACACGGAGTCGTCATCGGGGTACATGTCGTACCATTTTTGTGTCGTATAACAGGGGACGTGTGGAAGGAAGAAACCGACCGAGAGAAAGAAAGGATCTTTGGGGCCTTTTTCGATCTGGTCAACAGCCCACGATGCAACGACGTAGTCTTGTTTGTCTTTGTCTTCATGCGGGAAGACACCCCAATCGACGAGCGGATGTGGAGCAGGGGTCTTGACCAGTTTTTCTTTCGGTCGTGCGCCGACACCGGCTGCGGGGCCGAGTGTCTCAAATTCGTTGTCTGTCTTTCTGCGACCATAACCGCCGTGATAAATTTTTCCGGTGGAGTAGGTGTGATAGCCGTTGGCTTTGAGGTGCTGAGGTAAGCTGGTCACGTCTTTCCATTGAGGGACTTGTCGAAACCATGGAGCCAGACCATAAACGCCTGTGGTGGAGGGGCGTTTGCCGGTCATCAGGCTGGTGCGTGAGGGATTGCAAAGAGGTGATTGACAATGGGCGTTTAGAAAGATGGTCCCCGCTTTGCCGATCTTGTCGATGTTGGGAGTTTTGGCGAGAGGGTGGCCTCCCAAACAGCCGATCCAGTCGTTCTGGTCATCAATGGCGATGAACAGGATGTTGGGTTTCTCGGCTGCAGAGAGAGTTGTCGTCAATAAAAACAGGCCCAGACAAAGCAACTTGCGCATGGAAAGACTTTCCGTGATGTCATCTGATGAGTGTGTGGATATCCAATCGAATATCCAGAGTCGCGGTTTTTACGCGCGATGTCAAATTGCGAATCAAAAAAGAGGCGCAGCGTCTTCATGAAAGCGAGAATACGCCCTTCGTTCAAATCATAACATGACTTCGTGTCGGACTTCTACGGGCCAGCCAACGCCGCGAGTTTTAAGAGTCTCAAGGATGGAGCTCACAAGTCGGCTCGCATTTTGGGCAAGTTCTCGAAATTCGGGTGGCTCTTTCTCGGCGTTCGAATCGTCCCGAAGTATTTTGACGATCTCTACAGACGACATCTGACTCAGAAAGAGATTATAGCTGTCCAAAATTTGACTTTGATTCTCACTCTCAGCGAACAGGCAAACTCTTTCCAGCGGTGTGAGAGGCAATCGCTGCATCAGCCACTCCCGGGAATCGCCTGTTTGTGCCGAAGCCTCACCCACCAATAGGATCAATCCAAAAATCAGCAGATTCCGACTGTGGCGAAATTTAACATTGATGTACCGCCATTCTCCCAATGAACGATCATCGAGCCACAAAGATCGTCCCCCGAGAGCTTTCCAGTAGCGGATGATTTCAATCAACAGCCCAAGCCATTGCGAAGGGTTGTTGGATTCTGGTTCACGCAAGTACCGATTCAACACGGCACGTTGCAGCTCCTGAAATCGGTCCACTTGAAAAATCGGCTGAGAGTCAAGGAGCAATTGAATCCGTTTCCCATAGACAAACTGATCCTCATCAACTTGTCCTCGATGTGAGGGATTGACAAGCTGGTTCCAAGTCACTGTCTCGGAAAAAATTCCGTTCGATTTGGGGCGAATCATGGCAAGAGATTCGAGTCGGTCCCAAATCTCTCCGTAGAGATCTTGCGCGAGTTCTGATTTCGGCAAGATGTCGTTTGCAGTGACAATGACCAAATCACAATCCGAACTCGGGATTTGCTCCATACGACCGAGCGACCCACAGACATACAGCGTTTCCACGCATTCTGGTAAAGGTTTTTCGAGAAAGACTCCTCTCAGCAAGGAATGTGTTTCTCGTGACCGTTGCCAACTTTCCGCGAGAACGCTCGGTAATGGTTCGATCAAACTCTTTCGATCTGCGGGGAAGATGTCCTGAGTTGTGGAATCGAGATCAAACATATCGCGAGTTGTATCCGGGTTGTGTATGTTAAGGGAACCTGCGTTCCTGAAAGTCTTCTATCATGTCTGATGCCAAATCCCAAGTCTCGACCGACCTCGATTATCTTCCTAAGCTGCCCGAGAACCGAAATGTGCCAATTGGCTGTATCGGTTCGGGATTCATTATGTCGGATTGCCATCTGGTTGCGTATCGGAATAACGGTTTCAACCCCGTCGCTATCGCCAGCCGTAACCCCGATCATGCCAGAGAGGTTGCAGAACGACACCAGATTGGAAAAGTCTACGATCATTACACGGAATTGTTGGACGATTCCGAAATTGAAGTTCTTGATGTTGCTGTGCCACCCGATGTGACGATTGAAGTGATTCGCGAAGCCGTCAAACATAATAGCCATTTACGAGGAATTCTTTGTCAAAAACCACTCGGTATGAACTTCACCGAAGCAAAAGAAATTGTCGAACTGTGTGAAGAGGCCAGCATTGAACTGGCCGTCAATCAGAACATGCGATACGACCAATCAATCCGAGCTGGCAAATCGCTTTTACGGCGTGGCGATCTTGGCGACCCTGTCTTGATGACGATTGATATGCGAGCCGTTCCCCATTGGATGCCTTGGCAAGAGCGGCTTGGCTGGGTAACACTGCGAATCATGAGTATTCATCATCTTGATGCTTTTCGTTATTTACTCGGAGAACCGCAACGTGTTTTTGCCAGTATTCGCAGCGACCCGCGGACGGCAGAAAATTTTCCTCATCAAGACGGTATTTGCTTATACATTCTGGAATATGAAAGCGGACTTCGTGCGACTTCACTGGATGATGTTTGGACTGGGCCCGTTGTGGAAGGGAGTGAAAACGAACCTTCGATCCGTTGGAGACTGGAGGGAACGGAAGGGCTCGCCAAAGGGACCATCGGTTGGCCCAGTTATCCTGAGAGGACTCCCAGCACATTGGACTACATCAGTGCCACAAAACCTGGCGTCTGGCAGTCGCCTCGTTGGCCGGAAGTTTGGTTCCCGGATGCATTTGTCGGCCCGATGGCTCATTTGTTGTGCGGATTGGAATCAGGACGCACCCTCGAAATCAGCGGACGCGATAATTTGAAGACGATGGCGCTGGTGGATGCTTGCTATTTGTCGGCCAAAGAACACCGCGCCGTGGAAATTGAGGAAATTCTGCGGAGTTGAACTGTCGAGAAGCTTGCCCTTCGGAATATCAACTTTCATAGTCAGTACCGGCATACTTCAGTACCAGTATGCTATTGACGACTGTGTCCCGGCTCATCCCGTGAGCATGTAGCCGATCAGTCCAAGGGCAAAGCCGGCAATGCTGCCGAGAGCCGGTAAACGAGAGTTTTTGAGAACAGCTTGGGGGGCAATGTCTTCAAAGGTCAGGTAGAGAATGCCTCCACTGGCAAACAACATCAAAGTGCCCAGCCAGGCATTCCGTTCGGCGAAGAATTCGATTCCAATGAATGCCGCCGCTGGTCCCAGCAATGACAACAAACTGAACGCGACAAGAACAGTCCGAGAGGAGAGTTGAGCTTGGCCGGTCAGCTCTCGGAAGGCATTAAATCCTTCGGGAAGATTTTGCAACGCAATCATGATGGCGATCAGAAATGCCGATGATTCTCCCGACGCAAAGGTGGCTCCTAACGCGATGGCCTCAGGAATGAAATCCGACATCATGGCGATTAACTGCGCGACCGATCCTCCCAGCCGGTCAAGAAGACAATCGAGACCATAAAAGGCGATTCCACCAAGAACAAAGGAGGCAACTGCGGGAAGAGGAGTCAGTCTGGCGGCACCTTCGGGCACAAGAACGAGGGCCACAGCCGAGATCAAAGCGCCACCACCAAAAGCAATGATCGCATGATGAAATTCTTCTTCACCCCAGTCGGGAGAAATTTTATCGCACCAGGCAAGGAACCCTCCGACGGGAATTGCCAGTCCAGCGATGAGCGCAAAAAAGAGAGCCGTTGTCATCGAAAATTTGATCCATTTGTCAATCGCGTGGAGATGCCTAAAGTTTCTTCCAGCATCATATTCCTTTTAAATCATACAAACACGTGCTTGGAGCTACTATGGATCACGGAGTTCTCATCTTTGGAGCGACCAGTTCTACGGGAATCGAGTTGAGTAAACGTCTTCATCAGGCGGGTTATTCACTTTTTTTATGCGGTCGGTCTGATAAAAAACTATCAAGTTTGGCGAAAGAAGTGGACTCCGAATATGCCGTCATCGATAGTTGGGAGAAATCGGCGGTCGACAATGTTGTTAAACAGGCGCATGAAAAACTTGGAACGATCTCTGCAGTCACCAATCTCGTGGGCTCACTGCTGTTGAAGTCGGCTCATAGCACGACTGACGATGAATGGCAGCAAACTCTTGAGGCGAATCTCACTTCTTGTTTTTCGATCTTGAGAAGTGTTATCCCCGTGATGCAAAAAGGGGAGGGTGGTTCGATCGTATTTGTGTCATCTGCGGCAGCCCTCAACGGGATGGCTAATCACGAAGCGATTGCAGCGGCCAAGGCTGGAGTCGTCGGACTTTCACGCTCCGCAGCCGCGACCTACGCTTCTCGGGGAATTCGCGTCAACTGCGTGGCACCAGGTCTCGTTCGTTCTCAGATGACTGAAAAAATGCTCTCAAATTCGATGACCGAGGAGGTCTCACGCTCAATGCATGCAGTAGGACGTTTGGGCGAACCCTCAGACGTTGCTTCGATGATTCAGTGGTTACTCACCCCTGAAAACAGTTGGGTGAGTGGGCAAGTCTTTTCCGTCGATGGTGGACTGTCGAGCTTGATGCCCAAAATGAAAGCAAAAGTCTCGTAACGAGCATTTATCGACGGATTTTGAAGAGCTGATCTCCCATCCCGGGACGGCCTTGATTGCCAAAATAAACTTTCAGGTCGCCGTTATGAATCATCGTCCCTTTAATCGACAACTGATGTCTCCCTTTATCGAGTGACAAGGGGACGCAACGAAATACCTTCTCGGAGGGGGGCAATTCAACCGGGACACCATTTAAAGTGACTTCGAGATCAAACCCGCTGCTGACTTCCAGTTGGTAGAGGTCCTGCTGGTCGGCGTCGTGATAACCGGTCAGTTCGAAGGTGTCATCCATTTTCAGGCCGTTGGCTTGCATCCAGTCGGTATTACGAGTGTTTTGTAATTCGACTTTACCAGTTTGAGTCGTCAACAATACTCCGGGCTTCAATGGTAAGCCTCGTGCTGGTCCGATTGCTTTACGGAGTGGCGGAGGTGCAATTTTGACCGACAAAGGCTTTGAGCGAATGCTCCAGCCATCTCCTTCTCCGATGGCATGAAGTTGAACCTCCCCCAGACCGATGACATCTGCGGCGACTTGCAGTTCCCCTTCGGCTCCCTCGATCGTACCAAGTAATTTGGAGAACTGATAAATCTTGATCGTTTCTGCATCCTTACAGGTCACCTTCAAGGAGACACTTTCTCCCAAGCTGCAACAACCCTCTGGTTGATCATCAGGATTTTTCGTTTGCAAAGCCAAGTCGATACTCTTTCCATACCGTTTGACACTGAATGGAACAGACTTTCGGCCATCAGTTTGAGGCTGTTGTTTTGCGGTGGCAATCACGGTTAACTCATGACTGCCATCCTCAAGATCATTGACTCTCAAGAAATCTCGGACGCCGGGTATCGAACTCGACTGTTCAACGCCATCAACCAGAACAATAAAGCGATCAATTTCGTCTTTAGGTTGAGTGAGAAGTGGAACCGAGGATCCTAATTCTTGTCCCGGCTCAAACTCGAGGTTAAATCGGGGGGGACTGGCCCAAGGCTGACAAAGAGGGTCACCAAGAATGAGCAACTGATAAGGAGATTGCACGGAGAGATAGAACGATTCGGCCAGAGAGTAGCCGCGCGCATAATAAACATGCAGAAATGCGGTCGGAAACTTGGGCTGCAAGGCGTAAGGCTCGAAAACAGTTCCACTGGTCCCCGAGGCTCCATAGCGGATCCATTCACTGATGGGAGTTTGTGTCGCGTCATCATTCATCATTCCACCAAAACTGGTGAGATGTTCGCAAATTGCTCCCGGTGTCATTTTGGATTGCGATTTGGGCCAATCAAAACCGGCAGTGCCAGACATCAAGCCTCCCACATCTCGGCGGAATTTGGGAACATCATCTTTGATGATCAAAGCATGACGACCGGTTTCGCGCAATTTAGCAACAGCAGCATCGAACCAGGCATCGCGTGTTGTTGAGCGGATGTCTTTGGTTCTCGAAAAATAGAACGAGGATGCCGGAAGATTTTCATCCGCCTCCACACTGCTACGCAAACTTTTCATAATTTCGGAGACTGAGTTTCCACGCCCGACAGTGACGCCCAACATGGTGGACATCATGTAGTGGACATCATGTAGTGGATAGGTTTTTTCGTGAATGGAAGATTGTAAGAGGTCTGATGAGAGAAGGCATAAGCGTCTTCGGTCTCAAATAAAGGGTTTCGCATTTTAGTAAGTAGATCACGAAAGCCTTCCGTCGAGCGTAAGGGACGAAGCGACTCATCTTGCTCAGCCTGCTCAGCATTTACAAAACCATTTGTGACCGCTTTTTCCAATGCCTTGAGACCATCAAGATATTTTTCATCCTCAGTCAAGCAACGTGCATAGTGATACCATAGCAAGCCGACATGATCGTGAGTGTCCAACAACCGCTCCAGAATTTTTTTGGCATCGTTGAACCGGCTTTCTTCCAGCATTTTGAGCGTTTCGCGATATTGAACTCGTTCGCTCTCGTTGGGGAGAAAGGCACCACCTGCCTGAACTCGCTTTCGGAAATAGGCATTCGAGCTGAGTTGCATATAGTTGATGTCTTCGCGAAACACATATTCAACGAGATACGTCATACCGGTCAGCGAGCCATAGGGAGTCAAATAATGCGGTGGCTTTTGGCCGGGAGTTTTATCAATGTCTGATTTTAGGCCGATCTGCCAGGGGAAGTCAGCCGAATAAGAGATGCATTCAATTTGGTTGGCGATCCCTCGTTCTGAAATCGTCAAAATGATTGGTTTCAGAATGAGCTGACGAAACTGCTCAACATCGATGGCCCAAGTGTCGGGGATGTCTTTCAGATAAATGACGTTTGATGGGGGGATATTTCGCAAGCGAATGTATTCGTTGGCGACCGCTTTCAAGGTCCAGCTATCTTCATTCACAATGACCGCGACATTGTGGGGTGATAGCCCGGCTTCCAGAGATGAAAGCATGGACACAGCGAAAAGACACATCAAGAAGAAGCGTTTCATCTTAAATCTCTGTAGATTCAAAAGGTATGATGACGTCGGACTTGCCGGGAATATGTATGTTTCCCATGACGAATTGGCCCAGTCAGCAGGAGAAAATGCCACTTCCCCACAAATTCCTACATTTTACGGTTCCGTCCAGAGAACCTGTTTTCTCTGCCGATAACCAACTATAATAGAGGTGCGGGGCAGACACACGCTCCGTCCTGCCTACAAAACATTTTTCTCAGCGAATCACCCTGCCTTATGTATCGAATTTACCTATTGTTCGCAGCTTCTTTGATGTGTCTGGGCTTAAGGTCTGTTCAGGCGGAGGCTCCACCAATCACCCCGGAGCAAGAGAAGTTCTTCGAAACTAAGATCCGGCCTGTGCTGGTCAATTCCTGTTATGAGTGTCATGGTCCCAAAAAACAACAAGCCGGCCTGCGTGTCGATCATCGACAGTTCCTTATCAAAGGAGGCGATACCGGCACGGTTCTGACCCCCGGGAAACTCGGCGAGAGCCGCTTGTGGGCCGTGTTACAGCACGATCCTCTCGACACCCAAATGCCACCCGATAGCAAACTGGCAGACTCCGTGCTTGCCGACCTCAAAACATGGATTGAGATGGGAGCTCCTTGGCCTGCTTCTGATCTTCCAGAGGCCACTGCAAGTGAGCATGGTCTCGATTGGCAATCTCATTGGGCATATCAACCCGTTACGAGCCCTGAGCCGCCCAAGCTCACGGACAGTTCTTGGCCCGTGAATGCCATTGATCAATTTGTGTTACAAAAGTTACAAGAAAATGATCTTAACCCCAGCGAAGTCGCAGATCGTGAAACATTATTGCGTCGATTGAAGTACGATTTGCTTGGATTGCCTCCCACAATCGAGGAACTTCAGGCATTTCAGAATGATACTTCTTCCGATGCCTATGCCAAACTGATTGACCGATATCTGGCCTCCCCTCATTTCGGAGAACGCTGGGCTCGACATTGGTTGGATGTCTCTCGCTATGCAGACACCAAAGGGTATGTGTTTCAAGAAGATCGCAATTATCCAGATGCGTGGCGCTATCGGGAATGGGTGATCAATGCCTTGAATCAGGACTTACCGTATGACCAATTTATTGTGCGGCAAATCGCAGCCGATCAAGCGTCTGAAAATGAGAACGACCTGCACGCAATGGGTTTTTTGACGCTGGGGCGTCGTTTTCTGAATAACTCTCACGACATCATCGATGACCGAATCGACGTGGTTACTCGCGGGCTCATGGGACTCACAGTTGCCTGTGCTCGTTGTCACGATCACAAATACGACCCCGTCCCCACGGCAGATTACTACTCTTTGTACGGCGTCTTCGCCAGTTCGCATGAACCGAAGGATGCTCCCTCCCCGCTACGGATGGTCGATAAAGAAAACCTGTTTCAACCGGTTGTCTTTCTAAGAGGCTCTGCCGGAAGTCGTGGAGAAAAAGTACCTCGTCAATTTTTGAAAGTCATTGAGAGGGAAGAACGCGAACCGTTTCAAAATGGTAGCGGCCGTCTGGAGATGGCGAAGAAGATTGCCTCGAACGAAAACCCTCTTACAGCTCGAGTATGGGCCAATCGCGTCTGGGGATATTTGATCGGTCATCACCTGGTACGAACTCCGAGTGACTTTGGAGTTCGCAGCGATCCTCCGACTCATCCTGAACTTCTCGATTGGTTGGCAACCAGCTTGATGGAAGACCACTGGTCAACCAAAAATCTGATTCGAAAAATCGTTTCGTCAAAGACATACCAACAGGCTTCTGGCGTCACCCCAGAGATTGCCGAACAAGATCCAGAAAATATGTTGATTTCTCACATGAATCGTCGTCGCGTTGACTTCGAAACTTTGCGAGACAGTATGTTGGCTGTTTCCAAACAACTCGATGCGACTCTCGGCGGCCAATCTGTCAAAATCACCGAGCAACCTTACCCCAAACGACGAACCGTTTACGCGTTCATCGATCGACAGAATCTTCCGGGGCTGTTTCGCACCTTCGATTTTGCCGGTCCCGATACACACTCGCCTCAACGTTTTGAAACCAATGTCCCACAGCAGGCATTGTTCCTGTTAAATTCACCGTTCGTGATGGAGCAGGCAGAAGCCATTCAACAGAAATTACCCAAGGGGGAAATATCGAACGGCATCCGTGAACTCTATCATCGCGTTTTGCAAAGAGATCCCTCTCACAACGAGCTTCAGATCGCGTCGGCTTATCTCGAAAGCTCAGACTTTCAACCTGTCATCGTCAACGATGAACGACGCTGGGAGTATGGTTACGGGTACGTCACTCCCGAAGCTGGGATGTTAGTTTCCTTCACGCCACTACCTCACTTCACAGGAACTGCCTGGCAGGGGGGGGCCAAACTCCCTGACGCGAAATTAGGCTGGGCGATGCTCAGTAACAACGGCGGTCATGTCGGGAACGACTTGATGCACGCTGTCGTTCGTCGCTGGATGGTTCCAGCAGATGGTAAGGTCGCAATCAAAGCGAGGTTAAAACATCTCACCGATCAGGGAGATGGTGTTCGGGGTCGTATTCTCATCTCAGGGAAAGATCAGCAAGGAGTGTGGGAGGTTCACAATCGAGAGCAATCGACAAACTTGCAGAATGTTCGTGTGTCGGCTGGTCAAACTATTGAGTTTGTCACCGACCTCAAAGGAACTCTTTCTCACGATTCCTTCCAATGGCCGGCAGAAATCATTTTCACAAAAACTGACGGCAATGGCCGCATCTCGTCAGTTGCTGAAAAAGAGTTCTCAGGCCCGGGACCGACATCTCTCGACCCTTGGTCTCAATTAGCTCAGGTTCTACTTCTCTCCAACGAATTCCAGTTTATTGACTGATCAATCATGTACACAGTAAATCCCGATTCCTCCTTACCACGCCGAGAACTCTTGCAACGCTGTGGTCTCGGTATGGGTGGATTGATGTTTTCGCAAATGCTGGCGGAGACCGGTTCTGTTCAAAATACACTTCAGGCGGCGATCAAGAATCCTCTGTCTCCCAAAGGAGGACATTTTCCGGTCAAGGCGAAACACGTCATTCATCTTTTTATGAATGGCGGCCCGAGCCACGTTGATACTTTCGACCCCAAACCCATGTTGGATAAGTATCACGGCCAGCCATTACCCATCAAAAATCTGCGAACCGAACGTCCGACCGGTGCCGCATTCAAATCTCCGTTCAAGTTTCGTAATTATGGGGAAAGCGGTATTCCCGTTAGCGATCTCTTCAAGCACACCGCTGAATCGATTGACGAAATTTCCGTCATTCGATCAATGCACGCCGATGTTCCCAATCACGAGCCATCTTTACTGCTCTTGAATTGTGGAGACGCTCGATTGATTCGCCCCAGCATGGGCTCTTGGTTAACTTATGGACTGGGGACTGAAAACCAGAATCTTCCCGCGTTTGTGGTGATGTGTCCCGGTGGCTATCCAATTCAGGAATCTCAAAACTGGCAAGCTGGTTTTTTACCGGGGATTTATCAAGGCACTCATATTGACACACAGCATGAGGACATTGAAAAACTCATTAACAATATCAAGAATAAACGTCTGCCGCGTGATCAACAGAGACGACAGCTCAACTTATTGCAGACGCTTAACGAACAACATTTGGAACGAAGTGGCACAGATTCCGGTCTGGAAGCACGTATTCAATCCTACGAGCTCGCGTATCGGATGCAGATTGAAGCGGCCGACGCGTTTGATGTTTCCAGCGAATCGAAACATACTCTCGACATGTATGGGCCGGGGGTTCAGGCACGACAGATATTGATTGCCCGTCGCCTCGTCGAGCGTGGTGTCCGGTTCGTACAAGTTTGGTACGGTGCTGGCCAACCTTGGGACAATCACGACGACATCGAAAAACGACATCAGCAACTGGCCAACCAATGCGACCAAGCCATCGGTGCGTTACTCAAAGACTTGAAACAGCGAGGCTTACTGGATGAAACTCTCGTAATCTGGGGAGGGGAATTTGGGCGCACTCCGGTTGTCGAATTACCCAAAAAAGGTTCCAACGCGGGTAAGATCAACGGACGCGATCATAACCATTGGGGTTATACAACCTGGATGGCAGGGGGCGGAGTTCGTGGTGGATATGTTCATGGGGCGACCGATGAATTCGGATTTCGGGCCGTTGAAAACAAAGTTCATGTTCACGATTTACAGGCCACAATCATGAAACTGATGGGGTTTGATCACGAAAAATTCACCTACCGATATGCCGGACGCGATTTTCGTTTGACCGACGTACACGGGCGTGTGGTCGAGGAATTGATTGCCTGACGTGCCCGACTTGCCCCCATCCAGCGAGATCACGCCTGACAACGATTCAGGTTCTTTAGCCGAACCCAATCATTCGGCAGTAAACGATGCAGAGGAGAACGAGAAGAGAGGATGCGTTCGTGCTTGTGGCGGGTGTCTCACATCGCTCATTCGTTTTTTGTGACACTGTCTACTTATTGGTTGCGGATTTCAGTTAGTCGTCGGCACACTTCTTCGTCTGACAATCAAAGACACAATCCCGCACCTGTCTCTGTTTTTCTATGCGTCGCCCCCCATTTTGCTGGCACTTGCAGCGTTTGTCCTTTGTGTTCGCCAATGGATTATGAAAGAGCAACGTCGGGCTATCATTCTCTTGATGGTCAGCCTGGTTATGACAGGTTGGTGGCATTGGGGAAACTACAATTCATCGGCACCACAGGTAGTCACCAATAACGAGACCTCTTATCAAGTTTTGTTCTGGAATGTCAGCTATGCCAAAGCAGGATGGCCGGCACTGATCGAGGAAATCCAGAAATATGATGCAGACATTATTGGAATGGTTGAAGTGGGACATGGCTTCCGAGCAGAGCAGGATTGGTTGAAAGATGTCTTTCCAGACTATCAAATCCAGTTCCTCGGCCACGGGTTTGTACTGATAAGAGGAGACATCTTGTCTCATAAACGTGGATTCCTGGAAAATCACGGCGGGTATGGAGTCGTCCGAGCTCGCTTGAACGACGGAGAGGAATTAGGCATCGTTTTGGCTGACATTTATGCCTATCCCTTCATGCCGCGGGGACCGGCGTTTGAGGCGCTTTCAAAAGTTCTGGAGAACGAGACCGATCAACCAGTCTGTCTGATGGGTGATTTCAATACACCACCCGACTCGGTCTTCTTCAATCCTCTTCGAGAGACGCTGGAGCATAGTTTCGAGGTGGCGGGAAATGGATATCAAGTCACTTGGCCGATCCCCGTTCCTGTTCTCTGCCTTGATCAGATCTGGTTACCAGAGGGGGGAACACGCTCTGCGGAATACCACACCTCTCCCCATTCGGACCATCGTCTTGTGGTTGCTCAATGGTTGATACCGCGGGCAGAATGAGTAATAAGTAGTGCGCATAAAAAAGCCCTCTTAAAAAAGAGGGTTTTTGCAACAGACTTTTCAAAGAGATTCAGTCTTTCAGTTCCAATTTGATCTCATTGCAACCATCTGCTGTCACTTCGGCTTTTAAACCAGAGGTCTCAAACTTGATGTACTTCTGTCTTTATTCATGAGTTGTGCTGTGGCGAACATCGAATGGTCTGCCTGCGGGGCTACCCATTGATTTGAGCCTACAATGAACAAAGAGGCCCGCCGAGCAATGCGAGGAAACAAGGGCAACTGCGCCAGCAGAAGCATCTCGTTTCGCTAGCTGGGAGATCTGCCTTATATTCTCTGCGCCGCCGCGCCGCTGCGTGATTGTTTTTCACATTGGCGAACAAGCCGACCAGTGACACCCAGGAAGAGAATGAACCCGTTGCGTTACTTATGCGTCTCGGCGTCTTTGCGTCAAAAGAATGATCGCTCAAAGTCATCTTGCAATTTCATTCGTACCAGAGTTAGCGTTCGTGGTTCGCTGGACGGCGAATCGATCTTTGGCAATTTGAACGTCATGACAACATCAACCTAGCCCTACTGCGCAAGCAGTTGGGGCTGGTTCAAGTGTCATTGCATGTCCCAGGTGATTTGTACGAGCCCGCAGTGCTCGCATACTACGGCTATGCCTCTTGTGGCTTAGCACCGCGTTTGACGAGCATGGTGTGTATTGCTTGGGTGGCTGTGGATGACCGTCAGGTCACCCACAGAGCATGAATCTGTCTGGGGCTTCGCTACGCTCCGTCCGCCAGCCACCCTCCACTTTCAACGGTGAGTGATTACGCTATCTCAGATCTCAATCAGGATTTACGTTGATCGATGCAAAATGCTGATAAGTTTCGGTGGCTGTTCAAAAATGACGACCACTGCAACGTGAGAAAGAGAACAATTTCGCGTGACGTGGAAAATGCGCACCCACAAAAAGCGACAAGCTCTCACAAAATGAAGTTCGGCGCAAGCCGATGGATGCCAACAAGTTGTTCAAGAGTACACAAGATTTGGAATCAAGATTCGGGAAGATTTGATTCACCATTTGGTCAAGATTCGGTCAAGGTGTGTCCCCGAATCTCCAAATCTTGACATCTTGAAACGGCTGTTGAGTGTTCGAATAACGCTGGGGGCATGACGTGCGATTAAGCCCGCGGAGCTTGCGCTCCACGGCTAGGCCGAAAGTTCGTTGAATATGTGAGTTTGGGCGAGAGCCTTCTAATGAAGATAAAGGTTCGCGATCCAGAAAGTCGTCAAGTTTCTGATTTGTGAAACATTCCGCGAATTGATTGAGGTGGAGTGCTATAATCCTGATGCCTTTTTTTGTCGACTCGCTGCAATTTATGAAATCATGAGAAACGTATGTCCGAGAGTCCGACACATTCTGAAAGCAATCCAGACAGAGATGAAAAATCGTCTGTGCCACTCTGGGTTCGATTGTTATTCGCGGCATTATTCGTTGGCGGTATTGTCTTTCTCTCTCAGAAATATGGAAGTGCAGAAGTTCTCGATTATTTCGCACAACAGGAAAGCCGGGCAGAGCAATACCGAATCGATCATCCGGTAGCAGTGTTCGGTGTCGCTTTTTTGATCTACTCAATTGTGACCGGGCTCTCCTTGCCGGGGGCTGCTGTTCTGACAATTTTGTTTGGCTGGTTTTTTGGATTTCTTCCCGCTTTGTGTGTCGTCAGCTTTGCTTCGACAACCGGAGCATCTTTGGCATTTCTCATGAGTCGGTATTTCCTCAGAGACTCCCTCCAGAAGCAATTTGGAGAGCGATTGAAAGTCTTCAATGAGGCCTTGGAAAAGGAAGGTGCTTCCTATCTGTTGACTCTAAGATTAATTCCGGCTGTCCCATTTTTTGTCATCAATTTGGTGATGGGACTCACCCCCGTTCGTATGACAACCTTTTGGTGGGTGAGTCAATTGGGGATGTTACCCGGCACGGCTGTTTTTACTTACGCGGGTAGCAGTTTTCCAGAGATCGCGACAATACAAGCCGTGATCCAGGAGCATGGGGTGAGTGGTTTGCTGTCTAATTCGGGAAGTGACGTGAATCTTGCCAATTTGTTTGTCGCTCTGATTGTTTTAGGATTATTTCCCGTTGCGATTAAATTTATCATGAAACGGTTTCGGAAGACGCCTGTCGCAGTGAGTGGCTCTTCAGAATCTTCATAAGGGACATTGATGCCTGATATTACTGTCGAACCTCAAGATCAATACAACCTTGAACTGATCAATCAGGTCCACCCTCCAGACTGGAAGAATCCTGTTCCCAGTGGCCGGTATAATCTGGTTGTAATCGGAGCAGGAACTGCCGGACTTGTTTGCGCGGCGGGTGCTGCCGGCATGGGAGCCAAAGTGGCCCTGATCGAGCGATCATTGATGGGTGGGGATTGCCTGAATTACGGCTGCGTTCCGTCAAAAGGGATCATCTCGGCTGCGAAGGCATTTGCGCAGGTCAAAAATTCACACCGCTACGGAGTTCAATTGAATGGTGAGCCAACCCTCGATTTTGGGGCGGCTATGGAACGTATGAGAAAAATGCGTGCAGAGATCAGTCACCATGATTCCGCCCAACGATTTACCGACTTGGGGGTCGATGTATTTCTGGGGCAGGGGAGTTTTGTCGGTTCCAACATGGTTGAAGTTGAGGGCCAAAAAATTACCTATAAAAAGGCGGTTATTGCAACCGGCGCACGTGCTGCGAAAATCCCCATTCCCGGGATTGATCATGTCGAATATCTCACAAATGAAAATATATTTTCTTTGACAGAGTTACCTGATCGATTGGGCGTCATCGGAGGTGGACCGATCGGTTCCGAGTTGGCGCAAACATTTGCCCGCTTTGGATCTCAAGTGACTCAATTTGAAAAAGCGGATCATATATTGAGCCGCGAAGATGCTGATGCCGCCAGTGTTGTCCAACAATCATTGATTCGAGATGGAGTCCAATTGCGTCTCTCTTCATCTGTGAAAGAGTTAAGACAGGACGGGACGGAGAAAGCAATTGTCTTTGAAGTTGATGGCGTGACACGGGAAGAAAGATTTGACGAAATTCTGATAAGCATTGGGCGACAACCGAATGTCGAAGGACTGAATCTGGAAGCCGCAGGTGTGGACTACCACGAGCGGAATGGCGTGACGGTTAATGATTATCTCCAAACGACAAATAAGAATATTTACGCAGCGGGAGATATTTGTTTCCCTTATCAATTTACACACACGGCAGATTTCCTGGCTCGCAATGTGATTCGCAACTCATTGTTTATGGGGAGAGCAAAAGCAAGTTCTCTCGTCATTCCCTGGTGCACATATACCCAACCGGAAATTGCACATGTTGGTCTAAGCGAGAGAGACGCCAAGGAGCGGGGAATTGAAATTGATACTTACAGGCAAGAACTTTCTAGTGTAGATCGTGCGATACTGGATGGAGACGTTGAGGGGTTCGTCAAAGTTCATACGAAACGGGGCAAAGATGAAATTGTCGGAGCGACTGTTGTTGCCACACATGCAGGTGATTTGATTTCCGAAATCACGGTTGCCATGAATCACGGAATCGGTCTTGGCGGAATCGGAAACACGATTCACCCCTATCCCACACAAGCAGAAGCAATTCGAAAACTGGGTGATCAATACAGTCGAACCCGGCTCACCCCATTTGTTGCGAGCCTCTTCAAGAAATGGATGAAATTCACCCGTCAGAAAGCTCTCGTATTTAGTCGTCGCTACTAGCCTGAAAATATAACGCTCCTCGGCAACTATACAGAAATATCTATGCTACGTTATTGATCCCAACTAGAGCCGACTAACAATTAGGGATGTGAGTTGAAAGTCTCTATAGGGCCGACTATTCTGTGACTCGTGATTGAGAGTGTTCTGTTCTAAGAACGAATCAATTTCACAATAAAACCATCTCCCAATAATGCTGAATAAGGATAATTGGCTATGGCAAACGCATCCAACATGTCGTTGGCTGAACTCGAGGCAATGCTGAAAGACCAAAAGAAACGCCTCGAAGAACTGAAGAAAAAACAAGCTGCTTTGCAAAAAGATCTTGATGGTGTCACTCAGGAAATTGCTGTGTTAGAAGGTAAGGGCAAAGGGAGTGGCCGTCGTGGTCGCCCCGCTGGAAGTACTTCCACAGGGAAGAAGACCGTTCGTCGCCGTCGAGCGAAGAACGCCAAGCCACTCAAAGGCTATGTGCGTGATGCATTGGCTGGGAGCAAAAAAGGTTTGACACTTCAGGAAGTATTGGACAGTGTTAAAAAAGCAGGATATAAGAGCAAAAGTAAAAACTTCAAAAACGTGCTTTATCAATGCCTCTATCACACAAAGGAATTTGTTCTGGATTCTAAAAAGGGAACATACTCAGTCAAGTAAGACCATTTGTCTGCAACGATCAAGTGGGAGGAAGCGTTCATCGCTGCTCCCATTTTTTATGCGCTGTGATATGACGCCAATATCTTTATCTCAGTAGGAGAGAATCATGGAGCCAACTTTTAGCGAAAAAAACGCATTAGCCTTATTGATGGATTTGCTTTCCGTACCTGGGAAAAGTGGCGACGAAAGAGCTATCGCCGATGTCATCATACAGAAGGCAAAATCGGCTGGTGTTAAATCCTCTCAAATCAAAGAAGATGATGTTCAAAAGAAAAGTCCCTATGGTGGAAATTGTGGCAATTTGATTGTCAAACTGCCTGGGACATTCCGAGCCCCTCGTCGCATGTTGATGGCTCATATCGATACGGTTCCTCTTTGCGTTGGTGCGCGTCCAGTTCGTGATGGCGATGTGATTCGTCCCAAAGACTCCGATACCGCATTAGGTGGTGATGACCGGGCTGGTGCTTCGGTTGTGCTTAACACTCTACTGACAGTTCTTAACTATAAAATGCCGCATCCACCATTAACTTTTTATTGGCCCGTGCAAGAGGAAGTGGGATTAGTTGGCGCTCGATATGTTAGCCCCCGAAATTTGGGACAACCCAAGCTTTGCTTTAATTGGGATGGAGGCTCAGCCGATGAAATCTGTATTGGTGCCACGGGAGCTTATAACGTCAAAATCACCGTTCATGGAATTGCCTCTCATGCCGGATTGCACCCTGAAAATGGTGTTTCAGCAATTGGGACTGCTTCGTTGGCAATCAGTGACCTCATCGAGAACGGTTGGCATGGATTGGTTGTAAAAGGAAGAAAACGGGGGACTTGCAACCTTGGAATCATTAACGGTGGAGACGCCACCAATGTCGTCACTGATCGATGTGAGATTCAAGCCGAGGTGCGTAGTCACGAAGAGGCATTCCGACAACGCATTCTGAACGAAGTGAAAAAAGCTTTTGAGCGAGCCGTTAAAAAACAGAAGAATGCTTCCGGCAAAAAAGGAAGCATCGATTTTGAATGGAATCTCAAATACCCGGCGTTTTTACTTGATCGAAAAGAAGCCGTTGTGCAATCGGCAGAGAAGGCTGTTGAGTCATTGGGGTTGAAGCCAACATTGGTCGTCGGAAATGGTGGAGTGGATGCGAATTTTCTGTCAGATCGGGGGATGCCAACCGTCACTTTAGGATGTGGAGAGAAGAACGTGCATACGGTCAATGAAGTCGTCGTAATCGAGAATTACTTGAAGGGATGTCAACTGGGGCTAGAGCTTGCCTGTGGTCAACGATAGGCGGTAAGGAGAACCAAACTTAGATCAAGGATTCATCTCGCTCGGCAATTGATTGCGCTGTGGCTACCAAGCCGTCGACATCCATTCCGAGATCGGCAAGCAGTTCTTCTCGGTCGCCATGCTCAACAAAATGGTCGGGAATACCGACTCTGCGAACACGCTGGCTGTTGAGTCCCTTCTGTGCGATTTCTTCAAGAACGGCCGAGCCAAAGCCACCCTGGAGCGTGTTTTCCTCGACTGTGATCAGGAAACGGTCGTGTTCCAATGCTCGCTCGACCACTTCAACATCGAGTGGTTTGACGAATCGAGCATTAATCACACCCACATCGAGACCTTGCTGCTTGAGTTTTTCGGCGGCAACGACACAGCGCGGGAACATGGCTCCAATCGCGAGGAAGTTTCCATCTTCTCCGAAAGAATAGACCTCGGCTTTCCCACATTCGATGGGAGACTCTTCACGAGTGACTTTTTCCAGCTTCGTTTTTGGATAACGCAACGAAACGGGAGCTCCATAATCGATGGCAAAATCAAGCATCGGAGCCACATCTTGTTCGTCTCCAGGAGCCATCACCGTCATGTTCGGAAAGACCCGCATATATGACAAATCAAAAACGCCATGATGAGTCGGGCCATCGGGGCCACAGAGACCGGCTCGATCCAGGCAGAACACAACCGGCAAGTTCTGTAAGGCGACTTCCTGAAAAATGTGGTCGAAACTTCGTTGCAGGAATGTGCTGTAAATATCAACAATCGGGACTGCACCAGCTTTCGCCATTCCTCCGGCAAATGCGACCGCATGCCCTTCACAAATCCCCACATCAAAAAAACGATCTTCAAAGTCGGCACGAATCTTCTGCAACCCATTTCCGGCACACATTGCCGCCGTCATGACGGCCACCTTCTTATTGCGAGACATTACATCGTAGATGGAATCGGCAACAGCATTCGTGTAAGCCCGCGATTTGCTTTTCTTGATTTCGACAATCTCGTTCTCATCGTTTCGCGCAAACGGAGGAGGTGCATGGAACTGTACTGGGTCTTCGCAAGCCGGCTGAAATCCGTGCCCTTTCTCCGTCAGGACATGTAGCAGGACGGGGCCTTCAATCTCTTTCACCATTTCGAGATAGCGACGGAGTGCTTTCAGGTCGTGTCCATCGACCGGGCCGATGTAGCGGAAACCGAGTTCTTCAAACAGCATTCCTCCATGAAGGAATCCCTTGAGGGCATCTTTGAAATTCGACAGGACATGCTCGACCGGTTCACCCACAACGGGAACCTTATTGAGCAACCAGGCAATATCTTTTTTCAAGCCGTTATAGAAAGGAGCCGTACGCGCTTTATCCAGATATTCGGCCAATCCTCCTACGCGTGGGCAAATACCCATTTTGTTGTCATTCAAAATGACAAGCATATCTTTGTTGACGCCGGCCGCGTTATTGAAGGCCTCGAAGACCACGCCAGAGGGAAGGGCGCCATCGCCAATGACGGCGACCGCTTTTCGTCCTTCTTCAGAATGAACAATGTCGTCCCCCGCCTTGAGCCCCAAGACTGTCGAGACACTGGAGCCTGCATGTCCTGTCACAAACAGGTCGTACTCACTCTCTTGTGGGTTTGGATAACCCATCAACCCACCTTTGGTGCGTATCGACTGAATTTCATCAAAACGACCCGTGATTAATTTGTGTGGGTAAATTTGATGTCCGGTATCCCAAATCAATCGGTCTTTGGTGAAATCAAACGTGAGATGCAGGGCCAGACAAAGCTCGACAACTCCGAGGTTACTGGCAAAGTGAGCAGACCGATCCGAGACGATATTACACAACGCCTCTCGCATTTCGGAGGCGACTTCTTCCAATTGGTCGTCAGAGAAGCCTTCCAAGTCGCGGGGGGAACCGATTTGAGGGAGGTGCTTGAATGTCATACAAATCTCACAATTCAGTGATCACGATCAACGATGAAATCCGCGAGCGCCGCCAGACGCTGGCCTTGTTCACCTAGGGGTTTCAGTCGTTCGTGAGCATCTTGTATCAGTTGTTTTGCCTTATCACGACTGTCTTCTATGCCCAGAAGTGAGGGATAGGTGAGTTTACCGTGATCGGCGTCCTTTTGTGTTTGCTTCCCAATAGTCTCGGAATTCCCCGAAACATCTAATAAATCATCCGCAATCTGGAAGGCTAATCCAACAGACTTACCGTACTCAACTAAATGATTTCGTAATTCCCAGTCTGCTCCTGCGATCCGAGCCCCCAATGACAGGGCACAACTGAGAAGCCGACCAGTCTTCCTACGATGAATTCCTTCCAAGTATTGAATATCTTTGATTCCTGAATCTTCTGCTTCTAAATCGGCCACCTGACCGGCCACCATTCCGGCAGCACCGGCGGCACCCGCCAAGTCGGTACAGCAAGCAGCGGCAACATCCTGTGGCTGAACATCTTGGGCAACAATCTGAAATGCCAGCGTGAGAAGTGCGTCGCCAGCCAAAATCGCCATCGCCTCGCCAAATTGCTTATGATTTGTGGGCTTTCCACGGCGAAGATCGTCATCGTCCATCGCGGGAAGATCATCATGAATGAGCGAATAGGTGTGTATCATCTCAATAGCACAGGCAGCCGGCAAAGCATCAACGGCTTTACCACCACACGCTTCACATGCAAGCAAAACAAGAACAGGCCGCAGTCGCTTCCCACCCGCCATCAGTGAGTAACGCATGGCTGCTTGTAGCTGCTCCGGGCAATTTGGCCCGAGATCTAAATATGATTCCAACGCCGCATCGATGTCGGTGCGATAGTCGGTCCAGATTTCCTGCAACATTGAGACTTCAGACATCGGTGGGTGTTCCGTCACCAGAACTTCGGAATCCGTCAGAGTTTACGAATAATAAGAGTATCGATATTTGCTGTCCGATACAAGCAGATTCCATCGAACAGTCTGATCTCAACCTCGGTGAGAAAATCAGGTTAACTCCTTTTCCTGAACGATGTTCGATATCATAATCACCAATTGGCGTACCCTGTGTAATGACTGGAAGGAATGAAATGTCGTCTTCTCGACGGATCAAGATCGGCTTGGTTCAGATGAAATGTACATCTGACATCGAGCGAAATTTCAATCGTGCGATTGAACTGACTCGGGAAGCCGCCAGTCATGGAGCTAAAATTGTCTGCTTACCAGAGCTTTTTCGCTCTCTCTATTTTTGTCAGACTGAAGATCATCGGCATTTTGATTTGGCGGAATCGATTCCAGGACCATCGACAGAGATTCTTGCTTCGCTGACCAAAGAGTTGGGTATTGTTCTGATTGCCAGTCTTTTTGAGAAGCGTGCAGAAGGGCTCTATCACAACACAGTGGCGATGCTTGACAATCATGGCGAATATCTCGGTCTGTATCGGAAGATGCACATTCCCGATGATCCGCTGTTCTATGAGAAATTTTATTTCACACCGGGTGATTTGGGCTTCAAGTCTTTTGAAACGGAATTCGGAAAGCTGGGGACTCTGATTTGCTGGGATCAGTGGTATCCTGAAGCCGCTCGATTGACAGCCTTACGCGGGGCGGAAGTGTTGTTCTATCCGACTGCCATTGGCTGGCATCCTTCAGAGAAAGCCGAATATGGACAAACGCAACATGAAAGCTGGGAGTTAATCCAACGGTCCCATGCCGTCGCGAATGGATGTTATGTGGTCTCCGTGAACCGTATTGGACACGAAGGAGAAACCGATGGTGGAATCGAGTTCTGGGGACAAAGTTTTGTGGCCGATCCGACGGGACAGATTCTCGTTCGTGGAACGATTGACCGGGAAGAAGTTTTGATCGCAGAAATCAATCGAGATCAGTCTGATGTTAGCCGGACTCATTGGCCATTTCTTCGAGATCGACGCATCGATGCGTACTCTGAGATTACGAAACGGTTCATCGATGAGTGAATCTTTGCGAGATCTGGGATATCGAATGCCGGCGGAATGGGAACCGCATCAAGCTACCTGGTTAAGCTGGCCCCACAATCCAAAGAGTTGGCCGGGAAGACTTGAAAGGGTCTGGCCCCGTTACGCAGAAATGGTCGCGGTGTTGGCACGTTTCGAAACCATTCACATTAATGTGAACGATTCCGCAATGGAGAGACAGGCTCAAAAAAATTTGCAGGAGGCGGGCGCTGATGGGGAAATCGTGTTTCACCATTTCCCGACGAACGATGCCTGGTGTCGCGATCATGGGGCGATCATCGTCAGGAACTCTCTAGCCACCTCGTCATTAATCGCTACGGACTGGCAGTATAATGCGTGGGGAGGAAAGCACCCGCCGTTCGACCTCGATCAAAAAATTCCTTACCAGATGGCGAACGAACTACAACTTCCCCTTCGAGAGGGAGAGATGGTTCTGGAAGGGGGCTCAATCGATGTTAACGGTGAAGGGTTGCTGCTGACAACCGAATCCTGTCTGCTGAATCCCAATCGAAATCCGACACTGACTCGGGAACAGATTGAAACACGACTGCAAGAGATGCTGGGAGTGGACACCGTTTATTGGTTGGGCGATGGAATTGTTGGTGACGACACCGATGGACACATAGATGACATCACTCGTTTCGTCGGCCCGAATACAATTGTCACGGCGGTCGAAACTGACAGCTCTGACGAAAACTTTTTGCCCTTGCATCAAAATCTTGTACGACTGAAGTCGTTTTTGAATCCAGCGGGACAACCGTTCGAGATTCACGAGTTACCGATGCCACCTGCGGTTGTTTATGAAGACCAGCGATTACCGGCCAGTTACGCGAACTTCTACATCGCCAATGATGTGGTGTTGCTACCGACCTATGCGAATCGGCAAGATGAACGGGCAAAAGAAGTTTTGCGGCAATGTTTTCCAACTCGGGAGATTGTTGGTATCGATTGCACTGACATCGTCTGGGGGTTGGGAGCGTTTCACTGTCTGACTCAGCAGATCCCACAAGCATGACTTCGATCAGGAATCGTTTTGATCATCGTCGTTATCGTCTTTTTCTGTTTTTTTGCGGATAATCACAGTACGGCCATCCCCGGTCACAGTTGTTGTTTCGGTGACAGTGAGTTCGCGAATCTGGATTTTGCGAAAATGAATTTCCGCGCCTTCGCTCTGCAAAGAGATACTGCCCGCCGTGGGGGTGCATCCTGTGATTTCTCCCAGCAAGCGGTCGTTGACGGAAACCGTAATTCGACCGCTTTGGCTTTTAATTCCAAGCTTATTCCACTTTTGGGGAGTCAGCGACAAGTCGCGAACCTGGAGATTATTCGCGGACATCGCACTTCCCAACGGAAAAATACTGCCCGTTGTGGCACCGTGAAGCTGAACCTGAATCGAGCTTGGCCAGATTTTATCTTCGTGGCCGGTATGAATCAGGACTCCACTATTTCCATTGGCGTCATTCGGAAAACGCCACTCCATCGTAAACTCAAAATTCTGATATTTCTTTTCAGTCCTTAGATAGCCATGAGGCTCTCCCGTACACATGAGTACGGCATCTGACTGATCATTCCCTGGAGTGACTCGCCAAACCTGATTGATGGGGACTTTTTTATCAGCAGTGTATTGCACCCAACCTGTTGGAAATTTACTCAGGTCGAGGGTCGTTCGAGAGACCGGTACCTTTTTAGCCGTCACGGATTGAGGACCAGCTTCGGAGATGACCGGTGGGGGAGAAACTTTTTCGGAAGGTGCTTTTTCTTGTGCGCTGATCTCTAGGACAATCAAATTCAGGCAGGCTCCGCCAACAATGATCGCGCAGATTCGGCTCAATTTAGCCGGTTGCCCGATGCGGATATCCATACCAACGCCTTTCAGTAGGCAACAAGAGATAGGTCGTTTCGAGAAAAGTTGAAAAAGAGATCGCAGAATAGGATGCTTAAGACTTCTACATTCTAAAAGCGGGAATGTCTGCATTCAACGGTCGACGGGGTATTTCTTTGTGGTCGTTTGTCTATGTCTCTGAAAGCAGCCCCGAGAACCTGGCAACATCACGGTCGGCAAGTTTTGTGTTTTCGCTTCGTAGGACCGACAAAAACGGTAAATACTGATCGAAATCGCCCGGTTGCACAGTGAATTGGGAATTCCTGAGATGGTTATCTAAACGGTCCATTTGAGTCGAAGAAAATGTTTCGTAACAGAAAACCCCTTCCACATTCAGTCCCTGCTGGACAATCGAAGGAATCGTGGCCCAATCCAGGAATCGGAACAGCACAATGAGGTTATAGGATTTATCTGGAATCCAATGATCCAGATCGGCACAAACCCAGTTAATTTCGAGCCCTTGAGACCGGGCATGTTGAGCTGCTAGGTCCAAGCCTGTTTGCGAGATATCAACAGCATCCACATCCCAACCAAGATTTGCGAGCGCCATGGCGTTTTGCCCCAGTCCGCAAGCCAAATCAAGTGCTCTTCCCGGTGTCAGTTCCTCGACACACTCCAACAGCCAGTCATCCACAGGAGGAATTGTAGTAGCGGATTTCTGCGAATATATTCTATCCCATTTTTCGCGGTCGGCAGAAGTCATGAGTCCTGCACAATTTTGAGAATCATCTCTCGCACCATTTTGGCATCGGCCCCTTTCACTTCCTTCATCACTTGCCCAATAATCGGACCGGCGGCTTGTTGTTTGCCACCCTTCAGATCTTCGACAGATTTTGCATTCTGATCGCGAGAGAGCACTTCTTTGATGGTAGCTTCGATGGCTCCGGTATCTTTGACGACAGCCAATCCTTTTTCCTCAATAATCTGGTCGACAGTTGCAGGGGAGAGGCTATTCCCAGACAGCCCGGTTTCCAGCAATGCGGCAAAGACTTCACGCCCACTCTTGACGGTCAAATCGCCATCCACGATTTTCTTAACCATGGCACCTAGAACAACCGGGCGAACTGGGAATTCGTCAATCGCGAGATCACGGTCATTCAGCTCCCGAAGCACATCCTGTGTAACCCAGTTGGCGGCTTGTTTCCCGTCACCTGAGATCTTTGCAGTCTCTTCAAAATAGTCAGAGAGTTGCGGCGAATGATTCATAATCACTTCGCGATCATAATCTGAAAGTTCGTAAACGGTTCGCATCCGTTCCCGACGATCTGCGGGGAGTTCGCACATGGTTTTACGAATCGCATCGATCTCTTCATCCGTCATCGTGACCGGTGCAAGATCGGGATCGGGAAAGTAACGGTAATCGGCGGCGTCTTCCTTGCCACGCTGCGCGAATGTTGTCCCTCGATTTGCGTCAAAGCCGCGAGTCTCTTTCATGACGCCTGGGTCGCCCCATTTACGCCCTGTCAGTTGAAACTCTTCCAGTTGTCGTTCGACCTCAAAATCGATAGCCGCTTCCACATTGCGGAAACTATTGAGATTCTTGACTTCCACCAACGGAGTCGGCGCAATCTGGCCATCCTCCTGAACGATATGAAGATTGACGTTGGCATCACAACGGAGTGAGCCTTCCTGCATATTGCAGTCGGAGACTTCCAGGTACTGCATGATCAATCGCAACTCGTCAAGATACTGCCGAGCCTCTGCGGCGGAACTAAGGTCCGGTTCAGAGACGATTTCCAGTAAAGGTGTTCCGGCACGATTCAGGTCCACTTTACTGTCTTCGCCTCGACCGCTTTCATCATGAATATTCTTGCCAGCATCTTCTTCCAGATGTGCGCGAAGGATACGAATCTTCTTTTTGTGGCCATCTGCGTCATCAACTTCCAGCCAGCCATCAAAACTCATCGGCATATCGTATTGGCTGATCTGGTAGCCTTTGGGCAAGTCAGGATAGAAGTATTGCTTGCGATCCCATTTCGTGAACTTGGCAATCGAGCAATTGAGCCCCAATGCCGCCTTGACGGCCAGCTCATAAGCATGTCGATTCAGCACCGGCAATGTGCCGGGCAGGGCGATGCAAAGCGGCTGAGTCTGCGTATTGGGGGCATCAGGATTGAACTCGGTGGTGCAGGCCGTAAAGAGTTTCGTTTGGGTCAACAGTTGAACGTGGACTTCCAGTCCAATGACAATTTTGTAGTCCATCGTGAATATCCTGCAGGGAGGCTGAGGTCTCTATCTGTCATTACTGTGCGACGAGTTCGGGGACTTTCTGATGCCAGTCGGTCGCCTGCTCAAACATTCTGGCGGCTCGTAGCAGTCGTGCTTCTTCCAAAGGCGGCCCCAACAATTGCAGGCCAATCGGAAGCCCTTCGCTGCTCATGCCGGCGGGAATACTGATTCCCGGTATCCCGGCCAGATTTGCCCCCAATGTGAACATGTCCGAGAGATACATGGCCAGAGGGTCATTGATCAGCTCGCCAATCTTGAAAGCGGGAGTTGGGCACGCTGGAGAGGCGATAAAATCAACTTCCTGAAACGCATCGTCGTAGTCATTTCGAATCAGTCTGCGGACTTTGAGAGCTTTGACGTAATAGGCGTCGATGTATCCGGCAGAGAGAGTGTAGGTTCCCATCATGATTCGACGTTTGACTTCGGGACCAAATCCCTCTTCTCGCGTTTGGCGATACATGTCCGTCAAATCTTTAAACTCTTCCGCTCGGTGCCCGTAATGAATTCCATCGTAACGCGAGAGATTGCTGGAGGCTTCCGCAGGTGCGATGATGTAATAGGTGGCCACACCATAGCGAGCATGCGGTAATGAGACATCTTTGATCTCTGCTCCAAGCGAGCGATACACATTAATCGCTTCGTCAGTCGCTGAAATCACATCTTCGTCGATACCGTCAGCTTGAAACTCTTTCACAACGCCTATCTTCAGTCCCTCAAGTGGTTGATTAAGATCGGCTAGCAGGTCTGGGGTTGGTTTATTGATAGAAGTAGAATCAAGTGGGTCATGTCCTGACAAGGCTTGCAACAAGGCTGCCGTTCCGGTGACATCGGTTCCAAACGGACCGATTTGATCAAGAGAACTGGCAAAAGCGACTAATCCATATCGAGAGACTCGGCCGTACGTTGGCTTCATTCCCACAACACCACAAAAGCTGGCTGGCTGCCGAATGGAACCCCCTGTGTCGCTACCAACTGCAAGTGGTGCCATGCGAGAGCCGACTGCAGCCGCAGATCCTCCTGAAGATCCTCCGGGGGCATAATCCTGCTTCCAGGGGTTGTGAGTCTTTTGAAAGGCAGAGTTCTCAGTGGATGATCCCATCGCAAACTCATCCATGTTCGTCCGACCAAGTAGAACAGCATCGGCGGCTTGCAATTTCTCGATAGAAGTGGCCGAGTAGGGCGGGATAAAATCCTTCAGGTACTTACTACCGCAAGTGCAAGGCTGCCCTTTGTGGCAAACAACATCTTTGACGGCTACCGGAATCCCCGCCAAAGGGCCAACAGATTCACCAGCCGCCCGTTTGTTGTCGACAGCTTTCGCCTGTTCAAGCGCATAATCCTGATCGATATGTAGAAATGCACCGACATTCATATCATTCTGAGAGATCTGATTCAGGCAAGCCTGTGTCAACTCGACGCTGGTGATCTCGCCTCGATTAAGCTGTGCCAGCAATTCGCCAGCTCCGGTGGAGAGAATCGACATGTCGCTTCACACCTGTCTTAAAAAAGTTCCAGAAGACGAAACGCTTGTAGATGTACTGGTCAAACACAGTCTGAGCAAATTTTGACCGACATTGAACCCATTTGAATCAATGTTCAATGATCTGTGGCACAAGGAAGTATTTCCCATCGGTTTTGGGAGCATTGGCAAGTGCGCCTTCGCGAGGCAGGGGAGGGGATCGAATATCATCACGAAACACATTGGTCTGTTCGATCGCATGAACCATTGGCTCAACCTCGTCCGTGTCCACCTCTTCCAGCACTGCGACATAGTCAATGAGCTTGGAAAGCTGTGGACGAAGCTCGGAGATCTGCTGCTCAGAGAGGTTCAGTCTGGCCAATTCGGCCACTTTGTGGATATCGTCTTCACTCAGCATGAGTTACCAGCCCGGAATTAGACGCTATATCAGCTCTCGGGATTCGAGATGATCAGTGAATCGGATCAATGACTCGGAACAGTGAAAGGCTTGCGAACCACAGCCTTTTGAACCTTGCCACTGCGAATACAACTGGTGCATACCCGTTTGCGAATAACTTCTTCGCCATCTTGCACACGAATACTTTGCAGATTCAATTTGAACTGACGTTTCGTAATTCCGGTGGTTTTGCGCCCGTTACCGCCAAGGTACTTTGGCTTTCCACGTTCTTCTTTTTTGTTTCCGCGACCCGGTTTCTTGCCGCAAATACTGCATTGTTGTGACATCTCGCAAACTCCAGATATTTCGAGGCGGCCATTGGCCGGTTAGTGATCTTGGGAGAATCGATGAGTTTAGTCGTTTTGGCGGGGAATTCAAGGCATACGGGTGAATCTCCATTCTCTGCGGAACTACCGTTGACTCGCTTCTTTCTCAGCCCTCTTTCTCAGCCAGAGTGTGACATCGTCGATGTGTAATCCCGCATAATCGGCACAGTTTCACAGATTGTAATTATGGGAAATCAATATGACAACACTTCGGGTGGCAAGGATTGCAGACGCGACACCATGCAAATCGACAATATCTAGCAGTTATTACAAGATCATCAGAATCGGCATATCCTGCCGAATGGATTATCTTTCATGATAGAAATGACTTACGGAGTATTTGTTGGAATTATTTGCGTTGTCACTGTTTTGGCACACCAGATGTATTAATTGTTTCTATGTGATGACAAATTGATTTGGTTTTTATTGAACCACAAGTTGACTGTCATCGTAATCAACCACAACAAAATGATTTTCAAGGAGACAGAAACATGTTGGTACTCACACGGAAGCGTAACGAAATGATTCGAATCGGTGACGACGTTGTGATCAAAGTCATCAAGACTGGAAAGGGAGCTATCAAAATTGGAATCGAAGCACCAAGCAATGTTCGAGTCCTTCGTGCCGAGTTGGCGACCTTTGAGGAAATGCAGGCTGCCGAGGAAAGTGCTGAAGAAGACGCGGGGCTTCGTCCCGACCTTATCATGATGCCTCAAGCTGTCTAATTCTCAATCAATGTCACGTTTTTAGTTTTACGAAACCCAAACTTTTCAACATTTAAATCCTTCGGCAAAGATGTCGGAGATCAAACACAAGGAGACTTAATCATGAAGACCTCAATTTCAAACGGACGAAATACAGGTATGTGGACAAAATGGATGTTTGCTGTTCTGGTCGTGCTGGGAGCTGCTTTCACTGCGGAAGCCCAGGATCCTTACGGTTCAACGACTCCCTTTCCAGGACTAGATGGCAACTATAACTCCACATCACCTGCAACGACCCCTGATTACCTGAATGACGGGTACCACACACGTTACCCTTCTCGCACAACACCCGCTTACGATGACTTCGGCGACCGCTGGTCTCCACAGGACTTCGACTCGGGAAGGAGGCGACCAATGCGGGATCGATTCAATCGAGACCGCTACAATCAACCCGTTCCGATACGGGATTACCCACCTCGGACAAGCCCTTCAGATGGTGAGTATGACTTCCCCGTCAGCACACCGACGTACCCGTCAACTCCTTACCGAGATCGGATGCCGGTTGTCGATCCAGAAGTGGAACAACTTCAGAAGCAACAACAGAGTATCTCCTTTCGATACAGCAACCCTGTGCTGATGCGATTTATGCAGACTCTCGATGTGAATCGTGCGGTCACTTTGTATCGCGAAATCAGCGATATGGTTGATCGTCGCCACATGAAACCAACCAGTTATGCCGAACGTGTGGAAAAGAGTCTTGGTAATTTGGCAGCCGCTGCCGAAAACTCGGACTTTCAGCGGGCAAACAGTCTGCGATTATCGGCAGCCGGAATTGAAACATTCCAACAGGCCATTGTGGGAGTGTCTCGTCAGGCAAATGTCCGAAGTCGTTCGGATGCAGAGCAAGTGATGTCTCAGTCAATGAGCGTTGCTCGTCAGTACCTGGGATTACCTTCGGAAGTTGTAGCGATGGAATTTATCTTCGGAACCACAGATACGCTCGACAAATACTCCGCTTTCGTGCCGGATGATGTTCGGCAAGGCCCCTCCGCTTCTGCTGTGGAAGACTCGGTGGTCGGGATCGGTGTCGAAGTGAAGCCGACGGAAGGTGGAATCCTTGTTGAACGTGTTCTGCCAAACGGACCGGCTCACGAAGCAGGTTTGGAAGCAGGAGACGTGATTGTAAATATCGATGGTCGTACTCTGAGCGGAATGTCGTTCAGTCAAGCTGTTGACATGATCGGTGGCCCTTCAGGAAGTCGTTTAAGCCTTGGCTTGAAACGGTCATCTGGGCCAGCCTTCGCTGTCAGCATGATTCGACGTCGAGTGGACATTCAGTCGGTTTCCGAAGTGCGGATGCTCGATTCGACAAACAGCGTTGGTTATGTTCGCTTGGACAAGTTTGCCGAAAAGTCGTCAGCCGAAATGGATGCCGCATTGTGGAAACTTCACAATGCCGGAATGAAATCGCTGGTCTTCGACTTGCGAGGAAACCCCGGAGGCTTGTTGACCACGGCGATTGAGTTGTCTGACAAGTTCTTGCCGCAAGGTGTGATCGTGTCGACTCGTGGACGATTGGCTCAGGACAACATGTCTGAATCGGCCAAGCGATCACGAACTTGGAAGGTGCCACTGGTGGTGCTGGTCGATGAAAACTCGGCTTCTGCTTCGGAAATTTTCGCAGCAGCAATCCAGGAAAACCAACGTGGTGTGATCGTGGGACGAAAGTCTTACGGTAAAGGAACCGTGCAAACGCACTTTCCGCTGCAAAGCGTGTCGGGTGCCTTGCGATTGACCACTGCCAAGTTTTACTCACCAAACGACCGTGAGATGGCGGGAGCCGGCGTGACACCTGATGTGGTGGTGGACGACTTCAAACTGGAAAGTCGTCAGTTGAACTCTGGAGATAAAGATATCCAGGCAGCTTTGAGACTCGCCTCGCGACCAGAGCTGGCTCAAATGGCTGAGCGTTCGGCTAAACCCCAGACTCCCGGGTATAGCATCTCGGATGGACGTTTTTAATCACCATTGATTGACGGCTGAGAAGTTGAGGCACGGCTCGAAAGGGTCGTGCCTTTTTTTATGCGCTGGGCCACAACATGATAGACCGTGAGATATTGCATTCTGTCCATTCATGAGCACAGCATTGTCAGGTTCTCTTTCACAGCAGTTGCTGAATCAGTTCGCCTTGAGCAAGTGCCATCGGCCGGCCAATGGGAGTGATGAGTTCTTGTTGGTAATCAATGCCGAGTTGATGCAATACTGTTGAAAACAGATTCTCGACAGGAATCGGATCTTTGGGATCTTTTTGATCGCCATTGGGATCGGTTTCCCCGATGACGATTCCGCTCTTCAATCCACCACCACCGAGCAGACACGAAAACCCGGTTGGCCAGTGGTCGCGACCATCGAGAGGATTAATTTTAGGGGTGCGACCAAACTCTCCCAAGCACATCACCACTGTTGAATCGAGTAGATCACGCTCCTTGAGATCGCGGATTAAAGTCGAGAGTCCGGGATCGAGAATCTCAGCCTGGGTCTGCATGCCTTCATAATTATTGGCATGAGTATCGAAGCCTGTCATGGAAACTTCGATGGCACGAACACCACTCTCGACCAGACGGCGAGCGACCAGGCAACCTCGACCGAGCCGCGAGTCACCATATGACTTCTTAAGAGTTTCAGGTTCATCGTCCGTCTTGAAAGCCTCAAGTTGCTCGGACGACATCATGGTCAATGCATCATCCAATGTTTTTCGATGGAGTGATTGACTGGCGGCGGGGCGACGGTTGGGTTCAAACGCTTGGGAAATCACTTCGAGATTCCCCAAGCGACGTTTTTGACGCGGTTTGTCGACTCGCGTACTCATATTATTTAATCCGTTGCCAGGATCATAAATACGGAAGGCATCGTACTGGTCTCCCAAATAGCCGCCTCGAGCCGGCCATTGTCCATCTCCAAATGAAACATGCTGCGGTATTTCGAGATTACTATTGGGGGCTTGCTGAGTAATGATTGCGCCGAGAGAAGGATGTAAAGTTGTCGGATCGGGGCGATAGCCCGTCTTCAACATGTAGGTTCCACGTTCGTGATCACCTTCCTTCGAGGTGAGTGAACGAATAATGTTTAGGTGATGGATCTGTTCCGCGGTTTGAGGAAACAAAGACGCAATGTCGATGCCGGGAATTTTTGTAGAGAGGCTTTGTGTCGGACCACCAATTTTCGTTCCGGGATGAGGATCCCAGGTCTCCAGTTGCGAGGGGCCTCCCGCCAGCCAGACGACAATCACCGACTTTTGACGTTCAGAACCGCGTTTTTCCGCAGCTTTGAGATCAATGGCCGGTAACAAAAAGGAAAGACCGAGTCCCGCAGAGAGGCGGAAGGCATCACGGCGTGTCATGGTGCTAGCGTGCGAGTTCAGTGGTTCCATGAAAACTCCAATGAGTTAAAGAGACTCCAGTAGAGATCGACAACCGCTTGCGTGCGTTGTTTGCCGTTGAGTTCCGCAAGCTGATTTTCGAAGTAAGCCATCTCGTTGGCGGTCGGATGTCGTGTTAAACAGACGAGATAACTGTTGTCGATACACTCGCGATCATTGTCAGAAAAATTGGCGACTCGTCCCGTCGAATTGAACGGATTGGCTTCGATGAGCTCTTTTGTCAAATTTCCATTCATCCGCAACAAAGCCTGCGTAATCGTCCCAGACCGTTGGTCGAGTTCATCGGGGCCTAAGTCACCGTAATCACGTACGAAGTCCTGTTCACGGAAGAATCGCATGGCACGAAACAGCAGGTGTGAGTTTTGGTCGATGGTCTTAATCGAAGAGGATTGTAGCATCGATCCGATCAATTGTTCTGGCCTCAGGCGGGTCATGGGAAAGACGCCCCAATACTCTTTGTGGATCGCATATTCCTGCTCGGTTTCGGCAGAAGACTGCGACGATGAGCGGAACAGGTCGGTTGCCGTGATCACTCGAACTAAACGACGCAAATCGTAATTGTGTTCGCGAAAATCGTCCGCAAGCATGTCGAGCAAATCAGGGTTTTCAGGTGGATCAGGAAGATCGTCGACAGAAATGTTTGTGTAATAGGGAGCCCCCAACATGAGTGCCCAGATTCGATTTGCGATGGCGCGACTGAATCGGCGATTCTCTTTGTGAGTGATCCATCCGGCGAGTTGTTGGCGGCGAGAACCCTGTTCGGGCAACCATTCGAGGCCAAAAGGAACGGCAGGGTCAACTTGTCGGGTCTCCAAAGAGAGGCGATCTTCAACTTCGTATTCGAGGGAAGGCTTGTCCTCGATGCCGACGAGTGTCAAATTCACTTGCCCGTAGAACGCTGCGAGGCCTTCAAAGTCGGACTGTTTCCAGTCATCGAATGGGTGGTCGTGACACTGAGCGCAATCGATCCTTTGACCTAAAAACGCACGAACGGTTTTCCCCGTCAATTCTTCGTGATCTAGGTCATCACCGGCGATTCCGGCAGTGATGAAATTTACGGCAGGCTTGCCAGTCCACAGCCCTTTGTCGGCGATCACATCGCGAGTAATGTCATGCCACGGGCGTCGGGCCTCCAATTGCTCAGCGAGCCAGTCTACAAAACGGTCGCGCCGATAAACAACAAACTGCCCCCCGTCGGTTCCGACGAGACTGCGTGCCAATCGTTCTGCAAAATAGTCGGAGAATCGGCTATCTGTCAAAAGCCGCTCAGTCCATCGAGTGATCAAATCCGGTTTCGAGTGAGAGGACGACTGTTGCACACTCTCAAACTGACGAATTTCTTCCAAGGAAGGAATCGTGCCGTGTAAAGAGAGGGAAAGTCGTCTGAGGACGGTGAGATCGCTGGCGGGCTGAAGTTCGCCCAGTCCGGCAGATTTTCGACGGAGTCTCAGCTCTTCATTGACCGTATCTCCAATTGATTGAAAGTCATCAACATCGGGAATGGAAGAGGGTAAGGGAGCGGGATCGGCCCCCGGACGAATGGTCATGCCAACCATGATTGAAATTAGCAGGACGACAATCAGAGGAGACAGGATGATGCGTAGTTTTTTCATCGGGCTGATTCCTCGTGAGACCTGGACATCTGGCTTACCGAAATAGAGTCCTTACGTCAGTTTACCCGGCCTGACGAGAGCCGGTTTCAACTGATTCTCGCATTTTGGAAAGAAACCTGAAACGAAAATTCCGAAGGAAAGGTAAGGATTGGCAGATCTTCACGAAAAAACATTGTTCCGGCACTCAAACCGGTGATAATCATGAGCATGACCTCGCTACCTCCCACACCTTCAGACTCTCCTCTGTTTGAGGAAGAGGCGTCTGTCCCGATTTTTGCGGAGGAGCCTGCCGAAATTGATGTTTTTCTGGACGATGATGGCTTTGGACAACTAGCGAGCTGTCCACATCCCTTCCGAAAACCGATTCGCGCAATTGGCTGGCTGATTCGCCATGCCTTCGGGGTTGCGAGCCTTGTATTGTTACTCGCGGTACTTGCCGTGATCCCGATTGTCAACTTTTTTGTGCTTGGCTATCTGTTGGAAGCGGAGGCTCGTGTCGCGAGAACTGGGAAATTGCGATATGCGTTGCATCTGATCGATGTCGCTCCCCGTATTGGATCAATTGTACTCGGTTGCTGGCTATGGATGTTCCCGCTACGGTTATTGTCTGGGGTTGCCGGCGACGTGGCAATCATCAGCCCAGGCAGCGATCGTTATCTCTTCTTGCAAGGAGCCACTTACATTGTGGCGATTCTGGTGGGATTGCACTTAGTTTTTGCTCTGGCTCGGGGAGGATCTCTGGGTTCCTTCGTTCGACCGCTGAAAAATGTCTTGTGGTTTTCAAAACAAATGCGCGCTGGTTCGTATTGGGAACAAGCAGAACGGCACCTGCGATCCTATTTGCATACATTCCGTTTCAAGCATCACTTTCTGCTGGGGCTCAAAGGCTTTTTGGGAGCAATGCTTTGGTTGGTTCCGCCGACACTCCTTTTTGCCTCAGCCAATAGCTCTGAAGGAGTCCGCATCATCGTGACGATCATTGGCGGTCTTTGTCTGGTCGTTGTCTTTGGTTGGTTGCCTTTCTTGCAAGCTCACGTTGCCGCAGAGAACCGTTGGAAGGCTATCGGAAATCGAAAAGTTGCCAGTCGCATTTGGGCACATGCTCCTATTGCCGCTTTTCTGTCAGTGCTCATGACTTTCGCGTTGGCATTGCCACTTTACTTATTGAAGGTGCGGTTGCTCCCCGAAGATGCAATGTGGGTGGCGACATTAGTCTACTTGGTCAGCATCTATCCGGCGAGAATCATCACTGGATGGGCCTACTCACGTGGCATGCGTCCTGATAAACCTCGCTCACGCTGGTGGCTACGCTGGAGCATGAAGCTGTTGAGCTTTGCCGCAATTCTTGCGTTTACAGTTCTGCTGTTTTTTACGCAAGACATTAGCGAACACGGCAAACTGGCACTCTTTGAACATCACGCTTTTCTACTCCCCGTGCCGTTTTAAGAGAGATTCTCACTCGTCCTCGTCGGTTGTTTCTGTTTCTGTCGAAGGGGTGGAAGGTTTCTTTTTGGTTGTTTTTTTCTTGCGGCGTGTGGGGGTACTCAAAAGTTTGAGTTGTCGTTTCATATCACGCAAATTGATGAGCGTATGGGACAACTCGAACACAGGTTGAGGAGAGTTCCAAACGGCTCCCTGCTCACGATCAGCGATTTGATCGAGTTCTTTTTCCAATGTTTTTAGCCATAAGGGAATATCGACGGCCGATCCTGCACTCGTTGCCAGATATTCTTCGATCTCTTTTCGCAAGTCCCGGAATGCCGCGGACGTTTCTTCACCTTGGGGAACCTCCTCAACCGCACGTGGAACGAGAGCCAACATCCGGTTGACGGCGAGCGGCTTCACAAATCGTTCTTCCAGATGATCTGCAAGAGAAGGCAAAGTCATGCCGTAACGGGATTGCAAATCTCGCAGTTTCTTGATGTGGCGTTCCGCTATTTCGGCAGAACGTAAGCGGAAGATATGTTCCCACATCAGCGCTGCTTCCCTCTTGTCCTGACGACAGAGCACTTCGTGAGCGATGGCAACAGGTGCCATCTTCCAGGCATCGCGTTCATAATCGGCTTCGATGCGCAGGAAGTCGAGAAAGCAGAAAAATTTTTCGCCGTAATCGGAATGTGTCGTGGTCGAATTGTATTCGAGAAAACGGTCGAACTTATCGACGACAGACCCGTAAATCAGTTCGAGATAATCAATCGCATCATCGCGATTAATGGCGCCTTCTTGCAAATCTTCGATGAGTCGGACGGGATGTAAAGGATCGGCATTTTCTTCGAGATGATCGAGGAACGGATCAATTCCACTGTGCAAGATGGCTCGCACATTGCCGAGAGACAGCATGCGGGCATGAAAAAGCTCGGCTCCATATTTGATAATGAACTCGCGAACTTCGTTCATCGTTTCATCATCGCTGAGTGCTTCAACGGTCGAGAGTCGCATCGACCGAGAATGCTTCAACCAGAGTTCCAGGTAATGTTCGACGATTTCAGAGACAAGGTCGGTGAGTTCCTCGTTACTGTAACGGCCCGATTTCCATTGACTGGAAGACGAAATCACACATTTTAATGTGCTGCTGATAGCGGTACGAAAGAGTTGATCGAATTCAGTGACCGGAGGACCAGCGGGACGAATTTCCCGTTCCATTCTGTAAGCTGTATAGAGGACTTCGTAAGTCTCGTAAACAAGTCCCATCTGTGGGAGTTGAGTCAGTAGAAAACGGAGAAAGGTCTGTAGTTTGCGGGCAGCAAGAACGGGGCCCGGTTGGCCTCCATTTTCGAAGGGGACGTACAACAAAGGTTGTTTTCGGAGACGTTCCAGCAAACGTGGTGTTAATGCACGAACCTGTTCGGGTTGACGACAAAAGATCGCCCGAAAATAATCAATCATTAGTCGTTCGTCGGGATCTTCGGCGAGTGCAGAGGACTCTTTTCCGATCAGGCATAACAATGACCACGACGCGAAATACGCATTCACATAAGAATTGATGATCGCGTACAATAGGTGGAACTTCGATTGTAGTTGAATGTCGTATTCGACATTAGAATCGTGGTCTCCTTGACCACCTTCAATGTCCTGCTCCCAGACAGCAACCAGCAAGCGAGTCAACTGTTTCTGGAGATCGATGGTTTTTTTATACCAGTTAAGAACGGTAGCCCGCTGCGTGTCATTGATCGAGGAGTGATCTGTTTCGGTCGAAGAATCTTCCTCAGTCGGAGAGAACGATTCGTTGAGAGACGTGGCCGCCATTTGCCACATCTGCGATAACGAAAGCACAAATTTCAAGTGGGGCTCGAGCTCTCGGTATAACAGCTCAAATTCCGTCGGTTCAAGATTGTACCCACCATCGAGAGTCTCCCCGGAGACACCATCTTCTGCCGAATCCTGAAAAGGAACATCTCCAAAGGCAGTTGCGAAAGGATCCTCGTCTTCGTCGTCATCCTCATCATCGAGGAAGGAATCTTCAAAATCTGGATCGAGGAGATCATCGATGTCGTAGTCATCATCGTCATCATCAAGATCCAGGTCGAGCGCCTGATTCGTCGGAACGTCCCAATAAGGCCCTGCGTTGACTTCGATGTAGTCGAAGAAACGACTCAGTAATGACCACCGATCTTCGGGGGCTGCATGTTCAGTGACTGCCTTGACCCAGTTGCGTAACTGGTCATGAATCGAATGAGTTCCCGATTCGAGACCGATGGTGTCGGCTTCGCTCATCCAGTGGATACAGAGCGCCATTGCGGCAACGTAATCCTGTTTACCAATCAGTGCCGTGACCAAGAGTGAATAGGCTTTTGCCGATTCAAATTCACTGACTTTAGTCCGCCAGAATGAAACATTGCCGGCTTCTTCTCCGGCGTCCCGCCAATCGAGTAACCCACTGGAGACTCGCGAGGCTGACAGGTAACTTTCGTTGCCTGAAACTTGAGGAAGATCGTCGATAGTGGTTGTGGCGTAGCGGTCCCAAAAATGTGCCAGGACGTGGAATTTTTTCTTGATGGAATCCTGGAGTTCTGTTTTTCCCTGAGCGGCCGCTTCTCCCATCACTCGCGCGTACACACCGAAGATAGATTCCATCAAAGAAAGTAAAATTTCGATACGATGATCGGGAACACTATCTTCCCGAGCGCTGAACAGAGGGAACTGTGCCTGGAATCCGAGAATGTTCCAGGGGTCCACAAACGCGCCACATTCGATTCCTCGATGCAGCAAAGCTTCAAGCTCACGGGCATTCTCGGCGGCTTCTTCTAACTGTCCCGCGTCGAGTTTCAAGTGTGCCGAGGTGACAAGACATTCCATCTCGGTTTCAAAACGAGCGGAAGTCGAGGGAATCACGTCCGCTTGCTGTCGGGCTTGCTGTGTGAAACCCATACGAGCATAGAGATTCGCAATCTGGCGATGCTGGACCTGAGAAGCTCCGTATCGAGCCAAGTGCATGTTGAGATATTGTCGCACGTGTCCGAATGGTTGCTGTGTTCTTTTGGCAGCCTCCATCAAACGTTGTTCACGATCCCCTTCTGCCTGATCGATCAAACGGTCGTAAAAGGCGTCTCTTTGTCGGGCGACTTTTGGTAACAGTGAGGTGAGTGAAACGTCAGATGAATGTGTATCAGGGCCAGCTCCACTAATCGACGAAGCCATTAAAGCAGTACCACACAGGACAGCCGCGGCATCGTAAAGCAATTCTTCTCGCGAAATGTCGTCGTTGTCCGCCATCCAATGCAAAAGAGCATCCAAGATGATTTGGCGAATAATAAAACGAGTATAGAAACCACTGTTGTCGATCTGATGAGGATCCCATTCGCCAAACATATAGTTGGTGCGTTTATTCACCGGGTGCATATGATCGTGGGCACGCACATCGACGGCAAGTTCCTGCATGCGGTCGAGATCAAAATACGATTCGGCCAGAATTTCGCGAGGAGTTTGCTGAAAGAATTGAATCGTCCCCGAGATCAATTCTTCGTAGGGCCCGTGAGCGACTCCCGTTTCTTTCAAATAGATGGGAACTGGTCGATATCGCTCGTGTTCATAAGGTTCCATCTGCTGTTCGTTCTCAAGCACAGCGACCGGTCGATAGCCGATAAAATTATTGAGAGCGTGCCGAGCACCTTCCACAATGCGGTCAGTCTCGTCCCACGGACCTTGTTGTGAAAGCACAGCTTCAAACAGACGCGCCAAGAAGTAGGGCTGATGAAACATGACCTCCTGAACGTGGAACAGCAGATCCTTATGAAAATCTCGGTATTCGGGATACAGGTGGTCGAAAGTGATTTCAATGACGCGGCGAGCCTGCGTCGCGTTCGAGAAAGTCTCTGAAGACTCTTCAAGGTTGCTGAGCGATTCTAAAAGATGGTCTCTGAGAAGTGGCTTATGGAGTCGATCAGCATAAAGCACCGATAGCTCATTCAAATGAGTCTGGAAGCTGCTATCTGGTTTACCTTCCGAAAAGTTCAGATATCCGAGCAATTGACGGAAGCGGTCGGCTTCCCCCTGAGGATAACTGTCAGATTGTGAACTTCGGGAATCTGCCATGGAGAGGAGTCAGTCCGCTGGAAGCATCCGTAAGGTGTTCAATTTGTTGCAAGGTATTGTCGCGTAAAGAGAAACACCTCTTTACCACGAGAGGAATCGAGCATCCAAGGATACGATTTTACGAGAAATATCTCCAGTCAGTCGGCTCCTGCCAAAAGAGAAGTTTCACGAGAGTCCTCCAGCACATTGCGACGCAGAATAGAAACTGCGGGAATATCCTTATCTAAACCGTAAACCGCACACAGGAAATACTTTATGAACTCCCAAGAGCACTCGGCAGGAGATGCACGGGAGGATTTTAAGGAAAAGGTCAAATTTGACGGTTTTAACGCCGATTTGATTGATAAGGGGTTTCCCCAATGCCTACGGAGAAGATGCGTACCGATTAGACACATGAAGTGTCTGGTGCGAAGACTCTTCCATCAAGGACGGATCAAAGGAGTGTCCAAAATGTCTGCCAGTAAGAAAACCTACTCTCACGAATCCTCCTCGGCATTAGCGACGATTTCGCAATCGCCGATTTTATGGGGCGGTGCGTTCACTGTCGGCTTTTATGCAGCAATCCCGTATTTGCCACGATATCAAGAGATGGCGCAGCGATACTTCTGTAGCCATCCTTTGGAATATGCAACCACCTATCTGTTCTTTGTGGGAATCGCCGTGCTGGTCTTCAAAGCACTGGCGGTCGGAACGGAGAAAGCCGCGTTAAGGTTTGAGCTTTTCGAGAAAATCGACGAGGCTGACCTCGAATTCGCGGACGAACTCAAGAATCGCATCCAATCGATACCCGGACAATTCCATAACTCCTGGTTTATCTCACGCATGCGCGACATCGCCCATTATCTTCGCCCCGGACAAAGTCAAGAGTCTGTGGAGGAACACATTCGGTATCTGGCAGATCGGGCGGCTGACAAATTACACGGTAGTTATGCGTTGGTGCGAACGGTGACTTGGGCAGTTCCGATTCTCGGGTTCCTGGGCACTGTCATCGGTATCACGATGGCGATTGCCAATATTTCATTGACGGAGTTACAAACTTCTTTGTCCGAAGTTGTTGGAGGATTGTCAGTCTCATTTGATACAACCGCACTCGCACTGACACTCTCTTTGATTTTGGTGTTTGCCTCTTTTCTTGTCGAACGGATGGAGCAACAAATTTTGAGCGAAGTGGAGGACTTGGGGATCGAGGAAGTGGCCTACCGAGTTGTTTCGAAGGATGCTCATTCTGCGAGTCCAATGGTTCAGGCGGAGAAAGAGGCAGCCGACGAACTCTTAAAGCAAACTCGCAGAATGGTCAATGAGCAGATCCAAATGTGGTCACACGCATTAGAGGGAATGCGAAAATCATGGGTCGAGAGTCTACATTCACAGGAAAGCCAATTGAACCAGGCGATTCGACAATCTCTGGAACAGACTCTCGAATCTTGGCAAAAAGAACTGCGGTCGGGTTCCAATCAATTATCCGATCATCAAGCAGAACTGGTTACACAAACAAAACTGCTGACACAATTACTTGATCGGGAGGAATCTCTGGCCTCCGTCAGCGATCGGCTCAATGAAAACCTGACGGCTATTACTGCCAGCAATAAATTGGAAGAAGTTTTGCACAACTTGAATGCCGCCGTTCACCTGTTGACTTCAAAATCTTTAAATCGTGCTGCTTGATCGCACCTCTTCGCTGTTATGAATGACCGTTTTTGATTTCTGGAATCGTCCATGAGTCGTCGTGCTCGTCAAAATACATCCGTATCACTCTTCCCGTTTCTGGCGGTGTTGTTGTGCGCGATGGGAGCACTGTTGGTTCTATTAGTGATTACGACAAGACAAATTCGAGAAGATGCGATTCGAGTGGCAGAAGAAAAAAAATCTCAACCGATTGTCAAACAAAAGGCAAAACCAGCGCAGGAAGAATGGCCCGATTGGAGTATCGATCTCGGGGAATCGACTCTTTTAGCAACGCGAAAACACCCTCAGCCTGCAGCCGCCCCTTTACAAGCTCCCAAACCGATTTATGAGAAAACCGAAGGAACACCGGCTCCACCTGATCTTTCAGCAGGTCTGAAACGCCTTCGTGCGAAACTCAACCGCCTCCAAGAGACGCAATCGGGAGCATCAGCGGATGTAAAAATGATCGTTGATCAAACCACTGCGATACAAACCGAGATCATCAAGCGGGAAAAGATACTCAAGTATGCCTTAACTGCAATGGACCAGATCAAAAAGCGAGATCAGCAAACGAGTGCAGAGTTGAACGACTTACAACAAAAAACGCTTCAGCTTTCTCAGGATCTACAAGCAAAACGTGCCAAGAATCAAAAACTGGCGAACGCCCCTCGTAACACCCCTAATGTCTTAAAAGTCGTCCCTTACGAAGGTCAAAGCGGAACAACGCGACGACCAATCTTGATTGAATGCACGGCGGGAATTATTCGATTTGTTCCTGAAGGAATCGAATTGAAAGAAAGGGACTTGGTGGGATTTTCCGTCCAAGACAACCCGCTATTATCTGGCGTTTTAGCTGCTGAAGAATATTGGATGAAACGGGATCAAAGCGTGGGAGACATCAATCGTCCTTATGTCTTGATCGTGGTACGTCCCGATGGCATTCCCGCCTACTACGGTGCGAGACAGCTTCTGCAAAATTACAAGCAGCGATTCGGGTATGAGCTCGTTGATCAGGATCAAAAACTTGCCTCTCCACAAATTGATCCCGTTGCTCAAACGGCGATTCAGCGTGCCGTCGATGAAAACATCAAAAAACGCGGCGCTCCACCGCGAATGGCACAAGCTTTATTTCCTAGCTACGACCCACGAGAACTGGAACAGACACTGTCTGGTGGTTCTCTGTCAGGCGACCGTATCGGTGGCACTTTGAATGATTCATCGTCGGGAGACTCTCGACCGAATGGGATGGGGCAGACCGGAAGCGGCAAGGATGGGGAACAACAAAAGGTCCCGGACAGAAGATTCAAGTTCGTGCAAACGTCCCAAGGATTGGTGAAAGTTCCGCTTATTGATGCAGATATGAAATCCTTTCGGCGAAATGATGGTTCTTCCACCGGTTCTGAGCGTGGGTTCAAAAGCACGACAGGGCCGAATAATGATGGACCAACGGAACCGAAGCTGATTAAGCCGGGAATTCCGTCTGCTGGAAGTCGTCAAATCACTGAGTTTCCCCGCTCGACTACCAATAGGACTGACCGTCCATCGGGAGAACCGTTATCTGGAACTGGAAGTCAGACCACAACCCAAGGTGCGAACTCTCAAAACGATAGCCAGAACATTTCGTCGGGTGAGCCAACCAGCCAATCAGCATCTGCCGAACGTTTGTCCTCGCTTCCAGCAAACGCACCGGATGCTTTGACACCGATTCTCCAGGAACGGGCTCGTCAGCTTGCCAACGGAACTGGGCAGGGTGAGAGCAACAACTCGTCAGGACAGAATGATCCCCAAACGTCACAAGGGGAGGGGGGGGCAAGTTCATCTGGTCAACCCGGTTCTCCGGGGCAGGGGAGAGGGCGCCCATCACAACCGGTCAAAAAAATGCCATTTGAACGACCGTTACGCGTGGCAATATCTGATCGTGGTTTGCGAGTCGATGAACGAGACGCGATTGCATTACCATCCAATTTGAAAACTCAGCAATTGATGAATCTTACGGTCGAAGAGCTACGGAATCGTGTGAAGGAATGGCCGGCTCCTCCCGAGCAGTTTTACTGGCGACCGATGGTGAAGTTCTACGTCTATCCGAATGGTCAGAAAAACTACGAACGACTCAAGCCATACTTCGAAAAACAAGGACTTCTGTCTGACGTGAAATACGTGGAATCGATTCCGAATCAGGAAGGAAGCCGAAACTGATATGTCACGACGACGTTCCCAACAGCAAAGTGACGCCGAGATTAGCTCGGATTCCTTTCTCGATATCATTGCCAACATTGTCGGCATCCTCATCATTCTGATTGTGGTGGCTGGAATGCGCGTCAGTCAGGCTCCTATTTTTCAAGAGACCGCGCCGCCAGATGCAAAAGATATCGGCGTTCCAGAATCGACATCCGCAGAAGCTCCCCGAGTGATCATAGGAACTACGAATGCAAAATTGTGGAGTCCCTCACCAGCCCTACAAGCTGAGCCCATTGAGCCAGCAGAGCCAGTCGTTATCAAAATCGTTGATAATCCTGATCCCGAACTCTTTGCGGTTCACAAACGACAAACTCTCGAACTTCAAAGGCTGTCGACCGAAATCACTGCCATTCAGTCAGGTCTCACCGACAAACAACGCTCCACCGCAAATGCGGAAGAGGAGTTTTCGCTCGTTCAAGCGCGACTCGGAAATCTTCACAACGAACTGAGAGAAGCAAAATCGAGATATGAAGCTGCAAAGATGTCCTCTGAAGATAAAAAGAAAATTATCGAGTCCCGGCGACAAGACGCGGAACAATTGGTTTCACTGATCGAGAAGGCAGATGCCGAACAGCAGAAGCTGGCGAAGACAGCTCCTCCCGATGCTGAAGTCTTACGGCACGACATGACTCCTGTAAGCAGCTTTGTGAAAGACGACGAAATCCATTTTCTCGTTTCAAACAGCTCTGTCTCGCAAGTTCCGTTGGATGCTTTTTTGACACAGTTAAAAAGCCGCATACAGACCAAGCAAAGCTGGCTACTTCGAGCCAATTCTCATACCGGAGAAATAGGTCCGCTGAACGGGTTTGTGATGAAGTATGTGGTCGAAAAAGAACAGCAGTCGCATTTCGATCAATTACGAACGGGGAGTTCACAGATTCGAATTGTACTCTCTCAATTTGCGATGATCCCCGACGAAAAAACGATTATTCGAGAGACGGTCGCGCAAGCGACCAGTTCGACATCGCGTTTTTTGATCGCGATTCGATCCGCATCACCGGGAACAACTTGCACGTTTTGGGTTCATCCTGACAGTTTCGAGACTTATCAGAAACTCAAAACTTTCGCTCACGAAAGCAACCTGCAAGTCGCGGGTCGCCCTTTGCCACAAGGAATGCCGATTACTGGCTCACCTTCGGGATCACGCTCCGCAGCACAATAAAACTCCACACATTGCGAAATGGATTAGTCGGCTTCGATTTTGATCGATCCCCATTGACCAAAGTTTTCTTCGACTTCGAGAGTGAGAGAATTGATAGCAGACTTTTGTTCTTGGGTGAGGCTGTCGAGAAACCTGTAAGCCATCCAACGGGCGATTAGTTCTGCCGTCGTATTCTCCACCGGCAACAAGATGCAATCTTCGTCAGGAAAGACCCAACGACGATTTTCAAATCTTGCTTCCACTTCTGTACCCTGTTGTTCCACACTGATGGAATGGTGTTTTGTTGGCAGGAGGACTCGATGATCGAGTTCATCAACAATCGTCTGCAACCCAGCTCGTAACGCGATAAAATCGAAAACGTAATAGTTTTCGTCTAAAGAGCCTTCGATTTCTGCCGCGACTCGCCAGTTGTGTCCGTGCAGACGTTCGCAGATATTGCCATTAAATGTAATAAAGTGTGCCGCGCTGAAGACCAGATGGTCTTTGGTGACACGGACTTTCCAAGATTCTTTCGACATGAGACCTCCCCTACGAGTGTGCAGACGCCAATATAGCAGATTCGCTCAGCTTCAGCTTTCCAGCGGTAACGAATCCATGGGAGGTGGTGTAATAATTCCCTCTCGAAAACCGGCATACAAACAGGCGACGACAAAATCTGCGGTCGTCCCCGGGTTACGCCGATTTCCGTCAGCTCTTAGCCAGTCATCAAATTCGCTGAGAATTCCCCAACAGATTTCATAATCGGGCCAGTCCGATTCCAAGACGGTCCGAGCACGCAGGCTGGCTTCTTCTGCCAATCCTGGACCACATTTTCTGGCGATCAGTGAGTCGGGAAGATGTGCCATCAACTTCAGATGGAGATGGATGATGGAATTTTCCCACCGGTCGACGAATCCTAGTTCTTGTGCGAGTTGTTCCAAACCATAATGCAAGATTTCGTCGAACTCGTTGGTATATTGCAGAGCAATATTGTCTCGATCTTTCGCCAGTGCCATGACTTCGACCAAGGGTACGGTCGGGGAGTGAAGGATGTCTTGCTCATGAACCTCACCCAGTCCACTAGGAGAGGCTAGACGAATCGCTTCATAGACACATTGGCTATCGTGTACCGTCAGGTTGGCCAGTACATCGCCGATTCCTTCAAAGACAGGAATATGTAGAGGGACAGCGGTCAACGGAGCGAGTAATAGAATGACTCCCAGATTCGTGTTCCTTCCGACAGCTTCCTGCGTTGCTTTGACCGCTTCCAAAATTGTCGGTCCGACACCACGCTCGATGGTTTGTTCAAACAGGGGAGCAATCACCTCGGCAGACTTAATGAAATCGTGATGGTCGAGGTCTTCGAACGATTTTTCGCGGTGGACATTGCCCGGTTTCCGCGCGCAAACTTCCAACAGGCACGCAAAGCGAACCCAGCGGGTGATTGGATGAATAGTTTTAAGATCCGATTGATCCATCGGAACGAATTAGCTCTCAAGAAATCTTTGGAATTGTCACACTAGGCTATCCGAATTTGGGTTGCGAGCAAAGACCTCTCGCGACAGGATTTTTCATTCTCTTTCGCCTCCATCTCGGTTAGGCTGCAACTTCACGCCCAATTCAGGAGATTTTCATGCCCGCTGCGATAGATATCAACCTTCTTCAAAATGTTCATTTAGTCCCCTTAACTGCTTACAACAGTGAAGGGACACTGAATTTGGAAAAGCAGACCGAACACATTCAACATCTGGTTGCTGCCGGAATTCGTGTTTTTCTTCCCGCAGCCGGAACAAGCGAGTTCCACAGTCTTTCCGACGATGAAATCGTTCAATTGGTTCGGGTGACACGAGAAGCGACAGGGCCAGAAGCGACGATCTTCGCACCGGTTGGTCGTCAAATCGGTTCTGCCATCAAGGTGGGAACCGAGGCAATGGAAGCGGGAGCCGATGGCGTGATGTTTATGCCGTTCGAGCATCCATACCTCAGTGATCAAGGGGCACTCTCCTATTATCGAGATGTGATGAAAGAACTGCGTTGCCCCGTGATGATTTACAAGAAAGCAGAGATCCCAACAGATAATCTGCTACTCAATTTGGCACGCGACCCACGAATGGTCGGCGTGAAATATGCGGTCAACAACATGGCTCAGTTCCGACAAACCGTACTCGCCGACAGAACCGACACTCAATGGCTGTGCGGTTCGGCAGAACGCTTCGCCCCATTCTTCATGCTGGCAGGCAGTACGGGTTACACCACCGGAGCCGGCAACCTGTGTCCTCGACTTACTCTGGCAATGTTTGATGCTCTATCTACTGGCACGTATGAGGAAGCGATGAAGCTGCAGGAACTGATCCTTCCCATTGAGCATTACCGTGCGAGGGAAGGGGACAGCTTCAACATTTCAATGCTGAAGCATGGCCTCAAGCTGACAGGATTGGATTTCGGTCCGCCGAGATCACCCGGTCGAGTTCTCACTTCAGACGAGGAACAAGAGATCGAAGCAATTCTCGAACCGATCTTTACGGCAGAAAAGAAGCTTGGTGAAGAGACGCTGATTGCAGGGGAGTGAGTTGTGGTCGGAGATTTTACGAAAACTTGTCGCATAGACGCCGAGACGCAAAGAATCGCAGAGTCCAAATTATCTGTGCAAATAATGGAGTACGAACAACAGCAAGATTACAGATAGCTTGGGTACAAACTCAATATCCCGGTAGGTTACGGTTTGCTTTGCTCAGCTCATGATCCTCATAAAAAATTCATTCTTAACGAGAATTATCGGAACGGAGTGTGAGAGGTGAATTTCAGTTTCCAAGAAGGGCCAATACTACAAGTACATATGGAACCAAGCTGAAAGCGAGCAACCACCAACTCGATCTACTTACAAAATAGACAATCCATGAAAGAACAATCAGAGGCAACCAGAGAATCAACGCACTATTAACTATAGCCGCACCAAATTCATTTTCTGAATCCAACGCAATTTTTCCTACACTCAAACCGAACGGGATCAGGAACAAGGGAGAAACCAATTGCAGCATCGCGGCGAGCCAGAATGGTCCGGTAGTACCGGTGTTTTTTCGAGAAGAGTGTGAATCGGAGGAGTCAGCCATTCATTGATGTTATCTGAGACAGGTAGAGTAGTGGAGAAAAATTCTGCCTAGAAATCAAATTGCAATTCGACATCCAGCAAAAAAACACCCCGTGGAGCTAATGCTCCACGGGGTGTTGTCATAATTAACTACGAGAACAAGGCTAATTGTTTTTATCTTCGTCGTCGCGGCGACGTTTTTCGATCACTTCGTCCTGCAGGCTCTTCGGCACTTGTGAGTACTTACAGAACTCCATGCTGAATGTTCCTTTTCCTTGCGTCATGCTGCGAAGTTCGTTGGCGTAATCGAACATGGCCGCCAAAGGCACTTCAGCCGTCAAGTAGACCGTTTTGGCTTTCACTTCAGACGAATTCACGAGTCCGCGTTTCGAGGAGATGTGACCAGTCACCGATCCCTGGAACTCTTCCGGGGCTTCGACTTCCAGAAGCATAATCGGTTCTTGCAAGGCAACTTTGGCTTCTTTGTCGAGCAATTTTCGCAAACAATCGAAGCCAGCAATATTGAACGCCATTTCCGACGAGTCAACATCGTGGTAACTACCGTCTTGCAGCTTCATGCGGACACCCACCACTTCGGAACCGATCAGCGGTCCTTTGACGATGGCCCGTTGGAAGCCTTTATCAACGGCGGGGATGTACTCTTTCGGAATACGTCCTTGAGAAATTTCATTCACGAATTCGTAGGCAATGTTATCTTCTTCTGGAATGACTTCCATTACGCCACGCACATCGGCGAACTGTCCCGAACCACCAGATTGTTTCTTGTGACGATAACTGTATTCGACACCCACGGTGGGACGTTCTCGGTAAGAGACACGAGGCTCACCAATTTTGCATTCGCATTTGTATTCGCGAAGGATACGTTCAATGTAGACTTCGAGGTGTAACTGACCCATCCCGGCGATAATGGTTTGCCCGGTCTCTTCGTCGGAAGCGACATGAAACGTGGGGTCTTCGCGACGAAAACGTTCGAGAGCTTTGGCCAATTTGTCGGCATCATCACGATTTGCAGGTTCGATTGACAGCCGGATCACTGGGTCGGCAACATAGATATTTTCCAGTGTGACGTTGATGCCATCACCCAGGAACGTGTCACCAGATGCACAGTCCATACCCACCACGGCGATAATATCTCCGGGACCAGCTTCTTCGAGGTCTTCCCGATCATTGGAGTGCATACGGACCAAGCGACCGAATCGGGTGGATTGCCCGGTACGGGCGTTAATGTAACTTTCACCCTTCTTGATCGTGCCTTGATAGATACGAGTGTAAGTCAACTGCCCAAATTGTTCGACAACCGTTTTGAACGCCATGCAAACTAATGGGTCATCCGCATTCTTGGAAAGTGGGACTCGTTTAGGCTCCCCACCGTCTTCTTCAAGAGAGCTAACATCGAGTGCCGACATGTCGCGATCCAGGGGTGATGGTAGATAAAACTCCACACCATCGAGTAACTCTTGAACGCCTTTGTTTTTGTAAGCCGACCCCATCATCACTGGAACGATGGTCTGATCGATGGTGGCAAGCCGAATGATCTTGCGAAGATGCTTCTCATCGACTTCTTCTTCTCCGAGAACGGCTTCCATCAACTTGTCGTCAAACATGGAAACTTCTTCGAGCATGTGAGCTCGTGCCGCTTTTGCTTTTTCGACCAAATCTTCGGGAATCTCTTCGTAACGAATATCTTCTCCCTGTTCACCATCGAAGAAGACAGCCTGCATTTTGATGAGGTCCACAACGCCTTTGAAATCGGCTTCATTGCCTATCGGTATCTGCAATGGAACAGCATTCGCGCCCAGCTTGTCTTTGATCTGTTCAATAACGCTGTCCGGGTCGGCACCGGTACGATCCATCTTATTGATAAATGCAATTCGGGGAATGCCGTAACGCTTCATTTGACGGTCAACCGTCAATGATTGAGATTGCACTCCACCGACAGAGCAGAGAACCAGAACGGCACCATCGAGAACGCGAAGTGAGCGTTCCACTTCGACGGTAAAGTCAACGTGGCCTGGCGTATCGATGATATTGATCGAGGTGTTTTTCCACTCGACACTGGTGGCTGCTGAAGTGATCGTGATTCCACGTTCCTGCTCCAGCTCCATGTGGTCCATTGTTGGACCTCCACCGCCGCTGCGAACTTCCACGATTTTGTGGATACGACCCGCGTAAAACAAAATCCGCTCGGTCAGGGTCGTTTTCCCTGAGTCGATGTGGGCCGAGATACCAATGTTCCGATGCTGGGCCAGTTTCTTCATAACTCTGTGGCTCTACTTAACAAATACATACGAATTCGTCTGTCACCCATGTGACCGACAGGATTGTGTTGCGGCTGCCACCCCATTTAATGTGCGATGACTTCATCAATTACTTGCCGTAGCCTGATTGTGTAAAGACCGTGTTTGCAAATGTAATACATGGGACCGGGGCTCACCCGGAAGCAATCAGACTTGCAAGGTCTTTCTTCAAGATCGTTGAATTTGATCATCGATGACCAACACACAACAGACCTACATATCGTAGCGGGGATCCCGAAATCTGGAAAGGGGAACGAACCCCCCAAGAGACGGTCAATCCTTCATTTTTCGGGATTTTCTCAATGGGAACTCATGAATTTCGCATGAATTCAGATCTGCGCACAAAAAACGGGATAGAGCCAAGATGTGCGGCTCTGTCCCGTGGACATTTTCACTTTAAACCAGCAACTAACGGCTCTCAGCCTTCCAGGGCTTGTTGGGCGGCTGCAAGTCGGGCAATTGGAATACGACGTGGTGAGCAACTCACATAGTCGAGGCCAATTTCATGGCAGAAGAAGACTGATTTGGGATCACCACCATGTTCTCCGCAGATACCAATTTTCAGGTCAGGACGTGTCGCACGACCACCATCGACTCCAATTTTCATCAATTTACCAACACCAGACTGATCGACTGTCTGGAACGGGTCGGCCGGCACGATGTCGTTTTCAAGGTAGTAGCCAATGAATCCTTTGTAGTCATCGCGGCTCATACCGAGAGTCGTTTGCGTTAAGTCATTCGTTCCGAAGCTGAAGAATTCTGCGTTCTCAGCAATTTCGTCGGCAGTGAGTGCTGCACGAGGAATTTCGATCATTGTTCCCACAGTGTAAGAGACTTCGACGCCTTGCTCTGCAAAGACTTTGGCAGCGGTGTCTCGAACGACTTGAGCCTGATTGTCGAACTCGGTTTTGAAACCAGCCAATGGAATCATGATTTCGGGATAGATTTCTGTTCCCTCTTTCTTCAATCCACAAGCCGCTTCCAGAATCGCTCGGGCCTGCATGGCGGTGATTTCGGAGAACACAATTCCCAATCGACAACCACGATGACCAAGCATTGGGTTGGTTTCTGCCAATTCTTCGACTCGTCGGCGAACTTCATCAGGAGAAACACCGAAGGCTTTTGACAGCTTTGGTCCGAGTTCAGGATCGTCGTGCATGTGGTGTTCTGACAGGAACTCGTGCAAAGGGGGATCGAGAAGACGAATCGTGACAGGGCGGTCGCCCATCGTTTTGAACAAGTGTGTAAAGTCATCACGCTGGAAGGGTAACAATTTCGCAAGAGCGTCAGATCGGTCTTCCGGCTTGGTTGCGAAGATCATTTCACGAATTTCGTCGAGGTGATCGAAGAACATATGCTCGGTTCTACAAAGGCCGACGCCTTCGGCTCCCAGCTTCACAGCGGCTTCCGCGTCGTCTGCTTCGGCGTTCGCACGCACTTTGAGGCGACGGTTTTCGTCGGCCCACTGCATGAGTTGTGCGTAACGACCGTAAGTATCGGACTCTTCGGGCTTCTTTTCACCCATCAAAACGTCCATCACTTCGGACGGTGAAGTTTCGATTTTTCCTTCAAAAATTTCTCCGGAGAAACCATCGATCGAAATCCAGTCGCCTTCCTTGAGAACGGTGTCGCCGACTGTCAATGTTCCCGCTTCGTAATTGATGTTCAAAGCCGAACATCCGCAGACGCAGGTTTTACCCATCTGGCGACTGACGAGTGCAGCGTGAGAGGAAGCACCACCGAAGGCGGTTAAAATTCCGTTGGCGACTTTCATACCCCGAAGGTCTTCCGGGCTGGTTTCTTTACGAACCAGAATTAATTGTTTGTCGTTGTCGGCGTTCCATTGTTCTTCAGCATCTGAAGCATGGAAGACAATTTGACCGGTTGCAGCACCAGGGCCGGCGTTGATTCCCTTAGCGAGAAGTCGTTCCGATGATTCCGCAGCCTGCTTGGATGCAGGGTCGAAAATCGGTTGCAACAACTGATTCAGGTCGTCAGCCGGGATACGTTTCTTTTCAAGGGCTTCTTGTGGAGTAATGAGCCCTTCGTTGACTAAGTCGACTGCGATACGAACGGCTGCAAAACCGGTTCGCTTCGCGTTACGAGTCTGTAACATCCAAACTGTTCCGTCTTGGACGGTGAACTCGATGTCTTGGACTTCTTTGTAATGCTGTTCGAGTGTTTTGCCGATGCTATCGAGTTGCTCGAAGGCTTTGGGCATGACATCGGCCAAAGTTTCTTCAACACGTTCTGGCTTGCGAGTTCCGGCAACAACGTCTTCACCTTGAGCGTTGATGAGGTAGTCGCCGCAGAATCCGGGAGTTCCGTCTGAGCAGTTCCGTGTGAGCCCCACGCCGGTCGCACATGTGTCTCCCAAGTTTCCGAAGACCATTGCTTGCACGTTGACAGCGGTTCCCCAACTGTGAGGAATTCCATACTGACGACGATAGACCATCGCCCGGTCATTCATCCAGCTACCGAAGACGGCACCGATACAACCCCAAAGCTGTTCCATGGGATCATCGGGGAACTCGACGCCTGCATGTTTTTTGATGACTGCTTTGAACTCACCGACAATCGTCTTGAGTTGATCGACCGAAAGGTCTTTTTCGTGGTCGACGCCTGCTGCATGCAATTCGCGTTCGAGAATATCTTCAAAGAAATCCGGGTCGGTTTTCTTTTCGGGCTTGAGTTCCAGAACAACGTCTCCGTACATCTGGATCAAACGACGATAACTGTCCCAGGCGAAGTGCTCGTTGCCAGACTGTTTGGCCAACGCAAGTACAACACTTTCATTCAGACCGATGTTAAGAACCGTGTCCATCATTCCGGGCATCGACTCCCGAGCACCAGAGCGACAAGAGAAGAGGAGTGGATTTTCGGCATCGCCGAACTTTGCTCCCATGGTCTCTTCCACCATGGCGACGGCCGCATTGACCTGATCAGCCAACTCGGGCGGGTAGTTACGCTCATTGTCGTAATAATAAGTACAAACTTCTGTTGTAGCAGTGAATCCGGCAGGAACCGGCAGGCCGATATTGTTCATTTCGGCCAAGTTGGCTCCTTTACCACCCAGAAGCTCTTTCATAGTGGTGTTGCCGTCAGCTTTGCCACCACCGAAGAAATAGACGTACTTATTATCCGACATTGAAATTTCCTTTTATGCTGTCTCTAAACAATGTCCGCCCGAACCCTCCATTTGGAGGTAATACAGATCGGGAGCGGATCCGAATGGTCTCACTCGAGGTTCCGAAAAGCTGGTCTACTCTTGCACGATTGTCTCATCACCAGTGACGACAGGAGGTTGCGTCACCCGTGCTGCCATCGGAACATGATGTGGCATCGCTCGTAAAAGCAGCCACTCAAGAGGTTGAGAGCCTAGCTACCAGCGTATCCGTCGTCAAGGGAACGGGATTCGAGTGGATTATACCGATTTTTTGGTCCACAAGAACAAAACGGCGGTTCTGATCAAAATCAGCCGCTTGACTCAAGGCCGTTTGGAAGCAAGAATAGTTGTGTCAAGAGGTTACGCATTCTCGGCCCTTGGCGCTCCGTTCTCATTCCTGTTCAGGAAAGATTAAAAATGCTTGCGCAGCTTATCTCCACAAAAGGGGATCGCACAATTCGGATCACCGATGATGTGACCGTTGTAGGCCGCAGACCTGAAGTTTGTGACTTGGTGATCCCCAGCGACAGCATTTCAAAAATTCACAGTGTCATCTCAAAAACGGACGGACTGTTATTTGTTCGTGACTTGGGAAGTACCAATGGCACTCGTGTGAATGGGCAACGTGTGACACGGGGAGCGTTGTTGCCTGGAGATGAACTGGCTTTTGCCAGTGTCAAATTCAAAGTCCACCTCGGCCCCTCAGATGATTCGGATGGCGACTTGGTCGGTCACGGTGATCGTACGGAAATGCTTCCCGCGTTTCCGTCTTTACAGGAAGAGTTCGACGAAGACAGCGTGGCAGACATCCCCTCCGTGGAAGACAGCAACTAAGAGGCAATTCTGAGCTCCGACTCATTGGCATTGAGCGAGACGATGGAAATTCCCAGCTTATTTGCCAGGGCGTAGACTTCGTCCTGATCGAGAACAATTGTCTGTCCGCTTTCGATGGCCAAGACCCGCCCGCCCGCTTCATGCATCGTCTGAATGGTTTGCAACCCAATCGTTGGTACATCAAATCGCATATCTTGCTTCGGCTTAGCAACCTTGACCACAGTAAAGCCACCCTTTCGGCACAATCGTCCCGCCCGGCGAATACACTCATCGGTGCCTTCGATTGCCTCGACAGCGACAACGGCCCGCTCAGAGACAACGATTGATTGACCGACATCGAGGCGTCCCATCTCCTTAGCAAGCTCCCAACCGAAGTTGATATCTTTCCACTGTGAGGATGACGGGTGTCGTTTGGTGAGAAATCCGTGTGTCACGAGTAGCTCCGGGCAATAATCAAGGGCAGATTCAAAATGAAATCCGTCGCGTGAAAACTCTTTGATCACGGCGAGCAGCATAGTGTCATCTTTACGATCTCGTCGAGCGTACTTCCACATCATGTGGATGGCTCTCCAGTCGGGGAGATGCCGAACCCAATTGAAGGGATGCAGCAAAACTTTTTTTTCTATCTTTCCTGCCATCACGATAGACTTGACCTGCTTACGCTTAAAAACGCTGATCGCTTTGCCGATTCGCCCCAGCGACCCCACATACATGTAGTCGCTATATTCGCGAAGCTCTTCAGAGACCATGCCGGTCGGGCCGAACGTAATTATTTCGTGTCCCTGACGTCGGGCGGCTTCTGCAAAGACAATTGGAAAACGCCCCGCACCGGCAAGTAAACCGATCCGTTTTCCGGGTACGCGATAAGGGTTATGTTGAGTATCCTGCGACATAGGAATCACATCAGGCAGCAGGTTTTTGTGTTTGGTCATTATCAAGTCGTTGCTGCATTTTTTGCAGCTGCTTTTCCAAATGTTTTAGTTGAGAGCGCATCTCAGGAAGTTTGCGGGCGGCCATCACCTGTCGGATTGCTTCCGATTCAGGAATCGCAGGGGCTCCCAGGTAGGTCTCTCCTCCTGACAGGTCTTTATGGACTCCGGCTTTCGCGCCGACTACGGCTTCATCGGCTATGTGAACATGATCGGCTACTCCCACTTGACCGGCGCAAATTACATAAGCACCCGTTGTGACCGAACCAGCAAACCCAACTTGTGAAACCAAAATATTATGTGGCCCAAGTTGACAGTTATGGGCAACCATTACCTGGTTGTCGATTTTGCTGCCAGTTCCGATCCGTGTGGAATCGAGAAAGCCGCGATCAATGGTCGAGCAAGCACCAACTTCGACATCGTCCTCTAAGACGACATTGCCGTAATGTGGGATTTTAGCATGGCGTCCGTCTTTCTGCTGATAGCCAAACCCATCCGCACCAATGACGCAATTCGCATGTAAAGTCACTCGGTTTTGAATTTCCATGCCGGGGTAAATCACAACATTCGGATAAATCAGGCAATCGTCGCCGATGATTGTTCCACGCCCGATGACTACTCCTGCAGAAATTTCGCAACGCTCGCCAATCACCACATCGTCTTCAATGGTGGCACCCGCATGAATGTTTGTTTCAAGACCGATTGAGGATGAATCTGCGATATTCGCTGTCGGTGAGATTCCAATCGTAGAACGATCAGGAACACTGACAAACTCAGGGATCACTTCCAGAAATGCAGATTGAGGGTCAGCAACGAGTATCCAGGTGCAATCGGAGTTACGCTTTTGAAGCTCTTCTGCCCAAGAACTGGCAATGAGAATTGTCCCTTCCTGGCACGACTCCACACCTTTGAGTGATTTTTTGTCTTTATAAAACGTAAGACTGTCAGGCCGGGCATTCGCCAGTGTGACAACATCGGTAATTTCCCGACTGGGTGAACCCAGACATTGAGCCTGTAGCATTTCGGCAATGTCTGCGGCGGTACGAGGCATCAGATGACATCCTTGTCGATCACTAGGGGAGGGCATATACGCAGTCAATATGCCCGAAATACGCTTCCTTGCGCATCGAGCTTCACCTTAGATACCCCAAATCGATAATTCTCTGCAAGGTCAATCCAGTAAAGGGGATGGATCTGGTCAGAATTGTTTGTAGCAGTCCTTCAGGGGGATCTTGGTCGAATGACTTTGCGACTTGGCCAAATTTGGCTATTCTGGACTTTTCAGTGGTTAGATCAGCCCGCCTCTTAGCGGCTTAAATCCTTATCTCGTTGTAAGATAGGATTGTATTAGAATTTTGACGTGGAATTAGAAACATGAGTTTGCGCGGGATTCGGGGAGCCACATCTGTCGAAGGGGATCGGCCAGAACTCATTTTAGAGGCCACCCGGGAATTGCTTCAGGAGATTCTGGATCGAAATGAGATCGATTCGTTTGAGGAGATCGTCTCGGCAATTTTTACAACGACAACCGATTTGTGTTCGACGTTTCCCGCAGAAGCCGCTCGAAGCCTTGGTATGAATCATGTTCCTCTGCTGTGTGCGAGTGAAATATCTGTTCCAGGAAGCTTGGCCAGTTGCATCCGAATCTTATTGCACGTAAACAGTGAAAAGTCCCAACAGGACATCGTGCATGTTTATTTGCGCGAAGCCAAAAAACTTCGTCCTGATGTCGAGAGTGCTCAGTAAGAGATTTACGGCCTTCGAATGCTCATACAGAAAATCCACTCATCGCGGCGACTGTGATCACACTTACGATCATTTGTAGCACCAGCAATCGAAACCCCGACTTGTGACGCCAATGATCATCTTGCACGAGAGTCTCCAGAAATTGAGCCGCGAAAAGCAAAGCGATCGGAAAAAAAACCAGCCACAATCGTGCAGCTTCTCCTGAATTTTTCCCACTGACCCAAATCGCTGCCCAGACCAGTGCTCCCGCCCAAAGCAATTGGGAAGTCTCCCTGGATGACTTCCAGCAAACGCGCAATCCAAAGAGCGCTGCAATGAATATCGGGGCACCTAAAGCAAAGTAAGTTTCGATGAGATTCGCGATAAGCCATTTGTCATATGTACGAGTGAACTGTTCATAGAAGCCGGCATGGTTTTTGTAGTTCCACACCCAGACCGCAAACAGGTTTATTTCACACAGCACTCCCATGGCCAGGGTTAGTCCAAAGAATGTCAACAGACTACCAACCATCGTCAGGAGTACGGCTTTCAACTTGATCAGGTGTTGTTGATCAGAGTTCGTCGACTTGCTGAAGAGAATCAGAAGAGAATATACGCCAGCAACTAACCCCATCGGAACGATGGCCAGTGATAGTAAAGATCCACACCAAAAGGCCACTCCGGCCGACATCGCCCTCGGCCAACTTTGTTTTTCGAGAGAGGAGACCCAGCACCACAAAAACAGTAATCCAAGAGTTGGAAACAGTACATCCGATTTCGGCAGAAAGATAATCAAAGAGGGAAGGAGGGGCCAACTCGCAGAAATCCACCATGCGGTTTCTGGCGAGACTTGGCGTCTCAATAACAGAAACAACGGGATCAAAGCCGCCACTGCCACCAACTCCGTGAACGATTGTGAAACCCACAGCGAGACACGATCCGAGGTTTTCAGTGCAACCCCCGACATGGCGAGTGTTTCTTGCAGCGTGTCAAACTCTTCCTGAGTCTGAGAGGACATCAGTGTCAGACCAATGTCTGTCAGGGCAGGGGAGGATTCGCACGCACTCCATAACCAACGGTTCAGCAAAAATAATCCTGGAGGATGTGTGCCGACATGCAAAACGTCACCTTCCGACATCCGGTCTTCATAAGTCCTCAGGAAGGTCGCCGAATCCAGCATTTCGTAACGTGCGAGATGAAAGTATCCCGACATTCCAGGGTAGTAAAGCACCCATGATTTAGGGAAAGAGCTTCGCCCCGGTATCGATTGCAGGAATGAAGCGAGAAAAAAGGAGGCAAAAGTCAGCACGAGAAGTAGCCATTTCTGTGTCACCACAGAGCTGACTCGTTGGGATCCCCAGCGAACAAAAAGTAACCACGGAATAGCCACAAATGAAAACAGGATCACATTGGTGAAGAGTTCTGTCATCGCTCCCGGATTAAAATAGCCGATCCGATTCCAGACCCATTCGTCAGGAACACCCAGTGGTAGAGAAGTCAAAAAGAAGAAAATTGGTGTGAGGAAACTACTGAAAGTCGCGATTATCCAGAAAGTTCGAGAAGTCACCCCTGTTCCTCCCGATGATCAGATATGTTTGGCACGACTACGATAGCAGAATTCAAACCGCGTGCAGGACGATGCACGTCACATTATCCTTTGAGCCACCATCGAGCGCTGCTTGGACAATGTTTTCTGCGGCTGCTTGAGGATCATCGACTTCGAGGGCCAGCCTCTTAATGCCTTCATCATCCAATCCATCACAGACGCCATCCGAGCAAATTACATAACGATCACCGGCAATTAAATCAACTCGTTCAGCGTTTGTGCCGGCTCCACCTTCTTTGCATCCCAAGTACCGATAAAGCATGTTGCGATAACGATGATTCTCAGCTTCTTCAGGAGTAATCGTGCCAGCATCAAGAAGGGCTTGAGTGAGTGAGTGATCGGTGGTGACTTGTTCCATCGCGCCTTCGTGTAATCGATAAACACGGCTGTCGCCCACGCCGCCGATGATCAGGTGTGTTTCGGATCGAATGACAAAAACAACTGTCGTTCCCATCTTGTTCATGGTGGGGTCGATTTCCCCGAGAGCCATGATTTCGCTATTTGCTTCAGCGACTGCGCTGTCGATTAATTCAATGACTTTATCGTCGTTACCAATCAAGGGGTCGAGACGTTCCTCGAGACGTTCCGGGATCACAGTGACCGCCAAGGCGCTGGCTTTCTCGCCTGCGGACTGTCCCCCCATCCCATCCGCCACGATGAAAAAACGTTTTTTTTCATCAGCGTGGAATCGGTCTTCGTTATTTTCGCGAACATTCCCCGTGACACTCAGGAAGCCGCTAATGAGTTGAACCATAATAATTGCTTTAAGTGACGAATCTCGCTACTGGGTCTATATTGCCTCACTGTTGCGGGAATCGCAAACATCTGATCTCTGATCGAGCAAAAAAACAGGAATTAGCTTGGAGTGATCTCTGGATGAGCCGCAGGGAGAGGGGGAGGACGGCTAGTCAGTCAGTGTCTGCACCAAATCCGTGATTCCTAACGTGGTCGCGGTGATCAGTAATTCGCCAGCCTCGAAGCCAGCACCGTAGCCTAGCATTCGATTGTGGCTTTCTACCATCGTAAAAACTCGTTTTTTCTCGGGAGGAAACTGAGACTGGTAGCAGCGGATTGCTTCCAGTTTCTGTTCGAGCGTGTCTGAAATATCCGTGACAATCTGGCTGCCGCCATCGGGAATCTGTAACGTCTGAAAACCAAGTGGATACCAAACATGCTTGGAAATGCGATGAGGGGGAAGATATTCGAATTCTTCGTCCCATTTGGTGAGGCGTGAATAAAAGATGGCAGCATCGGTGATCTGCATGGCTTGCCAATGATCGGGGCTGGCCATGGGGGTTTTATCTGCAATCCCCATGACAATTTTCGGCCGGTATCGTCGAAAAACACGCGCCAAGGCAATTCGAGCATCAACACTGTCAAACAGCCAGCGATTTGGCAATGTGAGAGTTTCTCGCAAATGGAGCCCCAGAACTTTGGCGGCATTACTGGCTTCTTCTGCGCGTTGGGCGGGGCCGCTACTTCCGGGAGTTGGCTCACCGTTCGTCAAATCCACCAAGCCAACCCGGTAACCTTGTTTCACAAGTTTTGCCAAGGTTCCACCGATTGCAATTTCCACATCATCGGGGTGCGCGCCGACCGCAATGACGTCCAGCGGTTCGAGAAGTTCGGGAGAGATAGACATGATTATCAGTTTTGCCTTAAATGTTGTAGGTGTTGATGGCTGGCTCAGCTTACGCATCCCGTATCGTTTGGAATGAGAAATTCTTTGATTAACTTTGCCAGCCGGTGGGGATGGGTCAGGAAGGCAAGTTGCCCGCTTGTGTGTAGCCACTCTGTTTGTGACTGTGGCACTGCGTGACAGAGTTCTTCGGCCGCTCTGGTTTGTGTTGGGGTCTCTCCCTCAGCGCGAATGATCAACATGTTCTCAGGTAACGACTCGGCTGGCCATCTCGGTAGGGGAGAGCCGCTGAGCAGAAAGCGTTGTGAGAAAGCTCGCGTCGATTGTTCACCTGTATTATCAAGATAGAAATCAAATCGGGATGGGTCATAAGGAGGAAACCAGCTCCGATGAATTCGCTGTTGGATTAACTGTCGTCCCGGCACTCGCTTCAGTTTGCCGGGAACTTTTTTACCGAGTTTTGATAACCTTCGCTCCGACCGTGTGAGGGGTAACTCAAGATGGGGAGTCTGGCAAATGAGTGAATCGAGAAGTCCAGGATGTCGCAAGGAGCAGTATTGAGCGATCTGTAAACCAAAATCTCGAGTGATGAGTTTGATGGGGCCATCATCCTGGTGCAAACGAACAACCTCGGGCAGCAAATCGGCTAATGATTCGCGTGAAACAGTTGGGGAGTCCGGGTAGTCAAACAAGACACAGCGATAGTCTTCTCGCAATAGCCAAACGATCAGTGAATACAGTTCGTGAGTTCCCGAGAGACCATTCTGAAAATAAAGTGTTGGTCCCTTACCCCACGTTCGCCCCAAAATCTGCCCTGCAGATGTCTCCAGATACCAATGATCAGCCTCCTGAATGAAGCGAGAAAGGATGTCGTGCCATTCGAGTGGTGTCGGGCAAGGTTCGTGTTCTTCATCTGTGACGAAGTCAGCAGTCGACGGATCACCTTCAGGGATGACCTCGTGGGTCGCCTGATGCTGCTCTGAATCGGGCTGAGGAGTTTGCTGGGACACGAAGATTGGATTCTTCCAGAATGAGAGACTGTGATTGGTTTTATGATTTTTGCACGAAATATCATCGTAACCTATTGCTGGAACTCAGAAAAGTAGTGGCTGTGATGTCTCGTTTTTCGGTATGAAACGAAATTTTTTCATTCAAATCTTCCTCAAATTCACTAAATTCTGAAAGACGCCACCGTTAAGTCTTACAGAGCCAAGAAGGCGAACAAAGATACCCGGTAGGAGGCCAATCACCGATCTGACAATCGAACTCTCCTTAACATTGTTGGGAATCACTATGAATAGCTACACCACCTCGCGAATTTCGCCTTTGTGGATGAATTCACATGACGACTCTTTACCTTCAAAAAATGCGGCCATGATGTGGCTAGGCTCTCACTTCGTCTTGTTTCACGTCATGTTCCTGCTGGCTTATCAAAACTACAGCATCAATCCAAGTTCAGGTGTTATTGTCTCACTGGGTGAATTCTACGGCTTATACCTGACATCACATTCGCTCATGATCGCGATAGTGCTTTTAGCCACTCCCGTCGTTGCTTTAATTGTTGACCGGTTGGCCACTCACGATACTCCAAGACGCCCCAATCATCGTTCGTTGCCACGGATGACTAAAGTCCACAAGGCTCATTCCCAGCCAAATGTCTATGAGGAAGATCAGGAATTGCTGAACATAGAGCGAGCACTTGTGAAATTGGCTCGGGAAAATAAAGTTCAGATGCCGACATCGAAGATGAGAGAATCGCTGTCCCTGAATCTCACCGAAGACGAATTCCAATCCGAGTGGTTGGAGCGAGAGCAGTCAGTGTCTCACTGAATTCGATCTTTTTCCAGTCAGGAAAAATTGTAAAACGACTATGAGGCTCAGGGTTGGTAATTGAGGGGACCTGTAAAATTATCGCCCTGGGCCTTACGTCGTTTTTCTGTTGCGAGGGCTTCAGCTTTGCGAACCTCTCTGGCTGATTTCTTCATCGGCTGCCTGAATCACAGCGAGAGAAGATTGCGGATCGTCAGCCTCTCTTAGTTGAGTGAGAAAGTCGGGCAGGCGGATCATTTGCCCCAGTCGAGCGAGGAGATGCAGGTGGGTTGTCGCATCGCGGCTGAGAACCAGGAAAAACAAGTCTGTCATGCCTCCCTTATATCCGCCAAAGGGAATCGAATTAAAAGTTCGACCGTAAGCAATAATGGGCTGACCAATCGCATCTGGCAAAGGGTTTCGCGGATGAGGGATGGCAACACCTTTCTCAAACGAAGTCGGCATGACCTCTTCTCGGTCCTGCACCGCCTTGAGAACCGTTGCTGGTTCCCACACTTGCCACGAGCGACCAGCAATTTCCACAAGTGACTCCAAGACCGAACGCTTCGTGCGGGCTTGTAATGGGACTTCCATTGTCTCTAGCGTGATGACTTGGCTGACCGGGGATTCGGAATCAAGTTCCACCGATTGCTGATTAACTTCTAGGTGCGCCAGTTCGGGATCAGAAAACTCGCGCATTTCCTGCTCGAGCCATTGTGTGATCTCGGCTTGCGAAAAGACCCAATCATCTCCAACCTTGCGCCCTGGAATTCGACCGCGCTGAACCAATTTTTCAATTTCGCGTCGATTGCGTCCCAAATGTTGGACAAGTTCATCAAGCGTAAATGTCTCGTGGGACATGATGGTGAGTCGAATCGGAGGGAGGTTGTTGGTGTTGGCGATCACATCGCCCTAACCGAAGGCACCAATTTTACCAAACTCACCCACAAGAATCATCGCCGGATGGCAACTGTTCGGACGAATTCTTCCCGACAGGTTTGAAGCATGTCGGCATAATTCCGATTCCATACATCACGTGACCAGACATCAACCTCGAAAAAACCATCATATTCAGCATCGAGCAGAGTCTGCATGATCGCTGCCAAGGGCAAGTCCCCATCACCGGGGAGATGTTGATCCCATTCGTTTTGAGGGGCATCGCGACGATCACTCACCTGAACGCTGGCAATTCGGGAAACCAAGGCAGGATCATGAATCAAAGTCTCATACTGATTGCCAACCTGAAATGTTCCAAAGGCGAGCTTGAGCCAAGGGTGATCACACTCTTCGATCAGATCAAAGGTTTCTTTCAATGAATGCAAAAAAGACCAATTGCGGCCATAAACAGAATGCATCGGTTTCAGCGCCAATTGCACACGCATCTCAGCCGCTGTGTCGGCTAATCGCAGAAGAGCAGACTTGACCAGTCGGCGAGAGTGATTTTTCGTATGGCCAGCACGAGGGCCGGTGTAGACGGTGAGAGAATTGGCGCCGACTCGCCCGGCAAGTTCCAATGCATCGGCGGTGTCTAAAACGGAGTCAGGTAAAGAGTGGCCGTTGGCGCCCGTGAATCCACCACTCGGTCCGATGCTGGAAACGGCAAGACCCGATTCATGAATCAGATCAATCGCGCGTTCTTCTCCAAACTCAATGAGACGCGGCATCCAGAGGCCGATGGCTTCGTATCCGAAGTCTTTGCAATGCGCAACAAGATCAGGTAGAGACCAATGAAATGTTGTCACTTGGGAAATCGATAGACGAGGTAGATCATTCATGGCGAAGGTATAGCTTTTTTCTCAGACCGGGGGAATACCGAAGGAAAGCAAACAGCTTACATAGCAATTTTCAGCAACTGTTTTTCAATCGGCTACCATCCTCAAAAAAACTCTTCGCTAATGGAATAAAAAACGATGTATCAAAAACTTCACGACAGGTCGAATCAATCATTCCTGAATCGTTCCGTAAAGAATATTGTGAAATCAGAAGACCGTTTGGAGCCCCAAACGCACAAAGCGACATTCATGACAATCAGGTTCTCTCAAAAACTTAACTGGAGTTTTCATTGAGAGTGATTCGTGTAGCAATGAATGAGATTCTTCCTTTTGGTGAGCCGAATCGATTGGCTCTATAGCGTTCAAAGCATGGCTCTGATAAATACATAAATCACTCCACAGGAGGTTGTGATCGATGGGGAAATGACTAACCAATAAGTCTTAGTCACTGATCGATGTGTGTATCTAAGCAAACACGTTCCCGAAACGCAAACCGTTTTTGGTACATTCGTAGAGAGATTTTTAAGTCGTCAGATTCTTGGTGAATTACAATTGACAGACGGCATCGGAGCATTCTCATTTGGTAAGGATCCGGGCGTTCACTTTCTCGGTGAGGTTTCCCCGATTGCGTGCAAGCGAAGTAGCTAGGCTTCCACGATTTCAACCGCTTCAGTCACTCGAAAGACACCTTCGTAAATTGCTCGCCCGGTAATCACTCCTGTCAGGTTTGGGGTCGTTTGATGCACCTCGTTGAGACGACGAATATCGTCCAGCGTTGTGACACCTCCTGATGCAATGACTTTCAGTCCAAGCTTTGCAAGTGCCGCCATGTCTTGAATAGTTTGTTCGTCGACTCCTTGCATCATTCCGTCGTTGGCGATGTTGGTGTAGATCACAGCCGGCAGGTCGAGATCGACATATTGACGAGCCAACTCGATAGCCGAAGTTTGCGAAACATCAAGCCAGCCTTCAGTCGCGACCATCGAATCTTTCGCGTCGAGTCCCAGGCACAACTGTCCTGGATACTTCACCGCCATCTCGCGAAACCACTCTGGATTTTTTAGAGCAGCAGTGCCGACGATCACACGTGTGACTCCCACTTCTTCTAATAACAATCGAATCGATTCTTCGTTGCGAATTCCGCCTCCCAACTGACATGGAATATCGAGGCGTTCGACAATTTTCTTGACGACTTCATGATTGACGGGGCGTCCTTCTTTGGCACCATCGAGATCAACGAGATGAAGGATATGGGCACCTTGCGATTGCCATTCTTCTGCCATCGCGACGGGATCATCGCTAAAAACCGTTTCTTGTTGATAGTCACCTTGGCGAAGTCGAACACATTGTCCGCCTCGAAGATCGATGGCCGGCAATATTTGCATAAGTCTATTTTCTGATCAAAACGTGATTATGGTTTGAATAATTCTTACGGTCGTAATGGTCTTTCGAGCGGCTTACAACTTCCCGAAGTTGTCGAGAAGTTTGAGGCCAACCCGCTGACTTTTTTCGGGGTGAAATTGTGTCGCGAACAACTGGCCTCGTCGTATCACCGCACAAAATTCTTCGCCATGTTCGCTGGTGGCTACGATGACCGAGGGGTCTTCGGGAACGACGAAATAACTGTGAACAAAGTAGAAATGTGCTTCCGTTGGAATCTCGTTGAGCAGCGGCGTCTCTTGCTTCAGATCCAACTTATTCCAGCCCATATGAGGAACTTTCAAGCCCGGTTGTGCCGGAAATCGGACCACTTCCCCTGGAATGATGCCGAGGCCTTCGTATTCGCCATCTTCATAGCTGCGATCAAATAAAAGTTGCAGTCCTAAGCAAATTCCCAAGAATGGTTTGTTCGACTCAATATGGCGTTTAATGGGTTCCACGAATCCTTGCTCGTGCAAATGAGAAATGGCATCCCGGAACGCTCCGACTCCCGGCAGTATCAACTTTTCGGCTGTCGCAATTTCTTCTGCATCAGCAGAAATACGAGTTTCGAAACCGAGTTTTTCACACGCTTTCTGTACGCTGCGGAGGTTTCCCATACCGTAATCGATAATCGTGATCATCTTGCAGAATCTGCTTTCTGTTGATTATGTAGTCGTTTTCAGGACGGTTCATAGAAGACACCGGAGTGGGACTTTGGGTTCTCACCGGAGACCATCTTGTGGCCCGTGTCTTTGTTGGGTTGTTTGCCAATCGGATGCAGGGGGGTGATGCCATTGATCGGAAGCCAGGGTTCCTTGTCCAGAATCGATGCCGGGCCAGTCGGATGTCGTTTGACGCCATCGGCCTTGCCTACGGTCATGATTTTCAGAGTAGAGATATCCCAGTTGATCGGCCGATGTCCATTCTTCATAGTCATCTGGATAATACAATGGAATCCCCAAACAGAGCTTGGTCAATTGAATGCCATACAAAGAGATCGCAAGTAACAAGGCGCCAATGATTCCCATCACGGGGACGACAATCCCCATCGAAAATATGCGTTCCCAAAACGGCCACAGTTGGCGAAAAAACATGACGACGATCAGTGCGGCAAAACTGATGTAGGGACCATAAGGGATCTCACGCTGTTTCAAAGACACAACTGAGACCACCACTCCGCAAAGAGCACACAAAGGAGCGAGGAAAAAAATCATCACAACCGACTGCCAGCCAAGAAAGCTGCCGATCATCGCCATTAAAATCACGTCGCCGAATCCCATCGCCTCACGACGGAGCACCCATTGACCAATCAACCGAACCCCCCAGATCATTCCTCCGCCAACAATGAACCCCGCGAGACTGACCGCCAAACCGTGAAGGTGAGGAGATGATGTTGTCCAGTCTGGGACTGCAAAATCGGACTGCAACCACTCCCAGGAATCTGGCAACAAATTCATGACAACTCGAGTCAGAGAAGGATCCTGAAACCAAACAGGCACCAAATGAACATGCCCCACGGTCACAGCGACAGTGATGCCAACAAACATCGCGGGAACAGTCGAACCATCAGGAATAATCTTGAGATCCCAATCGATTAACGATGCCACTAACAAGGCTTCGATCAGAACCAAGTGATAAAGATATCTCAGGTTGACGTGAAGTTCTGCTGACCAGCCTTCAACAATTTGCGGCCCGATGGGAGTATAGAGAAAGCTCTCTTCAATCGTCTCCAGATACCCAGTGGGTACCTCCAGCAAATACAGAATGACAAACAGTGCGCCATTCACAAATTCGATAATGGGATAACGGGAAGAAATTCCCATACCACAATTTCGGCATTTCCCTTTCAGCATCAGCCACCCGAGAATCGGAACATTATCTCGGGGGGAAATTCTCTGCCTACACTGTGGGCAACAAGAAGGGGGAGAGTTGATTCCCTTTAACTGATCGAATAGCGAATCGTGTTGAGGAAACCGATAAACACACACATTCAGAAAACTGCCAATGCAGCAGCCAAACAGAAACAGAAAGGTGAGAACAATCCAGACTGGTAAATCGAAGGGAGTCATTTCGTCCAACCCTCCTTGCGTTCTAAGGCATCCCAGATGGCATCGATAATCTCGACAACAGATTTTCCTTCTGTATCGACAACAATCGAAGCGATCTGTTGATAAATGGGATTGCGTTCGGTTAACAGTGACTGGATTTCCTGGAGCCCGCCCTGATCAGTTAAGTCAGGACGGCGTTCTCCGGTCGTTGCGTCGGCGTTAATTCGTTGATGGAGAGTTTCTGCGGACGCTGTCAGCCAGATCACCGGACCAGCGGATTGAAGACGCTTACGCGTGGTTTTTCTTAACACGGCTCCACCACCTGTGGCGAGAACCAATTGGTCCTGTGTGAGAAGATCGGTGATCACTTCTTCTTCCAAATCGCGAAACAGACCCTCACCATCTTCGGCAAAGATCTTCCGAATCGTTTTTCTGGCTCTTTTTTCCAGCTCAGAATCGGCATCACGAAAAGACCACTTCAATCGCTCTGCCAACAGGCGACCGACTGAGCTTTTTCCTGATCCACGATATCCGATCAACGTGACAACCATAACGAGGGGTCAGCTTTCGTAATTGACCGGAGAGATTGTTTTACGAACAGTCATTCTCAATTGTTCGAGATCGGGCGTGAGGCCCGTGAATCGTTCAAACTGACTCGCCGCTTGTCGGATAAACATTTCCAATCCCGAAACGGTTTTACATCCACGCTCACGTGCCTCTTTGATGAGCAGGGTGTTTTCAGGATTATAGATCGTATCGAATACAAGAGTGTGTTCACCGAGCCAATTTTGGGGAAAGGGCGTATTATCCATTTCAGGATACATGCCGACCGGCGTACAGTTGATGAGAATATCGCGGAAGTCCTTTCCTCGATGTTCCCAGCGGATAAATTGGCAACCAAGTTCGCTGGCTAATTGTTCTGCCTTGGAATTAGTGCGGTTCGCAATCGTCACAAAAGCTCCCGCATTAAGCAATCCATAGACGATCGCACGGGCCGCGCCTCCTGCCCCCAGAACAATGCAATTTTTCCCCTTCAAAGTGCCACCCTCGCCAAGACCTTGCCGAACACTTTCAATCGCAGCTTCACAATCCGTATTTGTGGCGTGCCATACCCCGTCAGCCGATTTGTAGAGTGTATTGGCTGCACCAATTTTGGAAACAGAGTCGTCCTGTTCGTGAGCGTAGTTTCTTGCGGCGCTCTTGTGAGGAATGGTGACTGAATACCCGCGTATGCCGAGCCAGTTCAAGGCATTGAGTGATTCGTCAAACGAGTCACGTGGAATCCGAATAGGAAGATAGACGGCATCAATGTCATGATGTTGAAATGCCCGGTTGTGCAACAGCGGACTCAATGAATGTCCGATGGGATCGCCGAGGACAGCGAAGACTTCGGTACTCTCAGAAATATGATCGTATCGATACAGATTTTTCATCGCAGAAAATGGCAACTGACCAGGTGCCATCACACGCTCGCCATCAAAGGTTGCATAGGTGAAAGGAGCGCCATATTTTCCACACAGCAAGCGACTGGGAAGACCAAATTCGCCCATACAAAATCCGAGCGTTGGGATTTCCGACTCCGCAACAAGTTGTAACATGCGAACGCAGTCGGAAGGGGAGTTCGCCATCGTGACGATTTTGATGATATCGGGATCCAACTTTGCCATTTTTGCATGACGGGATTCCAGATCATCGGGGGTTTCATCAAAATTATGATGACTCACAATTCGCTTGGTCTTTCCGAACCGTGGAATGGCCCCTGCGATATCATCTTCCAGATCAATGTAATCGACTTCCGAGACAATCGCTGTACGCAGTAGTTTTTGACGAGCGTCTTCGTCCCACCTCCAGCGACCCCGATCCTGTTTACGGCGGCAGGTCACAACGACTGGGGTCGGTCTTTCGTGGATCAACCGATTCAGATCTGGAATTCTGGAAAGATAGTCGAGGCGTAACTCAACTAATTCAGCACCCTGTTCGGCAAGAGCGCGCTGTTCGAGAATCATCATTTTGTGGCGAGTGCGGCCAATGCTGACGCAAATCATAGTGATCGTACAATTAGAGAGCCTGGTTTTAAGAACTTTGAGCCACTATTGTACGGCTGAAGCGGCCTCTCTGCATCCTTAGAGAGGAAATTACGCGCCTAACCGCCCGAATTGTTTATCAAGCTGCTCTTGCGTCAGGACCATTGCCGTGGGCCGACCGTGAGGGCAGTGATGTGCATCATCCACCAAATGGCGTTTTGCCAAGAGGCTTTCGATTTCTTCAGGAGTCAGCCGATGCCCGGCTTTGACTGCCGCTTTACAGGACATCATGTGAAGTAAGGAATCAACTAAGTCTCGCCGACTCGGTTTTCGGCCGGGTGTATCGAGTTCGATGACCAGATCTCGTAACACCTTGGCATGATCGGCCTTTTGCAACATCACCGGATAGCGATTCAGAAGAATCGTATTCCCCCCAAACTCTTCGACGCCGTATCCGAATTCTGATAGCAAGTCCTGATGATCGAGCAATACGGCCGCTTCGCTGCTAGCTAACTCGATTGTCAAAGGCATGAGCAATTGCTGGGATTCTACAGTCCCTTCAAGGACACGGGGGCGTAGATACTCATACATGATCCGTTCGTGTAAGGCATGTTGATCAATGATCATCACACCACTGGGGTCGTCTACCAACAAATAACATTCCATGACCTGCATGGCGCGAATCTCGCCACCAAGGTATGTTTGCGGCGGAGAGGGCAGGGCAGAGGCTGTGCTCTCAGGCGTTGTAATTTCCCCATCGTTAGAAGATTGAATGGGTGAAGTGAAATCCGTTCCCTCGGAAGATGCTTGCACTGGAGGAATTGCCGCCGGCGGAACTGGTTGAGGCTCAACTCCCACTAACTCAGACTCTGCCTGTTCAAGCTGTGATTTCGCCCAGCTTGTCAACTCGAGTTTGAGTTGTTTCTGTTCTGGCGTCTCTTCGTGAGGAGTAGACGGTTTACCGGCTGGACCCGACATTGATCCATTCAAATCCATACTGAGGAACGTATCCCGAATTGCTGAGAGCACAAGACGATAGATCTGCTGAGAATCCTGAAACCGAACTTCCCACTTACTCGGATGCACGTTGACATCCACCTGGTCACTGGGCATTTCCAGAAACAGGAACACGACAGGTTGGCGGCCCACCATCACCAAACCACGATACGCTTCAGAAATTGCGGCTTGCACGGTTCGGTCCTGTATCCATCGACCGTTGAGAAAGAGGTACTGTCCTTTTCGGTTCGCTTTTGTGTGACTCGGATGGGCCACGTATCCCCACAATCGCATCTCACCCATCTCTCGCTCAACCCGAATCAGTTGCGAGGTCAAATCGTTGCCATAAAACATTCGTAATCGTTCGACCAAATTTTCGGTTGCCGGCAACTCATAAGAGACTTTGTTTTGATGCCTTAAAACCATATGCAAGTTAGGGCGTGCCAATGCCACCCGAGTGAAATACTCAGTGGCGTGTGCGTACTCAGTCGCCTTCGTTTTGAGAAACTTTCTTCGCACAGGCGTGTTGTGGAAAAGCTGTCGAACTTCGATGGATGTTCCGAAAGGGCCAGCGGCTGGCGTCACTTTTCCGAGCTTTCCCCCCTCGACTTTCAGTTCGTAAGCAGAGTCGGAATCTTGTTGGCGACTGCGAATTCGAAATTTGCTGACAGAGGCAATCGAAGCCAAAGCTTCACCACGAAACCCCATTGTATGGACAGAAAAGAGGTCTGCGTCGGAAACAATTTTACTGGTCGCGTGTGAGGAAACGGCAAGTTGAAAGTCGTCAGGATGAATTCCTTCTCCATCGTCCACAATACGGATCAACTCTGCCCCTCCGTCAATCAAATCGACTTCGATACGAGTCGAGAGCGCATCCGCAGAGTTTTCGAGTAACTCTTTGACAACCGAAGCAGGGCGTTCAATCACTTCACCGGCAGCGATCTTATTGATCACTGTGGCTTCAAGCTGTCGGATACGAGGTCCGACTGTGGTACTCATACAACGCTCCGTCGTTCGATGTCTTCAAGAAAAAGTCGAAACGGCACTTGGAAAACTTGACTAAGTTGATTCCATCTTAACTGGCTGGCTTCTCAGTACAATACGTGGAACCTATTTCTCCGAGGCTCGGCGAGCTTTGATTTCTTTAATGATCGCGGCATCAAGTTCTTTCAAACCTTCACGTGGGTTCACGTCGTAAAAGCCGACTTTGTAATGCTTAATCTTGTGATCCGCACCGATCACCACCCATAAGGGAAGTTTGGCACCACTCTGACGGGGATCGCCAAATTTTTTCAGCAGAGAGCCATTATCACGGACAATGTCATAACCAATATTCATAAAGGAAACCAGTTTTTTGACCGCCAATACCATTTGTCGACCACCTTTTGGGTCAGCGAATTCTGAGTTCACCGCAACACCAAGAAACTTCACGCCCAGCTTTCCTCGCTTTCCATTTAAGAAATCGAGATATCCCACTTGGCCGTAAGGTTCCTGAAGGGGATCGTCCTGATATTTCCAAAAATGAAGTACAATCACCTTGTCGTTGAGAGTTTCAGGATCGAGGATTTCGCCGTTCAGCAATCGCAAATCCAATACAGGAGCCTGCTGACCAATGAGTTGAGCCGCCAGCTTTTCGACGCCAGATTGGCGTTCTTGTTGAGTCTTGAGATCGCGGTGGATATCAATAGTGAGTGGTTGAAGTGGAGTGTTTTCTGTCACCTCATCCAGTTTCGGCAAAAGGGATGTTACGACGGCAATTTGTTCGGCTCCCAATTCTGGACGCACCATACGTTTGCCGCGATTAAGTTGTTTTTGCATCTCTTTTAGATGCTCTAAGCCTGCAATGACCTTCTCTCGTGTGCTACTTGAGAGTGCATTTTGTTCTGACTGTTCGAGGGTTATGGAAAACTCGTCTCCACGACCAAGAAAGAGTTTTATCTGAGCGTGTAGTAACATTCCCGTTTTGGGGTCATACCGAAGCTGTTGTGCCCGACCAAAATTCGTGGTGACTAAAACTGTGATTGTCGCCTGTTCGCGAAAATCTTTGGAATCCGTCTGCACTTCATACTTCAATCGACCGACAGTCCATGATTTACCAGTCGTTCGATGATCGGCAGGCAAATAAACCGGCGGCAGGGGGATCGGCCAAGGCTGACCATCATAGTCGTAGAGTAATCCGGGGGCGCGAACGTCTTGATTCGGATTCCCCACAGTAGCACTCCAGCCAAACGATTCGGACCATGGCCATCCCGCTTGATCATTCACGCTCCAAAACAGTGTGTTGATCGAATCATCCTGACCCTCAACAATCGAGAGTAGGGAAAACTCTTTGACGATGGTGGGTTCTTCTCCTCGTTTGTGATGGTTCAATTTGCCTGTATATTGGATTTCCGTCATCTCCTCAGCAGAGCTGGTCGTAGCAAAGCACATTAAGGAGAGTAATACCGAAGTTACTGAGCAAAGCCGGGCGGGATTGATCATGGTGATTCCAGGTCAAGAGGCCAAATTTGGAGCAGCAGAGGAGGGGAGAAAAAAAAATGTCCTTAATAAAAGCTTAAAGATCAACCCGTTGACAGTCCAGAGGTGAGGGTCTAGTCTGACCAAATTATTGGCAATTGAATTATTGGCAATTGATAGTCAATCGAAGAATTTCGGTTCTCTGTTGTTTCCCCTATGTATGAAAAAGAAAATACGCATGACAGCTCGCATTCTCTTTGTTGCCGTAGCAGCCTTGATGTCGACAGTTTTGGGGATCCCGACAGAAGCGCAACCCCCCTCTCGTAAAGAGGATGAATCGGCTCAAGCACCTCCCGAGCAAGTGATTGTGGAACGTGAAGCGATCAGCGTCATCAATCCCGAGAAATATCAAATCCCCCTGCAACTCAAACCGTCCCAATTTGTCACCGTGGTTTCACCACGACATGGCGTAATCGACGACTTGAACATCAAACCGGGTAGCACCTTAACACCACAGTCTGAGATATTCCGATTAAAGAATGAAGCGGAAGTTTTGCTGGTCAAAAGAGCCGAAGCAACCGTGGCGCTTCAGCAACTTAAACTCGAACAATCCAAACGCACGAAAGAAGCCGATTTGATTGCCGTGGCGGAAGCCGAATTGAAAGTGGCCAATGCGGAACTCGAACTTGCCAAGTTTCATCTCGAAGAGGATGTACGACGAACCGAACATCGAGCCACCGTCTTCCGAGTGTACGCGATCGAAGGAGAGTTTGTCACAGCCAATCAGAAAATCGCCGACTTGGGTGATCCTTCAGTCATGGTCATCGAAATCCCTGTCAACAGGGAAGACGCGAAGGAAGGTGAGTCAGTCAGCTTTATGGTCGAAGAGAAAGAAATCGAAGGTAAGGTGGTTTCTGTTCTGCCTCCTGCGGAACGATTTGAACCGCTACGTGATCTGTACGATTCACTCGCCTCGGCTGTTGTCGAAGTTGAAAATCGCTCCGGGATCTACAAAGCAGGGCAGGCCGTTTATGTGCCAGCCATCCCAAGGGATAATGTGGCCGAGGTCGCCAATACTTCGATCACTGCCGGTGAAGATGGAAAACGCAAGGTGCAAGTGATTCGCGAGAATGTCGTTCGAGATCTTCTCATCACAGTGCTGGCACCAATTGGAGCAGATCGTTCGTATATCTCTGGCCCGTTTCAACAAGGCGATGAGCTGATCCTGACAACCTCTCAGCCCCTTCCCGATGGAACACAACTCGCTCCTCGTACCCCCAGCGATTCCCCGGCAACGGGAACAACAACTCCCGGTGCGACTCGTAAGCCGAGTACTGGTTTTTAGACTGAAATTCTTGCAAAGACTGCTTTAGCAGCCCGGTTTTTCATCGCAACCTGTCGTTTGTAGAGGATTTTTTCAATTCCCTTTTTTTTCAGGGAATCCTGGGAACATCTCCCCATCGAATGGGTCGATCCTCTACAATAAACGCAGGCATCATTCGGTGTTTGAATTGCGATTCCTCAAACCTATTCCGAGGCGAGACCGTGGCTGAAGAAAAAACAGTACCAGAAGCGGACGTTCAAGACGATAAAATCGGTAATTATGAACGCATTGAGGTTGTTGCGGGCGGAACTTCTTGCAACATTTTGGAAGTGAGCGATGGGAACCAAACCTGGGCGATGAAACTTCTGCACGAGGATAAACTCGCCGATGCTGAGGAGCGAAATTCGCTCAAACATGAGGGGAAAATTCTTCAGCAGTTGTCACATCCCGCTTTTGTCGCTTACCGGGACATGCAGATAGGCAAGAAACTTTCTTATCTCGTCATGGAATATTTCCGGGGACCAAATCTGAAGTCCTCGCTGAAAATCAATCGCCATGCCTTGCACGCTCAGTTTGAACGCCTGCTGGAGCAAGTGTGTTTGGGACTCGGTTACATGCACGAAAAAGGTTATGTGCATCGTGATGTTAAACCAGACAATGTCCTGTTCTCCAAATCGGGAGAACTCAAAATTATTGACTTCTCGTTGACGACGAAATTCAAAACGGGAATTGCGGCATCCATTGCTGGGAAAATGAAAAACATCCAGGGTACGAGAACCTATATTGCCCCGGAAACCATTCAGAAAAAACAACCCTCTCCCCAGACAGATATGTATTCCCTGGGAATTACTCTGTACGAAGTTCTCACCGGAAAAACTCCGTTTGCCGGTGCGTCACCAAATGACTTGTTGATCAAACATTTGATGGATCCGCCCGTACCACCTTCGGTACACGAAAAAAATGTGACTCCCGAATTGGATCAGTTTATTTTGAAGCTGCTGGCGAAAAAACCAAGCAACCGATTTGCCGATATGAACGAAGCCTATGCCGAGATTCGTTCCTTGAAATTATTTAAGGAAGATCCTGAGTCTCTTTCACAACGTCAACAAGCGGAAGCGAAAGAAGCCGAGAATATTTCTTACGAAGAAGTTCTCGATAGCCGGAAAGACGCAGAACGGACAGCCGCGGGTGTCAAGTTGCCACCAAAGCCTAAAAAGAAACCAGTCCCCAAATTGGAACCCAAAAAAACTTCCGCTCAGCAGCCAGCAGCCCAACAACAACCCCCACAACCACAAATGCCACCAGGATATCAAATGCCCCCTCCCGGATATCCGCAGATGCCTCCTCCAGGAATGATGCCCTATCCAATGCCTCCTGGTGGTCAACCACAATGGGCTGGGCAGCCGCAATCTCCTGGCCAAATGCCTCCGATGTCTCCTCAGCAACCCCCTCCCGGAGTTCCCGCGGGTGGTCAGCCTCCCACACAACAGCCAAACCCTCCACAAACGCCAGTTCAGCAGCCCGCGGTGCAAGAATCTGCAGCCGAGCAGGGGGGGGAACTTCAGAACCAGCAAAAACCGAAAATTATACAATCATCAGTGATTCCGGGACGAGCCCAGGAAATTGGTTCCCATCCGTCACAACGGGGCAAAGAAGACGAGGATTTGCCCGAAATGGACGAGCTTCCCGATGTCATTTGAAGGGGCAAGTCGTTTGATCTTTGAGTCAATCATAGGAATGATGTAATATCTCAAGCTGTTACAAATATCCCATTGATGCGACCAAAGACTGTTTCCATGGCTCTTACACACGTACTGAAATTCGAAAAGCCGATTTCCGAGTTGGAATCACAACTCGAAAAGCTCGAAAATCAGCCCGATCCTTCTCCCAGCACACGCGAATCGATCCGCAATATGCGTGTTGAGATTAACCGCATGCGACGCGAGATTTTTGAGAATCTCGACCCTTCAGAAGTGGTACAGGTTGCCCGACATCCTGATCGACCACAAACGTTGGATTATATCGAGCTACTGTTCGACGAATGGATCGAGCTGCACGGAGACCGTGCCTTTGGCGACGACCGTGCTATTCTGACTGGCTTTGCAAAACTCGAAGGGCAGAAAGTCCTATTTGTTGGCCAACATAAAGGTCGTACACTCAAAGAACGCGAAGAATGCTATTACGGATGTGCGCACCCTGAGGGGTATCGCAAAGCTATCGGCAAGATGGAGATGGCAGCTCGGTTTGGACTCCCGATCATCTGCTTCATCGACACTCCCGGCGCCTATCCGGGAATTGGTGCCGAAGAACGCGGACAGGCTTACAACATTGCCAACAACTTGCGTGAAATGTCGACCTATAACACTCCCATTATTTGTGTGGTGATTGGGGAGGGGGGGTCTGGCGGAGCACTTGGGATCGGAATTGGTGATCACATTTGTGTGATGGAGTACGCCTATTATTCCGTGATTAGCCCTGAAGGTTGTGCGGGAATTCTATGGAAGTCGGTCGAACACAAAGACAAAGCCGCTCGTGCTCTGAAGTTCACGAGTAAATCGTTGTTGGGACTGGGCGTGATTGACGAAATTATTCCCGAGCCTCTGGGGGGAGCACATCGCGATCATTGGCAAACAGCCACCATGCTGAAAAGCTCGCTGATCAAAGCTCTTAAAGATTTGCAAGCGATTCCCAAAGACCAACTGCTTGATCGAAGGTATCAAAAATTCCGAAACTACGGCGTCTTTGAGGAGGTATCAGAAACCACAGAAACGGACATCGCCTAACCGCGAGCGTTCAATGACAGCGAGAGTCTCTTCTATGAAACATCATCATGTCCTCTCGCGACGAATGGCTTTAAAGCAGTCTCTCAGAGTGTCAGCCTCGATTACGTTTGGTCGTCATCTGCTAACAGAACGAGAATCGAACGCAGTAGAACTAACGTCACAGTTTGGGCCGGTCGAAGAAATACTTCTTCAAGCCATCACTCAAAAAGTGTTTCCGGGATGTTCGGTCGCCTTGGGGAACAGCAATTCCGTTCTATGGAGTTCTGGCTTTGGGTATTTGAGTCTGTCAAAGCAGAAAATGGTCAGTCCAAACACGCTTTACGATTTGGCTTCGTTAACAAAAGTTGTTGGAACTGCCTCGGTCGCGGTTCAGTTATTGGCAAGTGAATCTTTGGCTCTCAACGATTCGGTTTCGAAATGGATTCCTGAATTTGTCGCCAATCATGACGAGTCTGCCCTGCGAGAAGAAATCACCATACAACATTTGTTGACTCACACGAGTGGATTGCCAGCCTGGAAACCGATTTACAAATCGGCGTCGAATTACAAAGAGACTATAGCTGCCATCTGCCAAACCGATCTGGAACAACCACCGGGTGAGAAGTATCGCTACAGCGACCTTGGAATGATGCTGCTGGGCGAGATATTAAGTCGGGCCGGAAAATCACCTCTGGCTAAACTTGAACAAGATTTGGTTTTCAAGCCGCTGGGAATGAATCAGACTCTCAGAAATCCTCCCCAAAAATGCTGGAGCGAGGTCGCACCCACCGAACGAATTGGAGACAGCCAGAATTTCTATCAGGGCGTTGTTCACGATGAGAATGCTCGTGGCGGTGAAGGACTCACGGGACACGCGGGTTTGTTTTCGAATGTGGTTGATTTGTCCAAGTTTGCCCAAGCTTGGCTGAACGCCGTCAGAGGAGACAAATCATTGTTTGATTCCACTCTCGCTCGCCAATTTTCTTCACGTCAGAAGATTCCGGGAGATTCTCGCCGGGGATTGGGTTGGCAGTTGTTTTCACCGGGAGGATCGGGAGGGACATTGCTGTCTGAATCTGCCTTCGGCCATACCGGCTTCACAGGGACATCACTCTGGATTGATCCCGAGAAAGATCTGTTCCTGATTCTGCTTTCCAACCGCGTCCACCCAACGCGAAAGAATTCCCGACATCTTGCTATCAGGCGTCAATTCGCAGACACAATTGTCAGGGCACTGAAGCAGTCCTGAATCATCATTCACAGTTAATGAGTCCAATACCTACCGGATCTCCAACGTCCGATAATGTCTGTTATGTTAAAATCATGAATCACAAATACTCTGTAAATACAGGGGTTTTCAACTTAGAGCCATTTCACCTGCTCTGAAATGCGACGTTGGAAATTAAAAAGCCGTGGCTTGAGGCATCGTGATTTCGGAGACACTCAGTTTTACCGAATCACACTCAATCGTTCTTGCAGTGCGGTGTTGAGAGAGTTCACTTTCAGGCCTGCATATTTCACTTGATTAAAGATCCGCAGATCCAAATCGGATCGGAAATCGGTGTTCGGATCGGGATCAGGATCGAGGCCGAGCAGGTCGGCGTGCCAGTCTTCGAGAATACTGGTTTCGACCTGTAAGGGGAGCCCAATCAAGTCGTCTGAAATTTCAGATTCAAACGAGGCTTGTGCGTTGGGGGTCGTGAAATAGATACCCGAAATTTCTCTGAGCAAGCGATTACGGGTCTCTTCATGATTGGCGGCATCTGCCGGCTTTCCCCTTTGCCATTCGATGGCAATGATTTTGGTCAATGCGGGAATCCCACTCGACAACAAATCGATCAATTGCCCACGATGCTCGGGAGATGTATTCAAGAGTGCGGTGACTGCCATTTGTTGTAATTGCGGATCGTTTGACATGCCGGGAAGCTGAGAGATCAACTGTTGTAATCGCGCCCGATCACCATCATTCGTCGGAGTTGTTGGCTCTTCATCAATGAAAGGCGGACGATCACTCCCCTGCCCGTCAGCCACATGATCATGTTCGCCATGGTCGTGACCATGAAGATCAAGGTCATCACTGTCGAGCGAATGGATATACGGTTCAAGAACGGCATGTAATTCGGTCGGCATGACCGGGTGCAAGCGATCCATAATAATGGCAGCGTACTTTCCACTGATCGTTCCCATCACATGATTTCTAGCCTGTTCGGAAAGGGTCACGGAAAAGAATGTTAGAATCAGAGCGATGCCGACTCCTTTGAGCAGACCCAAGACGGCTCCCATATGCCGGTCGTATTCCGTGAACTTGGCTTCTTCAATCATCGTTTTCATCGACCGGGCAACGGCAAACGCAAGAAACGAAAAGATCAGATACAGCAGGAACATGGCCACCCAACGGTTGAGAGGCTCTTTGAGTCCGATCATTGGCGCCAGCACAATCGAGAGTGATTCGGCAAACATGAAACACAGAACGATTGAGGCGATTGTCGCCAGTTGCCAAACGAGCCCCTTGACGGCTCCGCGAATGACTGAAAACGCAATCACGCCGACAACAAGCAAATCCCAGATTTCGATGGACATCCCTGACCTTTTCTACAGAAAAAACACACGTCCTTGTGATGAAATTAAGCAAACGCAAGTTTAGCAGAAGAATAGGGCTGAACAGAAGAGCAAAATCACTTGGTTTTCGCCGTGATTTTGACTCAAAACTGTTTCGTGCTATCCACGAGTAATGTCACCGGGCCGTCATTAAGAAGTTTCACATCCATGTGGGCTTGGAAGACACCCGTTCCCACGGTGATCCCCTGCTCTTTCACGAGTGATACAAACTGCTCGTAGAGGTCGTTTGCTTTTTCGGGACGGGCCGCTTCAATAAAGCTCGGGCGGCGTCCTTTGCGACAATCCCCAAATAGCGTGAATTGGCTGACTACCAGTATCTCGCCAGCGATGTCTTTCAGTGAGAGATTCATTTTCCCCTCATAGTCTTCAAACACACGCAGGCCGATAATCTTATTGGCCAGATACTTGGCGTCATCGAGAGTGTCTTCCTTAGCGACACCCAACAAAACTAAAAAACCGGTTCCGATTTCTCCCGTGATCTGCCCATCGACGGTGACCGATGCTTGTGAGACTCGTTGCACAACTGCTCTCACGATGCTGACTCCACGACATGCGTCATGTTGATGGCAAAGTCCTGCAAATTGAGGCTTGGCTCTTCTCCGCACATTAACTGCTTCATGACGAGAGCAGTCGCAGGAGATGTTTGCAAGCCTGCGCGGAAGTGTCCCGCCGCAACGTAGGCATTATCGATTCCCGGTAACAAACCCAAAAACGGAGAACCGGTTTGTGACATGGGGCGAAGTCCCGCCCAGGTTTTCTCAACATCGACTGACTTCAAAGTTGGAATCAATTTAATCGCAAACTTTTTTAACTCGGCAATCGCCAGATCTGTGTTGATTTTTTCGTAGCCGACATGTTCTTCGGTCGAACCGACTAATAATCGCCCATCTTCTCGGGGAACGAGATATCGCTTGCCAACTTCGATCACATGACGAATGAGTGGTTTTTCCGTTCGATAGAGAACAATCTGCCCACGAACAGGGACAATTGGTAATGAATAGCCGGAAGCATTCAATAGTCGTCCGGTCCAAGCGCCTGCAGTGAAGCAAAATTGATCAGCCGAGAGAGACCCCGAACGAGTTTTGACCGCTGAAATTCGGCCATCCGCTTGCATGATTTGTTCGACAGGTTCGTCACATCTCAAATCGACCCCTCGTTGACGACACGCTGTAGAAAGCGCCTGTAAATGACGAGGATTTCGGACCTGACAGAGATTGGGTAGCCGAAATCCGTCTTCAATTTTTTCAGACAGATTTGGTTCGTGATACCTTAGCCCTTCTCCATTCAGATCCTCCAGTTCCACTCCTTCAGACATCCATTCTGCGCGATACGCTTCACATGACTCGTCTTCCAGAGTAACCGTCAATCCTCCACAGTGGCGATAGCCATTATCGATACCGGTTTCGCTGAGGAGTTGCTTGGAGAACTCTAGCCACATTCCGACGCTAAGGGCTCGGAGCTGATCGAACGATGTTCTCGCACCGGGAGAATGTCCGGGGGGTAAGATTCCGGCACCGGCCCAAGAGGCTTCTCGACCGGTTTGCTGTTTGTCCAGAACCGTGACATCTCTGCCCTGGCCTGCCAGTTGCCAAGCAAGCGAGAGTCCAATCACGCCTCCGCCAACAATCACCACATCCGTGGACATAACGTGTCTCAATCTGTTCCCGAAAAAAAACAACCCTTTGTTCTCAAAGGGCTGTTTTCCAATCTACCAACTTTATCGAATCCTGTCTCTCTTACCATGGTGAGCCAGTAAGAGATTCACTATTTCGGAAGTGCTTGAGCATACGCGAGAGCAATCGATTGAGCGTTCGCTCGATACACGGCAGTCAACGCGGCATCCACACTGCTGCCATTTCGTAATCTTGCGATGAATTGACCAAACTTGCCCGCCCCACCATTTCTGATCAGGAACGAAACGAGCGTGTAGCCAACCGCTGCTTCTTCCGAAGGCTCGAAGGCCCCATCAGCAAAGATTTGCTGCGGACGTTGAACTTTCGTCAAGGCTTCAGCAGCAACCGGGGGCAACGATTTGAAATACTCAGCTCCCCCCGATTGAGCAGCCAGATACAACCCTGTTCCTCGTGTGATCCATTCCGGTAAATCATCACCTGATTTCTGCAAGTAGGCATTGGTCAATTGAGTGACGAGGCTTATTTCCAGATTCATCTGGCCATCTTCAGGATTATCACCGACATCTTCCAAGGCGATATAGGCATCTTCCAGTGACGGTGTCACTTTCGTGTGTCCAATGATGTTTCTTTCAGGTTGGTGACGTTCAATCGTAAACAGAAACTCTTCGTATGCAATACGGTCTTTGAAAAGGAAAATCGTCAACCGTCCCGGGAATGTTCGATCTTTCGCTTCATCTTTAAACATGGCCTTCAACTGTGTGAAATGTTTGTTGGCAAGCTGATCGACTTGATTCATACGATCACCGCTGGCATTCCCCCAGACCAAAAAATCTTTTCCTTCGATGCGAGCGCCGTTCTCTTTAGGAAGAGTTCGTTTCCATTGTTCCTGACTCCGTTCGATTCGCATTTCTTCCCACTCTTCGGGAGAGAGCTTCGCGAGTTCTTCGGTTTTCATCTCATCGGCAGAAGGGATCAATTCACGCAGTGGGGTTTTAATGTTGTCTCCATCGAACTTGTTTCCCTCTTCAAACCATTTTTTCAGGTCTTCGTAGTTTTGACGAGTGATACGGGCTTGCCCTTGAGGCATGCGGGGATTTTCCAATCCCCCAACCAGTCGGAATAAACGACTGCCTTCGAGGTTTCCTGGAATAATCACACGTCCGCTATCTCCCCCTTCCATCAGGCGTTCAAACGTCTCTAAAGAGAGTCCGCTATCGGGGTTGTTTCCACTGTGACAGCCGAGACACAAACGGCTCATAAAGGGAGCAATATCTTTTGTGAAGGATACGGTTTCGGCACCGGTCGCCTTTGGAATATCAATTTTCTTCATCGCGGGTCGGCTGGCTGTGCGAATTAAATCACCAAGTAACATTTGAGGATCTTGACCGTCATATTTGGCACCCGAATCGATCCAGGTAGAGATCAATAACAGATCTTCATCAGAAAACTGCTCGCCATTGCGAGGCATTCGTTGAGCATCATCGGGATGAATGAGTTTGCCCAAAAGTAAGCTGCGTCGCGAACTTCCGGGAATCAACAGCGGTCCGTTTGTTCCACCGCGTCCCATGGCTGCATAGCTTTCCAAGCTTAATCCCCCCGACTGACGATCAATGTGGCAGCGGGCACAATTATCATTGAAGAGAGGGGCAATGTCAGTCGAAAAGCTCACCCCCTTCTCTTTGATCAATCGTCCCTTCTGATCGAACAAATATTTTTGAGCCGACACGATTGCACGGTCATTTGCATTTTCCGGTCCCACTTCTTGAACGACTTGATTGAGAGAAGTCTCAGACTCACCAATCACTTTTTGGGCTTCGTCGAATTTGTCATCGCGGAGTAGTTTCACAACATTTGCCAAGTCCTTGCGTATCTCCCCGATTTTTTCCTTGGTTTCGCGCGGCAAGGCTGCATCGAGGGATGCCAAACTGGCAAAGGAGCCAATCAAGGCCATAGAACAGAGAATCAGTCGTGAAAAACGCATGCTTCACCTCTCATAAAATAGAGAGTCAATTCGAACTTCGAGCCTCAAGAAACAGATTCTACGAGGTGGGCTAATAAGGACTCAGATAATAGTATAGAGGGAATTGGTAGGTCATGCCAACCGGAGTTGAATGAAGATCCCCTCACCAAGAACCCGGGAAACTGGCGATTGGTTCGCGAAAAAACAGAAAAATCAAAGACATCCGATTGGATTCCCACTTCTAAACTGCGAAAATCGGACTGCCGGTTCCAATTTCAGACGATCTCCAGATGACTCAACTCTCACCAGAACTTTCCGACAAACGCGATCATTTGCTAGCTCGTCTCAGAGAGTATGAGCGAGTTGCTGTGGCATTTTCAGGAGGAGTGGATAGCTCTCTTGTCGCCAAAGCTGCTCAAATTGCGTGTGGAGAAGGTGCCGTTGCGCTCACAGCGGTCAGCCCGTCTCTGGCCAGTGATGAACTCGAAATCGCCGCTCAAGTCGCCGCGTCTATCGGCATTCGGCATGAACTGGTTCCGACAGAGGAATTTGAGAACCCCGAGTATGTGAAGAATGCATCCAACCGTTGTTTCTTCTGCAAGGACGAACTCTATTCACAGCTTGAACGTCTCCAAAGCCAATTTGGGTTCGTGGCAGTTCTTAACGGCGCCAATCTCGATGACCGGGGCGATCATCGTCCCGGAATGCAGGCCGCCAAAAATCATCAAGTGGACAGTCCACTTCTCGAAACAGGATTCACCAAACAGGATGTGCGTGAACTCGCACAACACTGGGGGCTTCCCGTGTGGAACAAGCCGGCCAGTCCCTGCCTCTCCAGCAGAATTGCTTATGGCGTCGAAGTGACCCCCGAACGAGTTCGTCGTGTGGATGCTGCCGAGCAGTTTTTGAAACAAAGACTGAACCTGAATGAACTCCGCGTCAGGCACATGGAAAATGACTTGGCGCGAATTGAAGTCCCCCGCCCTGCCCTGCCAACTTTGTTAGAACCAAGTGTGAATGCGGAAGTAACCACTTACTTAAAGTCTCTTGGCTTTCAGTTCGTGACCGTGGACTTGGAAGGCTTTCGTTCAGGGAGTCTGAATGAGGTGATACCGCTGGATCAATTGCAGAAATTATGATCGAGCGTTCCCGGAGCGTCTCGCTTCCTGCACGAAATTGACAACCAGATAGCTTCTCTTTCGATTTACCCTAGCTTGTGCAAGACTATTTTCGCACGCCTAAACTGTCGCACGCCTAAACGGCGTCGATACCCGGGACGGGGAACGGCTTCGTAAACTGAGCGATCTCTTCCTTGATGCGAGAGATCACTTCGTCGCTATCGGCATTCTTCAAGGCTTCGAGAATCCAGGCTCCTACCTGTTTCATCTCGTCTTCTTTCATGCCGCGAGTTGTCAAAGCGGCCGATCCAATACGAATACCGCTGGGGTCCATCGGTTTGCGTTGATCGAACGGGATCATGTTCATATTGACGGTGATGCCTGCTCTGTCGAGAGTCGTTTCGGCAATCTTGCCAGTGAGATCAATCGCGGTGACATCGCACAGCATGAGGTGATTGTCGGTGCCTCCTGAAGCGAGACGAATGCCGCCTTCCATCAAGGTTTCTGCCAAGACACGGGCGTTGTTGACAATTTGTTGGCCATACTGTTTGAACTCAGGTTTGAGAGCTTCTCCGAAACAGACGGCTTTACCGGCGATGACATGCATGAGCGGACCACCCTGCATCCCGGGAAACACTGTCTTATCAAGGGCTTTCGCGTTTTCTGTTTTGGTCAACACGAAACCGCTGCGTGGTCCACGGAGAGTTTTATGCGATGTTGATGTCACATAGTCGGCCACTTTCATGGGATTGTTGTGCACGCCGGCTGCCACGAGTCCTGCATAGTGGGCCATGTCGACAACCAGTTTTGCTCCCACTTCGTGAGCGATCTCCGCGAACTTGGCATGGTCGATTTCGCGAGGATAAGCACTTGCACCGGCCACAATCAGTTTCGGTTTGTGCTCTTTGGCAAGAGACGCGACTTGATCAAAATCGATGCGATGATCATCTTCCCGAACTCCGTATGGAATGACATTGTACATCTTCCCGGAGAAGTTGACCTTCGAGCCGTGAGTAAGGTGACCACCGTGAGCCAGATTCATGGCCAAGATGGTGTCTCCCGGTTGCAGTTCGGTGAAGTAAACCGCCATGTTGGCGGAACTTCCGCAGTGAGGTTGGACGTTGGCGTGCTCGGCTCCGAACAATTCACAGGCCCGGTTACGGGCGACGGTTTCGACATCATCCACGAACTCGCAGCCGCCGTAATAGCGACGGCCCGGGTAACCTTCTGCGTATTTGTTCGTGAGAATCGTACCGGCAGCTTCCATGACGGCAGCCGAGGTGTAGTTTTCGGAGGCGATCAGTTCGAGCCCTTCGGCTTGTCTCGTCGACTCTTTTTGCAGAGATCCCCAGATTTCGGGGTCAGACTGTTGTAAGTGCGATGTGGCAGTGTTTTGATCGATTGTCGACACGAGTGATCCTCCCAAGTTAAGCAGTCCGCCTAATGTCGAATTTCTGGCGGTGAAATATGGTCCTCAATGACTGAAAGGTTACGCAAACCACAAAATTCGACGGATTGTGGCCTCTTGTAAAACTTTAGTCATCAATCGGCAGAATTGCTACCCATGCCGCCTCCGACCCGATATTCTGGAAGGAATTCCAGTTGTCCTCCAAACCCCGAGTCTATCTGATGTCGGACCTGAATGTTCCCGACCATCTCGATTTTCTGAAAAGCTCGCCCTGTCTTAAGGGAGAACGAGTGACCTTTACCGGTACGCTCGCTTCTATGACTCATCGGCAAGCTCATGACTTAGTCGAAGAGTACGGCGGCCAGGCAACGCACAGTGTCAGCCGGCAGACAACGATGCTGGTCATCGGAGAAGAAGGTTGGCCTCTCGAAGAGAACGGCCAGATTTCGCAAAAACTCGGCCTCGCTGAAGATCTACAAGCCGCCGGACAATTGAGAATACTTCACGAATCCAATTGGCTGTATTTAATGGGAATACAGTACAACCGCGATGAAATTCGTCGGCTCTACACTCCCGCCATGTTACAGCAACTGCTCGACATTCCCACGCACACCATTCGTGCCTGGGAACGCGCGGGATTGATTCGACCGGTCAGAAAGATTTATCGGCTTCCTTATTTTGATTTTGAAGAAGTCACCTCGGCTCGCAAGCTGACCGAGATGCTGAAAGCAGGTGTGAGTCGGAAGGAAATCGAAAAGAGCCTGCAATCGCTCGCCAAGCACTTGGGAGACATCGACCGACCTCTGGCACAACTCGATATTCTCGAACGCGATTCGCATTTGTTTTATCGAGATCATGCCGGCTTGTTAGAGCCACGGACCGGTCAGCGAGTTTTCGACTTTGAGAAATCGGAGACCGAGGAAGCTGAGAGAGAAGAACTCGTGGCTCGCGAAGAGAACGATATACTCGCTTTTGAAGTCCCCGAACATCTCCCCGAGCGATTATGGACACCCGAAGACTGGTTTGACGAAGGCTGCCAGCAGATGGATGAAGGCGACCTTGCTGCCGCCATCGAAGCGTTCCGTATGTCGTTGATTGAAGATTACAATTCCCCGGTCACACACTTCCATCTCGCCGAAGCACTCTATCGGCAAGACAAAGTTGACGCCGCGTTGGAACGGTATCACGTCGTCGTGGAACTTGATCACAATTACATCGAAGCCTGGACACAAATCGGCTGTCTGCATGCCGAGATGCATGAGTACGAAGAATCGCTCGATGCTTTTGATCTTGTGATACGCATTCATCCCGATTGCCCGGAAGCTCACTGGTTTCGCGGCGACACGCTCCGCGAACTGGGACAGATCGACGAAGCGATTGAATCGTGGCGGTCGTATCTCAAATTCGATCAACGTGGACCGTGGGCTGAAATGGCCCGGCAGTATCTGGAACAATACGCGGGAGACACGAGCGAACCCTCAGAGCCCCAACCGACAAAGATCGAGAGTACAGACAACGGCGACACTCCCGCGTGATGCTTACAAACGGGCCAAAGCTTTGATTTCTCCCCACTTCAATTCGTGCGGCATCACGCTTTTCTTCACCGAAACAGCGGCTGCAAGTCCCGCGGCTTCTCCCATCGGCACCGAATTTCCCGTCACTCGATAACTCGAATGGGCGATGAAGTCGCCGCTGATACAACGACCGGCCATCAGTAAGCCGTCAACATCCGCCGCGACTAAGGAGGGATAGGGAATATCATACGGCTGTTTGCCTTTGGCTTTGAATTTGCGACTGATTTCTTTGTTGCCACTCTCGTCCAAGGCATGGACGTCAATGGGGAAATTTGCGCGACAGACCGCTTCTTCATGGCGTAATCCGTTCGCGAGATCGTCGGCTGTGAGCAGATAACGTCCACGGATTCGCCGCCCTTCTCTCACTCCGATCTGCTCAGCAGTGGCAACAACCGAGAGGTCTTTCCAGACGCTACCAAGCAGTCGTAGCCCGTTGATAATTTCGTGAACTTCACGACGGGCGTTAATGGTGGCTTCCGTGATGGCATCGGCGTCAAACGCGGAGACGCCGTATTCGTGGTTGGTCATTAAACTGTAAATACCGCTATGCAGATGTCGCAACGTGGGAGCACGGTAGGAGGGCTTGATGCCGTTCTCTTCCATCAGTTGCAGCAGGTTTCGTTTCGCGACCGAGCCTGTTTCACGAATGTAAGGTTTGATCGCGTCTGGTTCGACTCCAGTGAGTAGTGCCAGCATGGACATTGGTTGACAGGAACAATCGGTCCCCACCCCGACATCAAATTGACAGCCAGCATGAGCGGCCAGATCCCCATCACCACTGCAGTCCACAAATCGCTCTGCCAGCCACGCTTCTCGCCCCGATTTGGATTCGGTGAGGATGGCAATGACTCGGCGATTTTTGTCGAGGACAGTGCCCACAAGTCGCGTATGCAGTCGGATTTTGATGCCGGCATCTACACAGAGTTCTTCCAAAACGAGCTTGGCGATTTCGGGATCGTAGACGGTTCCATTCGTGGATCGTGCGACATTACTCCCCTGCTTTGCGAACCTTTGAAGCAGTTCCTTCATGATTCCCGATTTGTTCTCGGCATCAAGAATTTTTGTGAGGAGCCCTGCGGTCCAAACTCCCCCGAGGCATCCCGCCACTTCGATCAATTGGACCGATGCTCCCGCACGAGCAGCCGCTAATGCCGCGCCGATGCCTGCCGGCCCTCCTCCACAAACCAAGACTTCTGTTTTTCCGGCGACCTGAATTTCTCTTTGGGATTCAACAATTTTTAGGCCATCATCAGAGAGCCGCCCTTGAGTTCGTAACACATCACCAGAGACAGGATTTGCCACGCGTGTTTGCTCGTTCGCTTCTGCCAGCACAGTGTCTGGGGATGCGAGTGAGGAAGAGATGATGACTCCTCCGGCGGCGACTTTTATAAACTGGCGTCGTGATTGCCTCTTTGGCTGATTGTGTGTCACGAATGGATCCTTGATCGATTCAGTTCTTCAGTTGTCTTTTTCGTCATGTTACATGATCGCTCTCGGCCATGACAGTTTTCTTGCCTCTGTTTTGGACTCTCAAAGGCACTCTGGATGATGATGGGAAATCGATGTTTTTCGACAAGTCCGAGTCGGGGATTTGGTAGAGTTGATGAACTTTTGAGTAAAGTTAAATGTCATCACATCAGCGAAACATGCCGAATGCGATTCTTTCTCTGGTCGGTAAGAGGATTACGAGATGGCAGTTCGTGGGAGAGATTTGCCGATGCCTAATGCTCCAGACTATGAGGAGAACTTCATTGATATCCGGTCTTTTTTACGCTGAAAATTTTATTTCTGTCGCCAGCGAACAAGAACTGCTCGATGGTGTTGATCAATCCGAATGGCTTCCCGATTTGAAGCGTCGTGTTCAACAATATGGTTATAAGTACGACTACAAGTCACGATCCATCGATCACACGATGTTTCTGGGACAGTTGCCAGTTTGGTCCACAGAGATTACCAAGCGGCTAGTCGATGAAGGATATTTTGAAATCAGCCCTGATCAATTGATTGTGAATGAATATCAATCCGGCCAGGGGATCTCGGCTCATGTCGATTGCGAACCCTGTTTTCAGGACACGATTGGTTCTGTGACAATAGGCTCGGGATGTTATATGGAATTAAAGTCGCTTGAAACCTGCGAGAGGAGGTCGGTCTACCTGCAACCGCGCAGTCTGATTATTCTCTCTAGTGAAGCCCGGTATCAATGGACTCATGCCATCGCCAAACGGACGTTCGATGATGTTGATGGCGTGCGAATTCCTCGCAGCCGAAGGGTGTCGCTGACCTTCAGAAATGTTGTGATCGACGAATCGGAGTAAACTTAGAATGTGATCTCAGAAGTGAGTCGGAAGTTTTCATTCTAATCGTGCGTAGCCGACCCATTTCCAGGTGGTGGATTGCTTTTGCAGGCTGCAAGACAACAGTGTGACTCGTTCGCGACAGGCCCAAGCTGGTAATAGAACTGGAGTGAACTCGGACTCTTCACGGGCACGCATCTTTTCCATCCATTCGAAATCGTGAATGATGCAACGAGTTCCATCTTCGAACAGAATCAATTTCCGCTCAAAGTCGATACGGAACGGCTCGACGACGAGCAATGATTCACCCACTTCGCCAAAGCGGGGCCGAATTTCGCGATGAGATTTTCCGACTCGCCAGACTCGTCCATCACACACGACAATGCCGTCGGCGTGACCAAGATCGGAAGTCTCCAAGTGCGGTTGCGGGACGACGTCCCGAACGATTTCGAGGACTCCCGTTCGGCGTAGCCTGGAACGGTCTCCTTGACTGAGCAGCAGAATTCTTGACATAGTTATCACCTTGAACGAACAGAGGGGGGATTCGTACAAAATGACTAACGAAGTGGTCTTTCAAGAAAATCGGGATTTTTTAAGCCTGAGTTCAAAAATCGGGAAAATCCCGAGTTTGGTGGCAAAAGTTGCGACCGAAGCGATCTGATCGGAGACTGTCAATGAGCCGAAGCATCACGTCAACTAGGCAGTACTGAGGCAATTTAATACCTTCATCAATCTCCTTGGGCGAAAGTCCACCAAGCAGAGATTGACATTGCGACAATCGTGTACAGAAAGAGGGTCGTCAGCAATTTACCAATGGCGCTACCAGCCACGGTGTCGTCAGCCGTGAACTGATCAATATCCACCGGTCGGAAGTGGTCGTCAAATGGCTCGGCGACGGCAGTCGCCGTCTCATTGCTGGTTGAGCTTTCTTCAGTTGTTGAATCGTCGTTGGGCGTGTTTTCTTCGGTCATGATCAATCATCTGTGATGGAGTTGAGATCGGGTTCACTGACTGTGAGTTTGGTCGATTTTGGTGAAAATGTCGAGTCTGATTTATAGCTCCAGCGAGAGCTTTTTACCGATTTTACGCTTCCAGTAGCTCTTTCAGCAGGTTGTCGTGTGGATAGGGGTGCCCCACATGCTGACGAAACGCTTCGCCGTATTGCGCGTTGATTTCTTCTCCTCTTTTCGCGGCCCATCGTTTGCAACCCTCTAGGTATTCGTCGATTCCGTGCTGTTTTCGCAGCCAGTTTCGTTGAGAATCGTGACAAGCCAACATTTCGAGTTTCAAATCAAATGTCTTGGTGATGTCAACAATGAAGTCTGGTTCGATGGTGTTACCGAAATAGTCAATTCCTTCGAGAGAGTCGACATAGTAGAGATGCGGAATGTGATCGTTCGGCGTGGCGGGATCCCACTGGTGAGTGCGGTAATTGGGGACGGAGGCGTTGAAGCAGGCATCTTTGACCAAGCGGCTGGTGATTTCATGATCGCTCATGTAATCAACGGGAGGAGCCGTGATGACGATATCGGGTTCAGCGCGGCGAAACAGTTCGGTGACACGTTGTCGGCTGGGGTTATCGTGGGTGATGCTCAGATCGCGAAATTCGAGGCAGTAAAAGTCGGCTCCCAGCAGATCAGCAGCGGTTTTTGCTTCCTTCCGACGAACTTCAGCGATCTCTTCCGGGCCCATTTCTGCCGACCCTCCATCACCGGGCGACATGGTGACGTAGGTAATATGGTGCCCTTTTTTCTGTAAAAGCGCGAGGGTTCCAGCGCACTGAAACTCAATATCGTCAGGATGTGCATGAATTGCCATGATTCGACATGGTTTCTCAGAGGTTGACATTGATATTTACCTATGCCGGGAGTTTGATAAAGGCTCTGGATTCTGCGCGTTTGAGTAAAGAACGCATGACGCAGGAAGACTAAAATATACTCGAAACAAGCACTTCGAGGAACCGACACGATGGCGACCGAGACAACTTCTTCACGAACCCGACCAACACAATCTGGACCATTGGTACGGCATACCAAAGTGCCAACCCTCGTTTTCGAGAATGCTCGCGATGTCGACAAGCACGTTGCGCTTGTCGTGGAAAGCCTGATTCGCGAACGTAGTTCGGCGGGGCAGCCAACTGTTTTAGGGCTACCTACCGGCTCAACGCCCATTGGTGTCTATCGCGAACTGATTCGCCTTCATCAGGAAGAAGACCTCGATTTTTCGAACGTGATCACGTTCAATCTTGATGAATATTGGCCGTTGGATCCCGAGTCCATCCACAGTTATAACCGCTGGATGCACGAAACATTCTTCAACCACGTCAATATTCCACCCGAAAATATACATATTCCCAAAGGCAATCTGGCTAGAAAAGAAATCGATGCTTTTTGTGATGAGTACGAATACCTGATCGAGAAAGCCGGAGGAATCGATCTTCAATTGCTCGGCATCGGTCGGACTGGGCACGTCGGATTCAATGAACCTGGCTCGGCAAGAAACTCGGGGACGCGGCTTGTTACGCTCGATCAAAAAACTCGTCTCGACGCCGCCGCAGGCTTCTTTGGTGAAGAAAATGTTCCTCTTCGAGCCATCACGATGGGAATCGGCACGATTATGTCGGCCCGCAAGATCATCATCATGGCTTTGGGCGAACATAAAGCCAAGATCGTCTACGACGCCGTCGAAGGCGAAGTGACTGAAAAAATTCCAGCGACATTTTTGCAAGCTCATCCTCAAGCCATTTTCGCCGTGGATTCTGCCGCTGCCGGAGAACTGACGGCCTCCTTGCTACCTTGGATTGTCGGCCCAGTCGACTGGACCGATGCTCTTGAGAAAAGAGCCGTTGTCTGGCTTTCAGAAGCGATTGAAAAGCCACTCCTGAAGCTCGATGAGCGCGACTTCATGGCCCATCATCTTCATGATCTTCTTAAAGAGCGTGGCCCGATCGATTCGATCCGACAACGAGTGTTTGACAGCCTGCACGAAGGCATTTGCACGATTCCTGCCGGAACCGATCGCAAAACGGTCATTTGTTTCTCTCCTCATCCCGATGACGATGTCATCTCAATGGGGGGGACACTGATCCGTATTGCCGATCAGGGACACGATACGCAAATCGCTTATATGACCAGCGGCAACATTGCGGTCTTCGATCACGATGCTCTGCGACACATCAATTACGTTCACGAGTTTGAAAAAATCTTTGGTGTTGCCAACGAAGAGTGTCACGCCTTGTACGAAAAACTTCGTGACGAACTCGCCTCCAAGCAACCGGGGGATCCCGACTCTCAAGAGGTGTTGAAAATTAAAGCATTGATTCGGCAAACCGAAGCAACCGCCGGTGCCGAGACGGCAGGCGTACCTGCTGAGAAACTCCACTTCCTTGACCTTCCCTTCTATCGAACGGGGCAGGTTTCCAAAAACCCCATCGGGCAGGAAGATGTGGATATCATTGCCGACTTGCTTCGCACACAAAATCCCGATCAGATTTATGTGGCAGGAGATCTCTCCGATCCGCACGGCACTCATCGTGTCTGTGCTCAGGCAATTATCAAGGCACTCGAAGTGGTCAAGCAAGAAGGGATTGAGCCGGTTGTTTGGCTCTATCGCGGAGCCTGGCAGGATTATGAACCCTACGAAATTGAAATGGCCGTACCGATCAGTCCCGAAGTCTCTCTGAAGAAGAAGATGGCCATTTTCAAGCATGAGTCACAAAAGGACCGCGCGTTGTTTCCTGGAAGTGACGAACGTGAGTTCTGGCTCCGAGCGGAAGAACGGACGAAACAGACCGCACGACGATACAATTCTCTGGGACTTCCCGAGTATTACGCTTTGGAAGGCTTTGTGAGATATACTGGCCAACTGTAGGCCTCTTAATCGTTTGAGGTCCTGTCTTTTTGCATGTGATCAGGTTTCTCCCCAGTTCGCCTTCCGCTATTGGGCAGAATTTTCTACAACTGCTGCACTTGTGGATCGCACTCTCATTGCGCGGCGATCTGCACAGGTTGACGGACCCCGCAGGACTCTCAAAGGATGGAGAGACAATGACTTCAGTCAGATTTACACTCGTTTTTGGGCTTTGCAGTTTTACCATGTTGATGGTTGTCGGATGCGGAGGAGGCGACGAAACCTCGCCCGTGGCGTCCAGTTCTGCTGATTCACCAGACAGAGAAGAGGTTTCTTCCACGGGGACATCCACACAATCCAGGGATGATTCATCGGAGTCCAAAAAGAACGTCCCACCACCCCCGGCGTCGATCAGTAGTGGGGAACAGATGGAGATGCCCAAGGAAGGAACGCCTTTGTGGTATCTACTGCAGATTCGCGAACTTCGTGGGCAACCCGCTCCCAAAACGACCGATCTTGCCGAACTGCGAAAATATCGTCATGAGCGTAATGAGAAGTTTATTGAACTGGCGACTCAAACCATTGCAAAAACACACTCCAATCCTGAAATGAGTGAAGCCTTCAATCTGGCTGTTCAGGAGTTGATGGAAGCACGCTTACAGAATGCTCTGCAAGGGAGTGAGGAAGATATCGCTCTGCTCTATGAAGAAGTGGACATGTTCATTCAGCGTGATGCCAAGTCCTTTTCAGCAATGACCGCCTCGCACACTCTCGTTCGCTTTGCTCACACAAACGCCATGCGATATGCGGCTCAAGAACCGAAATGGATTACTGAATTCAGCCGTAAGGCTCGTCAGTTTGCGGGGAGTTTCCCCGAAGAAAAAGCGAAATCACTCCCCCTGCTCTCTGCGGCTGCCCTTACCGCAGAACTGCACGGCCAGCAGTCGGAAGCCGTTGCTTGTCATACGTTGCTGGCTGAGAAATTCACCGATTCGCCACAGGGCAAGTTTAGCGTGGGTGTCCTGCGTCGCTTGAATCTGGAAGGGCAAAAACTCGAATTCGCTGGCCCGACACTCGAAGGAGGCTTTCTGAATCTCAAAGATTATGGAGATCGTGTTGTCCTGATCACATTCTGGGAGAGTGATGACGAAGAGTTTTCCGCTCAACTTCCTGAATTGAAAACACTGCACGAAAAGTACAACAAGTTCGGCTTCGAAATTATCGGTGTCTGCATGGATGAAGAAGAAGGTGCTCTCAATTCCTGGTTAGAAGAGGAAGGCGTAGACTGGCGGCAAATCTTCTTCGTGAACAAGGAAGAACGAAGTTGGCGAAACCCGGTCGCTCAATACTACGGAGTGCGCAAGATTCCGACGATGTGGTTGGTTGACCACAATGGTGTCGTACAGGAAGCCGAGGTGAACGTCGACTCTCTGGAAGAATTGTTGCGAACCCAGCTTCTCAGTTTGCGAGAAAAATTGAAATCAGCATCAGTTGAGGCAGATGGACCTAAAAATTGAGCTATCGGCAACTCAGTTTTGCTTGAGAGTCCCGTCTGACTCTGCTATTTAAGCTTAAAGAATCTCTAAACCACTGTCTTCGGGCAGTGGTTTTTTTGTTAAGAAATTGCGCAGAAGGTGTGTTTATGACTGTCAATGCACAAATTGCTATCTGAAAATCTCTCCAGATAGTGTGACATTTGTTTGACATCCATACCGATGTATACAATAATCGAATGTTAAGTCGGTTCTCACGGAAAGACGACTTTCAGATCATCATATCCTGATGTTGCCGATTTTCAATCAAATCGCAGGTCAGTCGAGGCAAACCGACGGCGATGATCGCAAGTTCATTTCATCGATTTCAAATTTTCACAAGGGACTCAATCCATGGCTGAATTACAAACTTCTGATAAACCTGCAATGACGGCTCGTCAGAAGGTTATTTACGAATTCATCAAAGACAAAATCGTCAATCGCGGTTATGGCCCGACGGTTCGTGAGATCGGTAACGAGTTTGGGATTCGCTCTCCGAATGGCGTGATGTGTCATCTCAAAGCACTCGAACGTAAAGGGCTCATTACTCGCGAAGCCCACATGTCGCGTGCGATTCAGTTGACCGAGCAACCACAAAAAAGAATGTCTTTGCCACTGGCTGGATTGATTGCTGCCGGTAGTCCGATTCTTGCGGTTGAGCAAGACGAACGGATCGACTTCGCTGATCTGTTCGACAATGAAGATCACTATTGTCTGAAAGTCAAAGGGGACTCGATGATCGAGGACCAGATTGCTGACGGCGACTTTGTGATCATTCACAAGCAATCGACCTGTCGTGAAGGCGAAATTGTCGTTGCATTAGTGGAAGGCCAGGAAGCGACTCTCAAGCGATTCTATAAAGAGAAAAACCGAATTCGCTTGCAACCTGCCAACTCCAGCATGAAGCCAATCTATGCCAAAGAAGTTGACGTTCTTGGTGTGGTTGTCGGCGTGGTTCGCAGCAGCTTCTAACTTGAGGCTGCCATCAAGACAAATCCTGTCACAGAAACGCGGTGTTCGAGCTTGCTCGACGCCGCGTTTTTTCGTGCGCTGATGTGCAATACTTTTTCGATGTGGAATTATGTTGCGTGTGTCTTCCTGAATAGGTAGGTTCGGGTGAACAGTTCGTACCAATTAAGGGTTTTGTGAAAGTTGATATCAATGCGGTTTTGGAATGATGACTTGAGGTTTTGTCGCAGGTGTAAAAATCCATGTGAACTAGATGGAGAGATTGAAGCTGACTGTCCTCACTGTGGAAGCAAGGTATGGTTCTTCAATTACAAACCGATTCCGAAGCCCCCGGAAATTCCCTCGCCAACTGATGATTCATTTTGGAACGAGAAAATTACCTGGATTGTCCTCTCTTTGTTGATGATATGGGGGATAGTGGCGATCATCCAAATCAGGGATAGTGTCATTGTGGGAAGTGTCAGTGCTCTCTCCTGCATTGGCTTTGGGGTGATTGCGATCTTCAAACATTACGAATCATCACGTTTTGAGATGCAGTTGAAGCATCAGGAAAGAGTTCGTGAATATGGACAAATCCAAGCTGAGCGAATTAAGGAGACCATCAAACGCTACCAACAGTTACTAGAGCCTGTCCTATAACCCTTTGAGAATAGTGAACACGCAGCCGAGTTGCCAGAACCCTTCAAACAAAAAAGCATGATACTCCCAACGCATCCCCAATCGCCGCAGATACTTCAACCAGGCGAAGGTGCGTTCCACTTTC
>JAURQH010000081.1 GCA_030836185.1 Planctomycetota bacterium
AATAACGAACGTGAAATTCTGATCGATGCGTTGAAAGCCAATAATTTCAAACGCATCGAGACTGCGAAGTCGCTGGGAATCAGTCGTGTCGGACTTTATAAGAAGATGAAAAAGTACGAACTGCTCGACGATCAGCAATCTCCCAAAGACGCTGCTCAATCGGTGGCTTGAAGAACTTGTTGCGATTTTGATTGCCAATCCTCAAGCCATCATCGCTGACTCAAATTGGTTCTGACTGAGATGCCGAATCGTTGGCAAACAACGACACATTCAAGACCATCGCTAGGATAAACAGCATGAGGTTTGTCATGAAAACCCGTAAGGTCAAAACCTGAGCCGAACTCGAAGGTGAGTGATTCCAATCAGTTGAGTGACCAAAAGGTTCCCAATCTCGAACGAGAACAACGAAATTGGGGCCGAAGTTGATTAGATTGGTGGCTTAGGACGGTCCAGAGTGGCGTGAAGCGACACAAGAGACGGATCTTCATCGCCGCTGAATGAAGAACAAATACGAGAAGACCAAACCTAAGCAGCACGGTGGTAATACTTGAGCATCCCACCCAAACGCTCCCGGCATTCAATCTTGCCTGCCACTGAGCCGACGCTGTCATCGGGTTCAATCAACAGGATGCTCAGTCCCTGATGATTGCGTTCACGGTGGTAGTGTTCCATATATTCTTTCAACGCTCGCCGCAGTTGCTGTGGACTGAAGAAGATCATCCGGTCGAGACGCGGTGGAATGAGTAAAACACATGGCTATGGCCTCCTTGCCAGAGATGGATGTAATGATAAACACCGTCCGGGTAAGCGAGGCCTTTTTGCCGATATCAATTTGCCAGAGAGAGTTACGTCATTTCTACGTGCCACCCGGTGAAGGACACCGACGCGCGCAAGCCAATCTCGCTTTGCTGCTCAGGTTGAGCACACCGACGCGCGCAGTCGAAAGAAATATCCTTCGTAATCAACTTCATTCTCTTCACGATTCAAGCGGTCCTGAAGGAGCAGAGAACCCTGGTCAGAGTGATGAGGACTCGAAACAACCTCATCAAGGTATCGCACCTGCTCGCGGACGCCAGTAGTTGCAATACCTTGATGGCATTTATTTTGAGTTAAAGTCTTCAATAAAATGGAGATACGCACTCTCGCAATTTTGAATCCCGGCTGGAAAATCGCGAATCCTACGTAAAATCGCATCAACCAGAGCCATTTTGAATCAAATCACAGTCTCCTCCCTGAGATCACATGCCCCGGTGTGGTCCAGGCGACTTTTCCCCACCGCTGGTGAAAAATTCAGATTGCATAGGTGAGGCCTCCAGCGGTTCACAGTTCAATATGTCGTATACGACATAAGCGGATCACGGTCGAACCACGCGAAGTTCTAATAGCAATGCTGTATACAAATCTAATTACTGTGAAGAAGCCCATCTGTGATAGACTTGCAGCTAAATTATTGTCGTTATTGCGTCATAATAATATGAGGAATGCTGGTTAACTATCAGGAGGCGGCCGCAAAATGAACCAAGAAAACATCCCCGCTAATGGTTTGATTCCCAGGCCCCCCTTCCAGCTTCGGTCACTGCCGCTCGAGTTTCGCTGGGAAGTGACTCGCAGGCATCCATATTATCAGTGCTTTTGGCGGAATGCTCAAGCCCATCATCGACAAGAATCGCTTTCGGGCCACCCAGCAGAACTGTTGCTGAGGCAGGCAGGCACCGCAGCCTTGCGGATGATTGGAGTTGTCGGTGACCCACCGGATCCTGCGACTCCCTTTTCTGATCTCGATGAGGACGAATTGAAAGCCGCTTGGCTTTCGGGAGCTATACATTCTATCTCACTGCGTGGGTTGGTAGCAATTTCACTTTCGGCACTCCCAAAAGCCACTTTAGGGCAGCTCGGGTTGCTTTTTCTGGAAGCATCGCGAGAAGAAGCTGAGGGAACTCTTCCTCGAAAGCTTGAGAGTTTGATGCAGTTGCAGTGTGATCCTTCCGAAGGACTCGACAATTACCCTGACGAACCATTCGTTTCGATCAATCCCGCTGCATCAGGAAGACAAGTGACCGAAGCGGTGAGCGAGTTGCTGAAGGAGTGGAAAGACGAGCGAGAATTAAGCGAACAGCGTGATCGCTCGGACAAGTTTCCAGAATATCTGGAGGTCTGGGATATGCGAGAAGGTTGGAACGGCGGTGAATATGATGTAACGGAAGAACGGACATACCGATCAATTGCTAAACAGACGAAGAAAAATCCTCAAAGTCTTAACAATCAATATCGGGCTGCGTTCGAGTTAATAATCGGCCATCCTTATTCGCCGGAGCTTTGGTGGCGAACTCTGGGAGCTGAAAAAAGTACCAGTTTTGATCTCTTCGACAGTGTTGTCAGCAGGAAACGCCCGAGACGATCACCAACAAGACGGCCCGTTCCTGAATCACACTTGGGAGCTGACATCGAATCTGTGCTTCGAGTTACACCCACTGACTCGAATCAATATTCACCAGCAGATCTGATCCTCGACATTCGCCAACTGATTGCTGAAGAAAAAAGTGATGAAGAAATCATCGAAATGTTGGAGCTACAGGACAACGAACAAGAAGCAGTGAACTGCATCGCCTGGTATCGCGACAGATACCAAGAAGACTGACGTAAAAAATAACGTCAGCGTTATCTGATAACAGGGAGAAGGTAGAAAGCATTCATCCTCCTCTTAACAAGATTGTTATCAGATGGATTCACAACCCACCTCCTCAGATATTCCCTGCGAATTTCTGTCGCCGCTAGAATTCTCTCTACATAGCGGCTTATCGATTCCTACCGTGCGCCGCTATGTGAAAAGCGGAAAGCTTCCCGCTCATCAGCCGAATGGCCGTGGTTCTCGAATCTTGATCCCCACCAATGCTCTGGAAATCTTACGAAATCAGCAGGCTTCCAGTACATCGTCAGATTCTGTAGCAGCTTCTGACAGGTCGCGTAAGCACTCTCGCCCAAGTCCAGACTGGATGAAAAAACGTCAAACAACCGAACAACGAAAATGAAAGGATTGCGTATGCCTCGAAAACCTAAAAAAGAAGTACTCCGATATCGTCATTTCACGTGGCGGCTTTTCCAGCGTAAAGGTGTCTGGCAAGCTGATGGTCGATCCAACCCATTGGATGCTGGTCGACATTCTCTCGGAACTGAAGATCATGAAAAAGCCCTTGAATTGCTGCATGAACTCGACTCGATCAAAGCAGTAGACCTAGGACTGATCGATGAACCAGATTCTGTTGTGTCACAAGCCGAAAAGGTTTCGTTGGAACTTGGCAGGGAGAGATACGAGGACTACATTCATCGCCCCGCAATTACCGGAGGAGTCCGTAAATCAAGCGCTCAACGTTATTCGGCCGTCTTGGACAAGTTTTTCGATTTCTGTCGAAAAAAACGCATCAACTCATGGAATGAAGTCAACGTCACATTGTTGAGCCAGTACGTCGCACATCTCGAAGATCAAGGGTATGCCTGGAGAACGATTTATCTCGAAGCAAACACGATCAAACAGATATTCAAGTGGTTGATCCGATCGGGTCATCTGCCAACATGCAAACCAATCGAGTTGCCCCTGGAAAAAGCGCACGGAACCAGCACCTACTGCTGGACTCCCGAAGAAGTTGCCGCGATGCTCGAGCATTGCCAGAAGAATCTCGATTTGTTCTGGCTTCAAGGTGTTATCATCGGTCTGGCCTGCACCGGGTTGCGAATCGGAGAATTGGCTTCACTCCGCTGGAACGATCTCGACTTGGAAGACGGAACAATCAGGCTAACTGATGAAACGACCAGGGCAAAAAAAAATAAGGGACCACGACGAACCACGAAAACACACCAAGGACGATCATTTCCAATCCATCCCGATTTCCTTAAAATTCTCAAAGAGTTGCCTCAAAAAGGACCACAAGTTTTCTACGGTCCAAGGGGCGGTCGGTTGAAGCCCGACACAGTACGGAGATTACTCATTAGTGAAGTCTTGGAGCCTCTGTCGGAGCGATTCCAAGACGGTGTTGATGAAATCAGCTTCATTGACGGTCGCCTGCACAGCTTCAGGCATTATTTTTGTTCCACCTGTGCGAACAGCGGGATTCCACAACAGATGGTGATGCGTTGGTTAGGACATCGGAGTTCACAGATGGTCCGGCATTACTATCACTTACACGATTCAGAAGCAAAACGACGTATGAGCCAATTGAACTTTTTAGGAACGGCTGGTGGAAACTCTGCTGGCCACAACACTGAACCTGAGACGTCGGAGGACTGATCAAGACTGAACTGCCAAGATCACCAAATATGAGCCGTTATTGGCACACGATTTGGCACACGTCACTGTGCCAAATAAAAACGTCTCCGCAAGGCATTGATATTACTCGCCTTGCGGAGACGGGAATTCCTAAAGCGGAGAGAGGGGGATTCTCTGAACGGCTGACTGCGACCTATTCCCTGATTGTGTTTATGCAGTAATAATAGCGTTTTCTGTATGTGAGACAAGTATTTGTTTCGCTCGGTTCGCCATTTACTTGATAATCCACTGTTACAAAAATGCCACAAAATATTTTGCAATTCCCCGATGCTGATTGATGAAATATGCTGAGAAGTCAGACAGACATCTTGTCAAAAGAGGTCAGCTTAAAATTCCTGCAGGATGGGACCATCTGCCAGATCAAAGACAAGTTCCTGGATCTCGATTTCAAACCATTCCCGGAGTATCGAGTATGTTCTTCGTGGAGGCCACTCTGCGCTCATAGCGCACCACGAGAGGAGCATTTCTTCAAAGATTTCTGCCCAGTGGTTCTTAAGAGATCTTTCAGGCTGATCATCTACTTCAATCAGGTAGACCGAACTGAGATCGTTCAGTGGCATGTGATCGATGGATGGGCCATCATCGTCCTGAACCCATGCCCAGCCTATCACATCTCGGATACGACAGTCTATAACGTCCTCAAACAATACGACATCGAGCCTGCTCCCAACCGCAAGGCATCTCTGTGTTGGTCAACATTCCTCAAAGCCCACTGGGAAACACTGTATGCGACTGACTTCACAACCGTCGAAGTTTGGACGCCTCGTGGCTTAGTGACACTCTACATCATGGTGGTGATGGAACTCCACTCACGACGTGTGGAGATTGTCGGTATCACGACCAGTCCGCTTGCAACATGGATGAGGAACGTTGCCAAGGAGCTCACCAAGGACATCGACGGCTTCATGAAGGATGCTTCGCACCTTATCATGGATCGCGTGCCAGCTTCATTGCTTTGCGAGAATTCCTCGACACGAAAACCGAGACCGAGGCTGTTCTGCTACCACCTCGCAGCCCCAACCTGAATGCCTATCAGGAACGGTTCATGCGAACTCTGAAGGATGAGTGCCTGGACCGCATGATCTTCTTCAGTCCACGACAACTGCGGAGAGCGTTGAACCAATATTTGGACCACTACCACACAGAACGCAACCATCAGGGGTTGGGAAATCAACTCATCGAACCTGATGAGACTGTTGGTTCGATTGCAGGCGAGATCGAATGCAGCGAGCGTTTAGGTGGTATGCTCAAGTATTACCATCGTGCGGCGTGACTTGGCCTTCCCATTTTTGCTCTTCGAACAGTTGCGAAGAAGATCCATGCTTGGTGTATTCACGTCTCTCCTTTGACCAATTTTCGTTTATCAGTCCGACCAGTTTTGACCTAATTTCAGTTCCTCTCGTCCGAGATCTGGTTTGTTAAAGACGCCCAACCTGTTGATCGCTCTCGCTTTTCAGTTCGGCTGACTTTTTTGACCCTACGCGATTCGACTCGACCTTGTACACTCTGAAAGTCAGTTCTGGTTGTCAAAGATCAGTTTTGATAACGACCTATCGCCGTTCGGTGTTTTTAGCCCCCGCGGTTCCAGTGAGTACAATTGCAAAATATTGTAAAACATGTCTGATAAATGATACAAACCAAAAGAGCCCTTATATCACCAACCTTTTCGCTATGCGAGAATGTCCTGCGCCACGTGTCCTGAAACATCTGTCAACCGATAATCTCGCCCAGCGTGTCGGTAGGTCAGTTTCTCGTGATCAAAGCCCATCAGATGGAGG
>JAURQH010000082.1 GCA_030836185.1 Planctomycetota bacterium
ACTCTGGATGACTCAGCCTGGTGCCCTGCCCTCTCTTGCGTGGGCATGTAACAGAGAAGGCCCAGACAATGAGATCTTGATCGCCCGAGAACGATTGAAATTCTTGAAGCCGCTTGCGAGTCAGTTTTGTAGGTCATGCTCCCGCATGACTTCCTCCTCACGGTGGAGGTAGGGCCGGTTTGACCGGCCTGCATCAGGCGAGAGCTTACTCTGGATGACTCAGCCTGGTGCCATGCCCTCGCTCGCGTGGGCATGTAACAGAGAAGGCCCAGACAATGAGATCTTAGTAGGTCATGCTCCCGCATGACTTCCTCCTCACGGTGAATGTAGGGCCGGTTTGACCGGCCAGCATCAGGCAAGAGCTTACCCTGGATGAGTCAGCCTGGTGCCCTGCCCTCGCTCGCGTGGGCATGTGAGAGAGAAGCCCAAGTTTTGTAGGTCATGCTCCCGCATGACTTCCTCCTCACGGTGGAGGTCGGGCCGGTTTGACCGGCCAGAATCAGGCAAGAGCTTGCCCTGGATGACTCACCCGGTGCCCTGCCCTCGCTCGCGTGGGCATGTGAGAGAGAAGGCCCGAACAATGAGATCTTGATCGCCCGGCAACGATTGAAATTCTTGAAGCCGCTTGCAAGTCAGAGAGTCCACCGAGCGAATGTGAGGAACAACGACAACTGCGCAGGCAATCGCATCTCCAATCACTCGCCGGGGACGATGATCAATCGTCCCGGCATGCCTTCAAGAGCTAAACCATTCTAAAATCAGCGATCCAAAATCCAAATAGAGTCATCGGGTGGCGGCGGGCACACCGTGAAACGGCAGCCCCCGTTTTCATCGCTTTCAACAAACCCAAAATCCTATCGACCCACCCGTAGTATGCAGAGAAATGCGTCTTCGCACGTAACGATCAGGAGATTGTCTGAGTGTCGTTAGCGAAGTGATGGAGTGGAGGCCAAAATTCTCAACATAAAATAATGATTAACTTTGTTTCATGCCGACTTTGTCTCGACGGACTTTAAGGATTTGTTATTTATAATAATTACCAATTTACCAAATAATCCAGGCAAATCGCGCGAGTTGATGGCAAAATGTACAACTCGGAAAGGCACCGTTTGTTGCTGTCACGGAAGGAGCATGTAGAGCAACGAAATTCAATGACTAAGAGTTTCACAACAGATTGATTGCTATCCTCGATGACAGAAACGACGATCCTCCCGCAATTGCTCAAAGCTCGAGAAGAGCTCCTCGATTTGACCGCTCGCAATCGGTTGCTGAATACCCCCACTCGTGCCTCTAAATGGGGCCTCAAGATTGTGGATACCGCTGCGGAGCAGGTCTTCGCCAATCTGGTGGAACGTGGCAAGAAGTTGAAATTTAATCCGCTCCTTTCTGGTGATGAAGATGAAGAACAACTGGAAGAGTCGGACACAGAATTGGATGCCGTCGGAGAAGTGTCTCATTCCGGCGAAATGATGTTTGCGGAGTTATCCGATGATCTCTCCGTCAAACTCGATCCAGAAAAGCTGGAAAAGAAGCTGCTGAAACTCCAATACGATGCCCGCACCTTTGAAGAAGAACAGGGCGTCAACATTCTCTATCTGGCAATCGGGATGCTGAAGTGGTTTGAAGCCGACCATTCCGATCGCCCTCGATATGCTCCACTGATTCTAGTGCCGGTCGAATTGGATCGCAGCAATGTCCGTTCTCAATTTCACCTGAAATGGACTGAAGAAGAAATTGCGACCAATCTGACTCTCAAAGTCAAATTGAATGCGGAGTTCGGTTTGACTCTTCCCGAGATCGACGAAGACGAAGAACTGGACGTTCGAGAGTATTTGAATCTCGTCCAGGAGATGATAGTCGATAAGCCCGATTGGGAAGTACGAACCGATGATGTACTGCTTTGGTTTTTCTCGTTCTCAAAGTTTTTGATGTATCGCGATTTGCATCCGGAAAACTGGCCGGAGGGCAAGAGCCTCGAAGAGCATGATTTGATTGAATCAATGTTTTCCGAAGGCTTTGAAAATGAGCCTCCAATATGCGGTGATCACGATCCGATTGACGACATCATTGCCCCTCGGACATGATCCACGTCATGGACGCTGACAGCTCCCAATCTGTCGTCGTGGAAGAGGTTAAGCGAGGGCGCAATCTGGTTGTGCAGGGACCGCCTGGGACAGGAAAGTCTCAGACGATTACGAATATCATTGCCTCTGCGGTCACAATTGGTAAAAAGGTTCTGTTTGTTTCTGAGAAGATGGCGGCTTTGGAAGTCGTGAAGTCCCGCTTTGAGAACATTGGCCTCGGTGATGTCTGCTTGGAACTCCATAGTCACAAGACCAACAAAAAAGTAGTTCTTGAACAGGTAGCAAAAACATTAAACCTGGGACAACCGAAGCATGCCAACTTTCAACAGCAGGCTGAAGAATTACAGGCAATACGAGATCGACTCAATCGATATGTCAAAGTCTTACATCAAACACTGGAGCCAGCGGGACTGTCTGCCTATGACCTGATCGGTCATCTGACGCGAATGCATTCCGAGGGAATTCCTCCTTCAGAGCTTGTGAGCCCAGATGCTGCCGATTGGTCCGCCAGTCAATTTCAGGAAATACGGGCTCAGATCCAAGATCTGGCTTTGCATCTCAAATCGATTAATAATCCCCAAGAGCATATCTGGCGAGGAGTGCATTTAACCACACCACCATTACCAACGGATCTCCAGCGATTTCAGTCACGCTTCGCTGACATCATCGACCAGCTCAATCCTCTCATGGACGCGGTCGAAGTTTTAAGAAATGCATTGAGTATCGATCTCCCCCCCTTCTTTCTCAAATACAGAGAAAATGAGGCGAGCGGCACAGCATCTCATTGATGCTCCCGAAATGGATCAGGAAGCGATTACAAACATGATCTGGGAAGATCGATATCAGGACATTTCAAAAGTCGTTGAGTTGGGGAGATCTGTTTCATCTTTAGAGGATGAAATCAATTCTCAGTTTGCAGAAGTTGCTTGGGACACCGATGTCACAACGGTTCGCACACAAATTGCCGCACATGGACGCTCCTGGCTTAGATTTTTTAAGAGCAGCTATCGCGAAGCAATCGCAACATACCGGGGTATCATCAGGAATGAACTCCCCAAAACACACTCAGAACGTCTGGATTCGCTCGACCAGCTCATTCAAGGACAGAAAAAAGCGAAGCAACTGAGAGAAGACCAGCGAATACTGAAAATCGGCGAATCAGCATTTGGTGATCATTGGAATGCAATCGAGTCTGACTGGGATCAACTCGCAGCGATATTGGAATGGGTAAAGGCTGGTTCGGAGCTCAAATCGGGACTCAATCTTCGAAAGCTTCTGGTGGACTTGCAGCAACAGGAGATTGAAGGTCATATTCTGCGCAGTATTAACACACATTTGAAGCCCGTCTATATTCTCGTCGATGAATTGTTGAAGTCATTTAACATTGCTCTGGAAGAAGCATTCAACGTCCGTGATTTAAGAAAAGTTCCGCTTCACAATCTGCAAAGTCGGCTACAATCCTAGACAGAGCAGCCTGAAGAACTTTCCAAATGGGTCCAGTTTGATCTTCGTATATCCAATCTTAGAGACGAAGGTCTCACGAAAGTCGCGGAAGAGGTTGAGGCTGGTCTTCTGGACTCGGAAGATCTCGTCAATCGATTTGAGATCTCTTACTACGAAGTGCTAATGCGATCCGCGCAACGCGAATTTCCCGAATTAGCTCAGTTTGATGGTTTGGCACACGAAAGTCTTCTTTCAAAATTTAAGGAACTGGACCAGGAACGAATTTCACTCGCCCGGTTGGAAGTGGCGACCGCACATTATGATCATATTCCGCGTATTTCGGGGGCGATTGGCGAAGTCGGAGTGATTCGGCGAGAGATTGCAAAAAAACGAAAACACTTGCCAATTCGTCGTTTATTAAGAGAAGCTGGGCGCGCCATACAGTCAATCAAGCCGGTCTTCATGATGAGTCCAGTTTCTGTCGCCCAATATTTGGAGCCGGGTATTCTGGACTTTGATCTACTCGTGATCGATGAAGCAAGCCAAGTGAAACCCGTTGACGCGCTTGGCGCCATCGCGCGTTGTCATCAAATCGTTGTCGTAGGTGACGATAAGCAACTACCACCGACCGGTTTCTTTGACAAAATTGTGGCGGGGGATGATGAGGACGATGACGAATCTTTTCAAGCTGGAGACGTTGAGAGTATTTTGGGACTTTGTTCCGCGCAAAGCATGCCTTCACGCATGCTGGAATGGCATTACCGAAGTCGGCACCACTCATTAATCACAGTCTCCAATCATGAATTTTATGACAATCGTCTCTACGTTGTGCCTCACCCTTCTATAAGTGGATCGGAAGGCTTGGTTTTTCGTCACATCAAAGATGGAGTTTATGACCGTGGTGGAAAACGTACAAATACTGTTGAAGCCCAGGCAGTGGCAGAAGCAGTCCTGAAGCATGCGGAAAAGACACCTCACCTTAGCCTTGGAGTGGGTACGTTTTCGGTTGCGCAGCGCGATGCTGTTTTAAACGAGATAGAGCAATTGCGAAAAGAGAATCCGAGTTGTGAGGAATTTTTTGCCACCGGTGTAAATGAGCCATTCTTCGTAAAAAATCTAGAAAACATTCAAGGAGATAAACGTGATGTGATATTCATCTCTGTTGGATATGGGAAAGACAGTTCTGGCTACATGACAATGGGTTTTGGGCCTCTATCTGCAGAAGGTGGTGAGCGCCGTCTCAACGTTTTGATTACACGTGCGAGAGAACGATGCGAAGTCTTTTCTTCGATCACATCGGATGATATTGATATCAACCGTACGAAATCTTTTGGAACACGATCCTTCAAAGCCTTTTTAAGTTTTGCTCAGAATGGACATTTGGATGTCGGAATTAAAACTGGACGCGACTACGACTCTGAGTTTGAGGCAGAGGTGGCACGCGCCTTGGAAAAACTTGGACATCAGATTGACGCTCAAGTAGGAGTCGCAGGATTTCGTATCGACCTAGCAGTAGTTGATCCTGATAAACCAGGTCGTTACTTACTTGGAATCGAATGTGACGGTGCATCCTATCACTCATCCAGATCAGCAAGAGACCGAGATCGAATTCGCCAAGCGGTGCTGGAAGATCGAGGTTGGGTTATTCACAGGATATGGAGTACCGACTGGTTTCGGAGGCCTCAAGAACAACTTGCGAAAGTTACAAAGGCCGTTGAAAACGCAAAGCTCAAGTGGTCGCAAAGAGAATCTACCGGCGATTATCGTGATGATGCCTCTGAAAACCTAGATGAAAGAGTACCTCAACAAATCGAGCGAACCGAGTCCTCATCAGAAGATAATGACGATCCATTTTCTAGTCTGACGATTCCATATCACGAGGCGGACTTCCAGATTGATTCCGTGATTGATTGGTATGGAGAGGACATCCACGAGATTGATGGAAACAAACTCGCCAAGGTATTTCACAGAGTGGTGGAAATTGAAGGACCAATACACCGCGAAGAAATCGCTCGAAGAATTGCTACTCTGTGGGGGTTAACACGGACGGGCAAACGAATTCTTGAAGCTGTTTCGACTGCAGAGAAAATCGCAATACGAAATAGAAATGTGATCCAGCAGGGAGACTTTATTGATGTCTCCACACGCGAGACAATCGTTATCAGGAATCGTGAAACTGTAAATTCTTCTAACTTGAGAAAGCCCGAGTTTCTTTCTCCATCAGAAATTGAAGCAGCATTACTCGGACTCGTCAGAGCCCATTATGGTATCAACAAAGACGAAGCCGTGACATCCACTGCGCGACTCTTTGGTTTTCGTACGACCAGCCAACAATTGCGAGAAGTATTTGAAAATGTAATCGAGGTTATGATCGGAAAATCGCAACTCTTTCTTGCAGATGGAAAACTATCCCTTGAACAGTAAGTAGAAGTTTATTGGGGCTATAATCTTCCTCAACTCTATTTTCTGTCTCCTTTTGCGCCGGGTTCCCCCCCCCCGTTTCACCAGTGGATGCTGATCGAGTGCGGGTGCAATGTTTCTGGCGGGCTCGGTTGGTTCCCGCACAGCGGCGCCGAAACTTCCACTCACTCGCGTGTCGCCCGAGGTCTCATGGAGTCGGACAATATCCCGAACAGGAAACACCGACAACACGTCGACCGGGTGGCCGTTCTGTTGCGAGTCGGCATGCTGGCTGTGACCGGGATTGTGACGGCCGCCTGGATTTCGAGTGGGGTGGCCCATCCACTCCGCAGGATTGGTTGGGTGACGAATGTCACAAGATGACTCATCCTGATCGTGCGATCTGCTGGAAAGAGACCTTTTCGGGCAGGTGCACGCCAACGGACTGTCGGGTTACGGCTCGCTTTGCTCGGCTAACTCGACCTACGGACTGATTGGCTCCACCGTCGATCTCCCTACATAGCCGTTGGGAGAGCATACTTGCCGGGTACACTGGTGTCTTGATAGAGTTTTCGCAGGGTGGCGGGGATC
>JAURQH010000083.1 GCA_030836185.1 Planctomycetota bacterium
GAAGTTACTTTGACTTCTACAGCCACGAGCGAAGACACAGTTCGCTCGACCGCCAAACGCCAGCGGAAGTGTACCGCAGCGGCCGGTCAAATCGCGTGGTTCTTTCTCTCTAAGCAGAACCCGCCCGTGGTCCAAATAATGAGGTCCACTTCATATAAAGACCACGCGCCATCGCAATCAGATCGTCAATGAAGAGTCTGAAATTTGCGGTGGCTGATGTCGCTTTACGGTCTCCCAGATACTCATAATTCATCTCGTTGTGATTGATCAGGTAAACGCGAAACGGGTTCTCGGCAATCAGGAAAGCTTCCGCTCCCATCATGGAGGGAAGATCGATTTGAGTCGTCCGCGGTCCTGACGAAGTGTGAAGGAGCGTTTGGTTTTCCACTTCATGATGTGCTTTTTGTGTCGGCAATGCTCCAATGCTGAGAAGTTCCAAATCCTGCGGAGGGATGACTGATTCAACCTCTCCCTGGAGGTTATAAACTTCCAATCCCTCCGAGATGCAGGCGGCTCGATGTAAGTGGGCAGGTTGAGAGAGGTCGGGAATCTCATCGGCAGGGAGTGAAACTCCGTAACCGCCCACCCGATGAAGGTCATCGCAGAGTGCCCCGACGTGCTCTTTCGTCAGCGGTTGTGGAATTAGGCCGGGAAGATTGTTTTGGAGGATTCGGGCATCGACTTTGTTGACTCCCAAGTGATCCATCAGGACGGGTGTGAGATCGGCCGGGTCTTCCGGGACGGAGAGAATCAGGACACGAAACATGGGGATCAAGGCTTTTTGTGAGTCGCTCATGGATGAGTCTTTCTGCGAATTTATCGAGATATTCTTGGAGACCTACCTCCATGATACCAACTCTCTAGGTCCGGGAAAAAACGATTTTGCGCGGAGTTTTCCTGTGAAACGGCCCCCTCGCTTGAATCTCTCAGACATCCCGGTACCCTTGAGAAAATATGCGCTTTGCGGACGGGAGATTCTCCTGAGAAAAAAGAGAATTATCATCAGAAGCGTGAATGGAAACTCAAGACAGACTTAAGGTTAGGGAGACCGGACCAGGTGCCTAAACGCGAAGATATCCATAAAATTCTGATTATTGGTTCGGGGCCGATTGTCATTGGCCAGGCGTGTGAGTTCGATTACTCGGGAACTCAAGCGTGCAAATCTCTTCGCGAGGAGGGTTACGAGGTGGTCCTCGTAAATTCCAATCCCGCCACGATCATGACCGACCCGGAAACCGCCGACCGGACATATATCGAACCGATTACCTGGCAGTACGTCGAGAAGATCATCGAAAAAGAACGTCCCGATGCTTTGCTTCCCACGCTGGGTGGTCAAACCGGTTTGAACACCGCCATGGATCTCGCTCATAACGGTGTTCTGGAAAAATATAATGTTGAACTGATCGGTGCGCGCGAAGAAGTGATCCAGAAAGCCGAAGAACGCGATAAGTTCAAACAGGCCATGGCCAACATCGGATTGGAAGTTCCCCGCAGCTTCATCGTACATAGTATGGAAGATGCGCGAGCCGCACTGGAACAAGTCGGGCTGCCTTTGATTATTCGTGCCAGCTACACTCTCGGTGGAGTCGGTGGTGCCATCGCTTACAATCGCGACGAGTTTGAAGAGCAGGTGCGGAACGGGCTTGCGCTGTCACCGATCAACGAAGTGTTGATTGACGAATCGATTCTCGGCTGGAAAGAGTACGAGATGGAAGTGATGCGCGATCACGCGGATAACGTGGTCATCATCTGTGCCATCGAAAACTTCGATCCGATGGGAATTCATACCGGCGATTCCATCACGGTGGCTCCCGCTCAAACATTGAGCGATAAAGAGTATCAACGCATGCGTGATGCGACGATTGCCGTGATGCGAGAAATCGGCGTTGAAACGGGTGGCTCAAATGTCCAATTTGCCATTAACCCGGGTGATGGTCGTATGGTGGTGATCGAAATGAACCCTCGGGTCAGTCGGTCATCGGCATTGGCGTCGAAAGCGACCGGTTTTCCGATTGCCAAGATCGCTGCGAAATTGGCCGTCGGTTATACGCTGGATGAAATTCCAAACGATATCACTCGGGAAACATTGGCCTGTTTTGAGCCGACGATTGATTATGTCGTCACTAAAATTCCTCGTTGGACGTTTGAAAAATTTCCCGATGCCGATGCGACACTCACCGTACAAATGAAGTCGGTTGGCGAAACGATGGCCATCGGACGGACCTTCAAAGAATCATTGCAGAAAGCGCTGCGAGGTTTGGAAATTGGGCATTTCGGCTTGGGTGGTGGGAAAAAAGATTTGTGGGGAACCAGTAAACAACCCGCGCTTGATGAAATGACTCAAAAGCTTTCGACTCCCAACGAAGAACGAATCTTCTACTTGCGATACGCTTTCAAAGCCGGTATGACCATTGAAGAGTTGCACGAGCTGACAGATATCGATCATTGGTTCCTGGAGAGCTTACATCAGATTATTTCTCTCGAAGAAGAAGTACGGGAGTATCAGCGCGTTCAGGATCTCTCCCCTGAACTTCTTCGCAAAGCCAAGGAGTACGGCTTCTCTGATATGCAATTGGCGGGTTGGCTGAATAGTTCCGACACGGAAGTTCGCAAGCATCGAAAAGGTCTCGGTATCGAAGCGACCTTCAAGCAGGTCGATACTTGTGCGGCTGAGTTCGAAGCCTACACGCCTTACTATTACTCCACCTACGAGCAGGAAGACGAAACTCCCGCGAAGGAAGCCGGCAAGAAACGAATTATGATTCTGGGTGGTGGACCGAACAGAATCGGTCAGGGGATTGAGTTTGATTATTGCTGTTGCCAGGCAGCGTTCGCGCTGGAAGAGCTGGGGATTGAAAGCATCATGGTCAACTCGAACCCGGAAACAGTTTCGACCGACTACGACACCTCCGACTATCTGTTCTTTGAACCGTTGACGATTGAAGATGTCCTTAATATCTGCGACCGAATGCAGCCAGATGGTGTGATCGTGCAGTTCGGTGGCCAAACTCCGCTGAATCTTGCCAAGGGGCTCGAAGCGGCAGGTATTCCGATCATTGGCACTTCCCCCGATATGATCGATGCCGCGGAAGATCGCAAACGCTTTCAGGAAATGCTGCAAAAGTTAGACCTCAAGCAACCTCCCAACGGGATTGCCTACGACATTGAAGGCGCACGGAGTGCGGCCAATCGAATCGAATACCCGGTGCTTGTTCGGCCCAGTTATGTGTTGGGTGGTCGTGCGATGGAGATTTGTTACGACGAATCATCGCTCGTGCGTTATATGGATGAAGCGGTTGATGTCTCGCCGGATCGTCCCGTCTTGATCGACAAGTTTCTGGAAGATGCGATTGAAGTCGATGTTGATGCCATCTCGGATGGCACTCTGACTTTGGTGGGTGGCATCATGGAACACATCGAAGAAGCCGGCGTTCATTCTGGGGACTCCGCCTGTGCCTTGCCGCCGTTTTCATTGGGTGAAGAAATCATCGAAGAAATCAAACAAGCCACATATGCACTCGCCAAAGAGTTGCAGGTGTGTGGTTTGATGAATATTCAGTACGCCATCAAGGTGACGGATGAAACCCCAATCCTGTATTTATTAGAAGTGAACCCGCGTGCCAGTCGCACCTCGCCGTTCGTCTCAAAAGCAACGAATCGATCTCTTGCCAAGATGGCCGCCAAAGTGATGGCAGGGCAGTCTCTCGCGGAGCAAGGAATTACGACAGAAGTCTGGCCTGAACATTATTCGGTCAAAGAGAGCGTGTTTCCCTTCTCTCGTTTCCACGGCGTCGATATTGTCCTCGGGCCAGAGATGCGTTCAACCGGTGAAGTCATGGGGATTCACGAACAGTTCCCATTAGCATTTGCAAAAAGTCAGATTGGTGCCGGCAACAGACTTCCCGAGTCGGGAACCGTTTTCATCAGTATGGCACAAGGACGAAAAGAAGCGATGATCGAACCGGCTCGCAAGTTGATCGAGATGGGTTACAAAATCATTTGCTCGTCAGGAACTGCCAAAGCGATGAGTGCGGCGGGGCTCGAGGTGGCGACCGTCAAGAAGTTGCAAGAAGGCCGTCCGAATCTTCTCGATTACATGGCCAATGGCGACATCCAAATCATCTTCAATACTCCCAGCGGTAAAGGCGCCCGTACTGATGAAGGAAAGATCAGGGCTGCCGCCGTCTCTTATGGAGTTCCCTGCGTTACGACTCTGCCTGGCTGCTTGGCTGTGGTTGGTGCCATCGAAGCACTTCGCGAGAAACCTGAGCTCGAAGTACGTGCCCTACAGGACTGGTTTTCAGCGATTCCTTCCTGAAATGTTAAGAAACGGTCCTCGTTTTCGCATCCTGCAGACGAAATTTTGTCTCTGTCGTAAAATTAATGATCGATTCAAAGCAAGACAGATTAAGGTTTTGTGAACACAGCGTTAGGAGGAGAGTTGATTATGGACAAATTCCCAGTAAATTTCTCTTGCCCCTAATCGTTACGACCGATACATTCCGATGGCCTTGTTGCTCGCTCGGTATCCAGTCAGACACTCAAATAGTCGGTTCCGACTAAGATGGGAACTCCGAAACACACACTGATCGATCTTTTCTGATCGAGAGGCTCGGTTTTCCACCACACACGACAATTTGTTTGGAAGAGGAGATCGAGCAATGACGTTGCCTTCCGTCAGAGTTTCAGTCTTGCGCTTATTATGTGTCGCAGTAATGCTCACCGTGGCGATGAGTTGGATGGGAAATCATCTGCACCACTCCATGCAATCTGCAGAGCTTAAGATTCAGAGTGACTGGCCCACGACTCTTCCCAAAGAAGATAATCGTATTCGCGCATTTGATGGGACGTCTATCGTGGCTCCCGCAGGATGGTTGGCCAAAATATCCGAAGATTCCGTCGAAGTCATTGCTCCCGGAAACGGCATACGCAAAAGCCATTTTATGGTGAATGTGGTGAGTGATCCTTATCGTCATCAGCAACCATTGCCGCGGACGAACTTATTTCAAAACGGACACGCGTGCGTCAAAATTCTCCACGTGAAAACGACTCCCATTGAGCCGGCACGCCATGAGGCGCACGTCATCGTAGATCGCGACGGGACGTTGTACGAGATCACTTTTGTGACTTACAAGCATTTTACGAAAGAGATTCCTGATCGCATTTGGAGCTATCTTGAAACATTTGAACTCTCGGAGAAAAAAATGACAGCGCTGCTCGACTGATGTCGCTGCTGTCTACAATATTCTCGCTCGGGTCAACAGTTTGTGAGGAAGCCTTTTCGCGCCCGAAAGTGTTTTCTCACAGACTGTCCGGCGAAATTTCTCTGGTCGTGGTTCGCATCTCTCGCAGAACTGCCAATAGTATCGCTCCCCACGCGGCGGCATTCGGTAACGCAAACATGAGATACAGCGTCAACATCCTCTGTTCCGCAGAGAATGGAAATGCTTCGAGGTACATACTGATCTCGGGTGCAAACAAGATAGCCGCTCTACGAAAACCGGTCAAGAGCATTGCCAAGCCGATCAACACCGCAGTCGTCGGCTTTCGGCTCGACCAATACAGGCAGATCAAACCACCCGCAAACCAAACGAGAAACTCCGGGATCGCTGCCAGCATATTGTAGGTTTGAAAGGTGTCCATGATGTGGGCCTTGATGCTTCGGTGGGTAAATCGACTCCTCACTTTATCATAGTCGGTCTCTGTTCATATTCCTCCGATTCCAGCAGTTTCCCTTTGATCACATTGTTGATGTAAACCAACTGATCTCCGTCCGTCAGTTCCCCGTCAAACAGATCATTCACTTTCTGGATGATCTCACGAAGGAATGCTTTCTCTTTCTCCTGAACAGCTCCCGTTCCCGCTTCCGTGATGGGATCCAGTAAGGGCTTGTCACCGCTTCCCAGATCCATCTTGGCTTTCCCGATATTCCGCAGGCTGTGATGAGTCAGCACCACTTTCGAGAGATCCACTCCTACCCGCTCCCGTCCGAAGTCGAGCAACCGAATCAAATGCTTGTAGAAGATCGACCGTTTCTCGGCAGCCGTGTTGCCGTAATCAATAATCTGAGACAGAAACGTGTATAACCGCAAAAATGCTCCCATATCGGCTTTGAACAACGTGAGAGCATCCATGGTGTCTTTAGCGGCGTCGATTTCCTCCTGCTGTTTGGCTTCGGTGGCCCGTTGTCTGACAGGCGAACAACATGAACTGGAGATTCCTCAACGATGCAACTTAGCGGATACCGTTTCATGTGGGTAATGGCCATGTTCGACCTACCCACCGATACCAAACCGGCCCGAAAAGCGTACTGGCATTTTCGCAAATTTTTATTGAATGACGGCTTTACACAGATGCAGTATTCAGTGTACGTTCGTCATTGTTCGAGCGAAGAAAACGCCAATGTCCACGTACAGCGTGTGGAGCGACATCTTCCCCCTGATGGAGAAGTCCGTGTTCTCAAATTTACTGACAAACAGTACGAGCGGATGCATGTTTTTTGGGGAAAAATGCGCAAGCCGACAGAAGAACCTCAGGGCCAATTGGCCCTTTTTTGAGGCATCTGTCAATCTCAAGTTGATTGCTGTCAGTAGTTTAGGTGGAAGCTAGTGTACTTCACCAAACCCTGAGAGCAATCCGCAACTGTGAGGAACTCACCCTGAGCAGGGGATATAGTGTACTTCACCAAACCCTGAGAGCAATCCGCAACGGGCTGGTCACTCATCCATGTGGCAGTCGTAGTGTACTTCACCAAACCCTGAGAGCAATCCGCAACAAAATAGTTGGGTTCCCACACGCGAACGAAACGGACAAATTCTTCGAAAAGCCAATTGTTTTCATTTTCGACGTGCCGAGTTCTTGTGTTGGAATATGAGAATCCTTGGCAGGGTGGTCCGCCGAAGACAACGGTGCCATTCTTCCCTCTGGGGATACGTTTTATTCTTTGACTCGAAAACTTCCGGATGTCATCGTTGCATAGTTCGGTATCAGGGTGATTTTGTACGTACGTATTTGCAGCGTGAACATCTTGCTCAATAGCAAATGCTACATCGATCCCGGCACGAGTTGCTCCGTGGCTCATCCCCCCCGCGCCTGCAAATAAGTCGATTCCAATCATGCTCAGGAGTATAGTCGATTCGTTTTCTCAAAACCACAATGCCGTATGAAAATACTGATTTGAAACACACACCTGCGCTGAGTGGCCCATCCAATTTGCAGGATTGGGTGGGTGACGAATGTCACAAGGTGACTCATGCTGATCGTGCGAGCGGATCTTTTACAGGCAGAGAAATTGTTGGGTTACGGCTCGCTTTGCTCGGCTAACTCGACCTACGGACTGATTGGCTCCACCGTCGATCTCCCTACATAGCCGTTGGGAGAGCATACTTGCCGGGTACACTGGTGTCTTGATAGAGTTTTCGCAGGGTGGCGGGGATC
>JAURQH010000004.1 GCA_030836185.1 Planctomycetota bacterium
GACAAACGACGCAAACGCTGCCGTCTGTTGTACGACAGAGCGGCAGACAGTGAGCCGTTGCGTACACGATTGAAACAGCGCGGCGTGCGGTTGATTGCTCCGTATCGCCGTTTCAAGAATCGGCCTGCGAAAAAGCTGAGTCGATGGGCGACGAAGCATTACGGTATTCGCTGGAAAGTGGAACGCACCTTCGCTTGGTTGAAGTATCTGCGGCGATTGGCGATGCGTTGGGAGTATCATGCTTATTTGTTTGAAGGATTCTGGCAACTCGGCTGCGTGTTCACTATCCTCAAAGGGTTATAGGACAGGCTCTGGCTGTTCAAGGAGATCCTTTGAATCTCTAACACACCATAATGCTGCATAACCTCCACTGCCATCTTGCCCGAATATTAAATATTCATTGCCATCAAGAGATAAATTTCCTGTCCATGCTTTAATCCATTCCGCGGTTTCTTCTTTCGAATAAAACTCATCGAACGGTTCAAAATCTATCCCATCTCCATCAGCATAATCAATTTTAATAGCGTGTAATCTCGTCAATAGTTCTGGAAATACTCTTTCCATCTTAGATCTCCGATTGTGTGTAGGTTAGAGGCCCAAAACCACTCTCTTCGATTTTGTTATGAACCTCTTGCTGCATCTTCTAAATGCAGTCTTAGCTGAGCAATGAGTGTTTCAAAAATGGGGTCGGGATCGCAAATTAATGGAGTGGCAGCGTAGAATCCAACAAAATTTGTGTCATGTAAAGACCGACGAAGATTTGCAGTGGTTTCTCAGATTGGGCCCACACTTCCACGAGAATTTCGGAAACAGATGTTGCAACGACTCCGAAACCGAAAAGAGGCGAGTCAACAATACCACTTACATCTACCGTGATGTGTGCAATATCGGTGGCGGATATTCTGTCGCTGGAATGAGTATTTCGCCTTGACAATGCCACAAATATGTAGACAATGCGCCTCTATGAGTAAGCTGCAAACTCACATCAAAAATGAACGACAACGACTTGGGCTTTCCCAAGCTAAATTGGCAGAGCTTTCTAACACTCCACAACATTTGCTCTCTGCATTCGAGCTCGGAAACAGCGACCTGAACCCGGTGATGCTTGACTCGATCGAAGAAGTGTTATCTGACAATAAGGTTGTTGAGGAAGCCGCATCTCGCCGCAAGCGATACCAAACACATCAATACAAAAAAATTGAACACGTCAAAGAACGAGTACTGCGATCAACCCTCTCTGCGGGTAATCGTGAGTATCTGAAAGCCTTGCAAGAACTGGCCGAGAATCATGAGTCAATCCAAGATCGAAAAGTTCGTGCGATAAGTCTGTTTTCCGGCTGTGGAGGTTTTAGCCTGGGTTTTTCAGCAGCCGGTTTTGAGGTCGTTGGGTTCCTGGAGCTTGAGCAAGGCTTGCGGGAGATCTATCAGCAAAATTTCCCGAAAACCAAAAAGTTGGGAACCGATATCACACAGGTCACCCAAGAGTCACTTGAGTCCTTGGCCCACGAGATTGGTGATATTGACGTAATTCTTGGCGGCCCACCTTGTCAGGGGTTTAGTCTTTCAGGGAAACGCCATATTGATGACCCACGAAACAGTCTATTCCGTCATTACCTACGGTTTGTCGATGCCTTTCGCCCAAAAGTTGCCGTTCTTGAGAATGTTCGATTGCTCACCTCCATGAAGAGTCCGTCGGGTGGTTTCGTGAAGGATGAACTTGAGGCTGAGTTCAAACGTCATGGATATCTCATCAATCATTTCGTGATCAACGCGAAAGACTATGGAGTTCCACAACATCGAGAACGAGTGATTTTTGTTGCAGTTCGAGAAGAGTTGCTAACGGCACCCGTTGAAATCGCAGTCGCCTGATCAATGCAGTTGAGACCTAGACTATTGCCAACGTATTCTAAAAGCGATTGAGCTGGAGACCCAATGAATAAATGACCTTGGATGTGGGTCGGCACGTGAAGTGGAAATTCGAAGGAATTAATTGCATCCGTGACAGAATCTTCAAATTTATGACCCGCTTTACGACCGAGTGTTCCAGCCTGGATCTGAAGTGCATGATCTTCATCAATGGGCTGCAATGGCACTATAACTCCTCAATCAGCTTTGATAATGAGATGCCGAGCCCTTCAGACAAACGCACCAAGTTGAGTAGCGATGGATTCCGTTTCCCTCTCTCGAGCATACTGATGTAAGTCCGGTCAAAATCGCATTGGTCTGCGAGTTTCTCTTGGGAATAACCGAGCAGCCCTCGTTGTTTTTTTATCGCAAGACCAAGCTTCTGAAGTGTTGATGACATAGCACAAATTCCACCAAAATGTAGACAGAACAACCACGGACAATATGTCACGTATTGGCTGATATCGGTGACATAACGGCGATTGAGTTGTGAATGCCGAATGATGTAAGGTAGAAAAATGGGCAGGTTTGCAAGCAGTTCTGCCGTCGGAGCTATCATCTAAGGCCAGGTTTCAAGGATGAATGCGGAGATTCAAGAAACCTACTGCGCACAAAAAAAACCGCCCGCATTGGTTGCGGGAGGCTTGGAAACTGAATTGCCCGACAAGGACTCGAACCTTGAATGCTTGGACCAAAACCAAGTGTGTTGCCATTACACCATCGGGCAATACCTGCCGAGGTCAGAGCGCGACACCCCGCAAGTACCAATATCTTAGAAAATCTGTCTCACTCTGGCAACCCGGAGAAGCCCCCATCTGGAAGAGCCCGTAAAACCGGCCAGACTCTCTTTTTGCAGACATAAACCACCGCTTAATGGTTCGCGACCACTGCGCAAAGCCGTTACAATTTTGACGGTCTCCTGACCTTCCCAAAACTGCGTCAATTTTGAGATATACAAGCGCCATGAAAGCTGTTGCCGTCAAACCGGGTACACCGAATTCTGTGCATTTACGTGACATCTCTGAACCGAAGCTCTCCGACATTCCCAACGGTCGAGGCGTGAAAGTGAAGGTTTTGAAGGTCGGCGTGGATGCGACCGACCGCGAAATTAACGAAGCCCTCTACGGAAATGCACCGGACGGGGACGATTATCTGGTCATTGGACACGAATGTTTCGGAGTCGTCGAAGAGGTCGGCGAGAATGTGAAGCATGTCGAGCCGGGTGATTACGTCACTTGTACCGTGCGACGACCGGGTGGATCGATTTACGACAATATTGGACGTTCCGACATCACCAGCGAAGAAGTGTATTACGAGCGGGGCATCAACCTGCTGCATGGGTTTATGACCGAATACTTCGTCGATGATGCCGAGTTCATCGTCAAGATGCCTCTCAAGCTGAAGCATCTGCACGTCCTTGCGGAGCCGATGAGTTGTGCGGCGAAGGCCGTCCAGCAAGCTTATGATGCCCAACGCCGGTTACAAGTTTGGGAACCGAAGTTGGCCTATGTCATGGGGGCTGGTCAAATTGGCCTTCTGGCCACTTTGATCTTGAAGCTGCGGGGACTGGAAGTCTACACGATGGCTCGCTCACCGGGGCCACACCTGAAACAAGAGATCGTCGAATCGCTCGGGGCCAAATACATCAGTACCTCGGAAACAACTCCCGAAGAACTGACCGCCCAACTCGGCAGACGACCCGACATCATCGTCGAATGCACGGGCAGCAGCAAGATGGCGTTCAAGTCGATGGAACTGATCGGACACAACGGCGTCGTGGTCTGGACCAGCATCACGGGAGCAGACAACACAGTGGAAATTCCCGCCGATGCGATCAATTTGCACTGGGTGCTCGGCAACAAACTTCTGGTCGGTTCGGTGAACGCCAACTTCCGCCACTTTGAATTGGGGATTCAGGATCTCGCGTTGGGCGAACTCTCTTATCCCGGCGTGTTGGAAAAAATCCTGACGAACCCCGTTGATGGACTCGAAAACTACGAAGAAATGATGCGGCTATTGGTGGAAGAAAAAGACGCTTTAAAAGTCTTCATCAACGTGGCTGATGAGTAATTTGATTGGTCACTATTTGGTCATCAATTCCCCACCGTCACCTTCGGGCCGGCGGCGGTTTGATTGTTCAGAAAAACCTCCCACTCTGCTTGCAAGCGATCGATGTCGCCGGTGGCTGAGAGTGTTTCTGCTCCACTGAGAGCGATCTGCAACGGGATGTCAAACTTCTGTAACAAGCCGAAACAAAACAGTTCGGGCATCTGATTGACGGCGAGATCTCGTTCGATCACCTGCTTCAACGTGGCATAGCAATTGTGTAATTCGAGATGATTGGCCGATGTGGGTCGGCAGGCGGAGGCCACTAATGTCATCAACGATGTTCTCGGGCCATACGCGGCAATCGTCAGCTTTCGAGTGGGGAGAGTTCCATTGGCCCACTCGGCGATGGCGGCAATTTGAGACGCCTGCAAACCCAAATTTCGTTCACCAATGGTGGCGACCAGGAGGCCGTAGAGATAGTCCCGCTTTGAGATCTTGGATTCCCCCAAATAAAACGGGTCGATGGCGAGAACACGCTGATCTTTCTCAATCGCCGAAGAAACGGCGTCAGCAACAGCACCGCGCCCATCATCGGCTAGAAGCATAACACATTCTGTCGGATTGCTGGCAGGGATGAATTCAGTCGCCGGTACGGTCCATAAGCCCCCCACGCGCAGCCACCAATGCTTGATTGTGATGCCGTCCGATTGTTCTTCCTTTTCGAGCAAGGCGTGGACATCGTAATCGTGAAAACTGACCGTTTTTCTTAACTCCTGTCGATGTTGTAGGAGCCAGGAACGGGGAGCTTCTCCCGGGGGCAACGGGTAAGCCGAAATCTCATCAGCCAAGGAAAGCGATAACTGATGAAAGTCGCTATTTTCCTCGGGGAGTGGGACGTTCAATTGTTCGGCGGTTTTAATTTCGTCAGCACATTCGATTTCCTCAGCCGAATAATCGGCGTCGAAGTTCGAATCTGTGATCGAAGTCAGCGTGAGAAGCTCTGACAACGGCACCTCACCATCAAGAGTGGGAATCGTCTTTTCAGCAAGTGATTCTGGTGTTTGTCCGTCGAAATGTCGGCTGACCAGGATGACCAAGTGAGGACGTTTGAGTGCCGGGTCTTGGGCTTTCATTTGACGGCGGACGTCGGCAAAAAGTCCGCTGGTTGTTTCCACATAAGGGAGAGCGTTCTTTCCGAGCAGTCGAGTTAATTGGGTTTGAGTGATTTCGTGCGTGGCCATCGCCTGCGCATTGAAATGGGCGACGACGGGTTGGAGGCCTCCGAAGAAATGATCGCCGATCATTTTGTATAACTGCTCGCGATTATCCTGCTCAAAGTTATGACTGCCGGGATCATGATTGACGTGCGTTCTGAGCCAGGCGCGTTTGTGATACAGATCGAAAAGTGGTGAGGCGGCTTGAACTAAGGGAGGTTGTGCATGTTCGGCTTTGAAGCAGCAGGCATCTTCCGAATTGTTCGTGAGCAATGTCGCGTGAGGCGCTCTCATCGCGGTCAACAAACTGTAATCGGCGACTGTCGCCAGATCGGAGGGTGTTTGTTCGGAGTCACCCAAGTCAGATTGAAATCGTGCGCGTGTTTTGAAACTCGAATACCCGGCAACAGGGTTTGACAAAGTCACTCGATCATCGATCCCACTGATGAAAATGGTTTGCCAACCACCTCCCGAGAGTCCGGCCACTCCCACACGGTTGGGATCTGCGTGCGGCTGTTGTAGAAGAATATCGAGCGCACGTTTCTGAGACAGATAATGGACGGCGATGCCGCTGGTGTCGCAGAGGTCCAACTGATTCATTTTGTAATGATTGAACCCGGGTGTGTTTAATTGTCCCATGCCGACCCATTCCAGATTCAACGAGATGATGCCTCGCTTTGCCTGATTGATGCAGCGTGTCTGTTTGTAGTCGGCGGCTTTTCCGTTTCTATCGTGTCCATTCACATTGAGAAACACGGGGACTTTCCCGGAGAGGTTTTTCGGTTCGTACAAAAGGGCGGGAATCCATAACCCGGGTACTGCTTCAAAGCGTAATTTGCGAATGCGATAGTCTTTCATATCGATCACGCTGACTTGCTCGAATGTGGTGGGAGTTTTTGCCCACTCTTGAGCGGCTCCACGCAGGACGACTTCTGTCATCAATCGCTGACGAGTCTGTTGAGCAAACAGTTCCCATTCCGGGACCGATTGAATTTCAGGAACGGGCAAGACCCGGCGCTCGGTGAATTCCTGAACTTCTTTGAGCGGTAACTCGGGATCGATCAGCCGGCGTTTCAATGCTGACTCGACAGGATCGACACTCTCGACATCATCGGGAGCAGTTTGTGCATAGAGCGAGGGAACAAGAACAAACAAGAGGAAGCAAAATCGAACCATCTTCATCATGGAATCATCTTTCGTCGAAATTCAATTCAGGCACTCTTTATATCAATCAGCAAGCATTGATATGATCGTAAGGGAACGCACTGGTCGCTGAAAGAGGCTGTCTTGTTTTTCCTGACTTGCGAACGCCAATCGGGACGACTATTTTGAAGAGAGACTTGCGTCTTATCCACAATATCATTTGATTCCCCATCCACGGCTGGAATCAGCAAGGAGACATATCATGGTCAAAACCGCTTCAACAATGCTCGAACTGGGAACATCGGCTCCTGATTTTTCTTTGCCTAATGTCGACGGTAATACGGTCTCTCTGGCGGATTTCAAGGAGAGCAAAGCGTTGCTGGTTGCGTTTGTCTGTAATCATTGTCCGTTCGTGATTCATCTGCGAGAAGAGTTTGTTCAGTTCGCGAAAGAGTATCAGGACAAAGGTGTTGCGGTCGTCGCCATCAGTTCCAATGATGTCGAAAACTACCCACAAGACAGCCCGGAAAAAATGAAAGAAGAAGCCGCCGAGCAAGGCTTCACTTATCCTTATCTTTACGATGGTGATCAGTCAGTGGCTCAGGTTTATCAAGCGGCCTGCACGCCGGACCTCTTTCTGTTTGACGGCGATCAAAAGCTGGTTTATCGAGGACAGTTTGATAGCTCTCGCCCCGGTAATGGCATCCCCGTCACGGGTGAAGATTTGCGGGCGGCATGTGATGCGGTTCTGGCAGGAGAAGCAATACCCGAACCTCAAAAGCCCAGCATTGGCTGTAACATCAAATGGATCGCCGGCAAAGAGCCGGCTTACTTCACCGGCCAATCGGCCGAGTGAACTGCTTTCGATGTGAGCAGAGAATGGTCGCCCTACTTACGTCAAAACGTCTTCCGAGAACCAGGCAGCCAAGCCGCCTCCGATGAGAACGGGTATCCAGACGGCAAGGTCGGGAGTGACGATCTTTGCGGAGGCGAGGAAGTTGGCGAGCTGCTGGATCATGAGCATCCCCACCAATACGCCCGATGCGATGGCCATGCTTGTGATCAGGCTGCGACTTTCCTTGCGTAACACAAACGGAATGAGCAGCATGACGGCCACTAAGTTCTGTAAAGGTCGAGCCAGCCGATTGTGCAGAAACAGGATCTGCCGACTGATTGAAGCGTGACTGAGCGCGGGGCTATTGACACGCTCGATGAGTTCCGGGGTGGTGTCGTAAAGATAGTTCCCCCCTTTGCTGAAAATTTGATGGAATGTCACTTTCGTGGCAATGAAAATATCTTCGCTCTCTTTCAAACGGAAGACGTTTTTCTTCCCCAGTTCAGTCAGTTTCAGGGTTTCGAGTTTCGGTTCGACCTGCTTAAGAAGCCAACCGGAAGGATGCTGATTTGTTTCGGGATAGTAGGTCGCGTTGCGGCTGGCCAGCGTTGTTAATTCATCCACCAGAAAGGGAGCCGTCAGAATGAAACGAGCATTTTTAATAGCCCGCTTATCGGCAAACATACTTTCGCCATCAATGTTGATATGTAATTCATAATCCTGAACCGGCTCGATTTGCTTTCCTTCAGACAATCCCCCTCCTCGGGAAGTTTGCAACAGCAAAGAGACTTTCGGCAACACGAACTCGGTATTCATGATCATCAACAGGTTGGCAATGACGACTCCCATCAGTAACGGTCTGGAGAGACGATAAGTCGGAATGCCGGCTGCCAGAACGGGTTGCAACTCTTTCTGATACAGCACCAAACCCAACACGATGATGACGGTCACAACACTTAGAATTGAACCGACCATGTCGAAAAAACTGCTGGCTCGATAGCCGTACTCCTTGGCCATGCCAATGATGTTCGCAAACGCCGACTGACTCTCATTGAAATATTCGTCGGCATTTGTAAAGCCATCAATGACGACAAAGAGACCGTAGGTGCTCACAAACATGATGAGGTACGTCGAGATATATCGACGGAGCAGATATCGGTCAAAAGTATTCAGCACGTCAGACGCTTCCTTGCGAACTGATCCAATGAGATTAGGTCGCGAATTACAGAATAAAACGCGGAAACAGTCAACCCAGGAACGGCCCTTCTCGGGTTTCGCTCTGGACCTGTTTTCTCTGAAAAACTAGGCTCTCGCCGGGAATACTTCGACATTTCTATGTGATGACTGCAAATCTTGGTCGACTCAATTGCGAACCGAACAGAAAAACCAATGAATCAGGATCTCAATTCAGATCGTGCCAGCAAAGCTCGCCCACCCTATCTGCGCGCGTTGGGTTCGTCCGATCCTCCCGAACAAATTCAAATCGATTCAGAAACATTTGAGCGGATTGAAATCTACAAGCACGACTCCTGGGCAGCCACCGCGCTTTACCAATCAGAGGCGAGGAAAATTGTTTGTAAGTTTAATCGAAGACAGAGGTTGTTCATTGTTCCGATGTCCTGGTTGGGGCGTCGACTGGCAAAACGAGAAACGCGGTTTCTCTGTCTCCTCAAAGATGTTTCCAACATCCCCAACCCCGTGGGGCCAGTTTACTCAGAGGGAGTCCTCCTTCAAAATGCTGCCGCACACGATTATGTCGAAGGGCGACCTGTGGGAGACCATGAATGTGTCAATGACGAATTCTTTCCCAAACTGGAACAGACACTGGCAACTCTTCATGAACGAGGAATCGCCTACATCCACTTGCACAAAAGTGAGAACATTTTACTCGGAACAGATGGATTGCCTCACTTAATTGATTTTCAGGCGTCGTATCTGCGTCCTCAAAGTCGTGTGCTGGCGCGCGTGACACGTAGACTGGAACGAATGCTTCAGGAACTCGACTGTTATCATCTGCAGAAACATCTGACGCTAAAACGCCCCGACATTGCAGGCTGTACATGGGATGAGTTCAATCATCGCAACGAACGTCCCATGTGGATAAAAGCTCACCGCAAACTGGCGACTCCTTTCCGAAAGTTTCGCCGCAAACTGTTGGTTTTACTGGGAGTTCGCAAGAATCAAGGATTCGTGGATAGCGAACATTTTCCCGAAGCGGCAGTACGTTTGAGATACCAGAATGCGGATACCAACTCTCGAAAAGCAGCTTGACGCACTTATAAAGTTCGGCAGATTCTGCTGAAAATTTCCAGACCCGGGTTGTGCAACCAAATTGGCGACGTTATGAATTAGGGCGTCGACCAACAGTGGTTCAAAAGGACTTGGACCGGGGAGACTGTTACGAAATTTCTTTTTGTTCGTTGCAGCAGAATAAGGAGCTCAAGGATGAGCCGTCTGAAACTCTATTGGCCTGAAAATGATCAGGCTGAATCCACAACCTACCCATCTCGATTTTCTGAAGATGCGTCCGAAAACGACATGGTCATACCGATGCGGAAGTTCCGCGCGGATCAGGGTCACTCACCGGCAACGGGTAGCTCGATGATGTCAGTTTTGGTGCGAGCACAGGTGATTCGCGAGAATTGTCAATGCCCGAGCTGCGGACATCCCGTGGTTGAACCCGTTGAATTGAACAATGCGGCTCCCAGTAAAAATGGTCTCCCCATTCCAGGAACGGCCACACTTGTCGGGTTTCACTGCTGTGGATGCGAGCAGGAATGGTCGGTCTGAGCGATTTGCTCGACTGATAAAGATTCTCAAGCGAGTACGACTGCATCTCATTGATTCTGCACCTCCTTTCCCGAATGATGGGGAGAGACGGTACAGCCGATTTATCAATGAGATCACTCATGCACACACGAATTTTGCGCTCCCTGTTTTATCATCAGCGAACGAGACTTTCGGTTTACTGGCTCCTTCTCTTGGGGGGGCTTGTCTCGCAAACACACGCGATGGAAAATTCGAGCGAGAACAAATCTCAGCCGAACATCATCGTCATTCTGGCCGATGATCTGGGATACTCAGATCTCGGTTGTTACGGCGGGGAGATTGACACGCCGAACATCGATTCATTGGCGGCGGGTGGTGTCAAATTTACTCAACTTTATAACTCGGCTCGATGTTGTCCCTCACGGGCCTCGTTGATGACGGGGCTTTATCCGTCTCAAGCGGGGATTGGCGACTTCACCACCAATAACCCTCATCCCACTCGTGGTCCCGGGTATCTCGGACGCCTGAATGACCAATGTGTGACCATCGCGGAAGCTCTCAAGCCAGCCGGTTATGGATGTTACTACGTCGGCAAATGGCACATGCACACTCAAACCGGTCCCATCAAACGGGGCTTTGATGAATTTTACGGCTACACACAAGATCATTCCCACGATCAATATGACAAAGATTATTACATCCGTTTGCCCGAAGGCCGCGAGAAAGAAATCGACCCTCCCGCAGAAGACTATTATGCAACTGATATCTTCAACGAGTACGCCATCGAGTTCATCAAACAGGGGCAGAAGACCGACAAGCCGTGGTTCCTGTTTTTGGGTCATTCATCGCCTCACTTTCCGGTTCAGGCACCTGCCGAACGAGCGGACAAATATTTTGAAACCTACATGCAAGGTTGGGATGTCTTGCGTGAAGAGCGTTATGGCCGCATGAAAAACCTGGGATTGGTTCAGGGCTCGCAATGGAATTTGACACCCCGATCATTGGTCCCCGTCGACCGCGATGACATCGCCAACAATTTCTCGGGAGAGCCGAACCCCGCTTGGAAAACGCTCGATCTTGATCGTCAGCGAGATCTCGCACGACGTATGGCGGTGTTTGCGGCAATGGTGGAAGGTGTCGATGTTGGTGTTGGTCAGATCATCGAACATTTGAAATCGACCAATGCTTTTGAAAACACCATGATCGTGTTTCTGAGTGATAACGGTGCCTGTTATGAATGGGGGCCGTTCGGTTTTGATGGTCGCTCTCGTGTTGGCACGACAACATTACGAACGGGGGACGACTTGCGGAACACAGGTGGACACGACACGCATCAATCATATGGAAGCGCCTGGGCCAATCTCGGCAACACCCCCTTACGAATGTATAAGCATTTCACTCATGAAGGTGGTATCAGCACGCCGTTCATTGCTCACTGGCCGAACGGTTTTGAGAGTTCGGAACAATGGGTCCGCCAACCGGCCCACGTGATGGATATCATGCCCACGTTGCTCGAAGCTGCAAATGCCAAATATCCTCACAAACTTGGTGGACAAACTCGACCACCACTGGAAGGAACCAGCTTACTGCCCGCGATGAAGGGTCAACGCTTGATGGATCGCTCCATCGGCTTTGATCATCAGGGAGCCCGCGCACTCCGCAAAGGAGACTGGAAAATTGTCTGGTCGAAACGGATGCCTCATGAAATCGAATGGGAACTTTACGACCTTTCGAGCGACCGCTGCGAACTAAACAATCTGGCTGAGAAATATCCTGAGCGTGTTGAAGTGATGGCGAAAGAATGGGAGCAATGGGCGCGTCGCGTGAACGTCATCTACGAAGGCTCGTCCAAAAAATCGGAGAACACTCAAAAGTCTCCCGCGATTGCCAATCGTTCCTTGACGATCTCGGCAGATGTGAAGGCCACAGCTAAGACAGGAGTGATTGTCGCACAAGGTGGCAATCAGCACGGCTATGCCATTCATTTGGTCAATGGAAAGCTGGCTTTCGATGTGAGGGTGAACGGAAAAGCGACACGCATTATGTCTCAGCAACAAGTGCCACAAGAGTTTCAGGTGCGTGCCGAGCTGACAACGGGCGAGATGAAGTTGATTTTGAATAAAGAAGTTGTTGCTCGGGGAACGTCCCCCGGTTTTATTCCCAAGCAACCGCAAGATGGTTTAAGCGTCGGGCAGGATGATCGGACCGCCGCTGGCGGTTATGCGGCTCCCAATCCCTTGGATGGAATAGTGACGAAAGTGAAAGTTCAAGCGGGTGAAGTGAGCAGTCCTTGATTCCGAAGATTCTACAGAGCGGATGGAGTTCGCGCATGCTCGACGTTAAATTCACCCGTAGCTGAACTCGCAAGAGTTCGGAACAGTCAACGCTCCCCCCACATTCGTCTGAATTCTTGCGAATTCAGCTAGTGCGCCTGTGAAGGCGATTGAACTGTCGGGTGAAAGTCCTGACCAGGGTCTCGTTATTGCCCTGTAACCAACAGTAATAACTGCGCTGTCGCGAGGCAGGGTGGGAAGCAATTTGAGGTGAAAGGACAGTCCGTAACGTCAGTGAACTCGATTCAGCCAAGCCTGTTGGGGAGTCTGTTAGCAATGCTACGAACCTCTGACCTCAACCCACGTCCCAGACGAGACTCAACTCCGAGTGGCGGAAAACTTCCGCAGGGCGGTGAGGCGGCTTGCACGGTGATTCAAACCGTAACGTGTCAAACCGAGGCAAGCAAAATGGCAATAGGGTGGTTGGAGACGGAATGTTTGGAAGTTCAATCGAGATAAGCAGGGAGACCTCAGCGCAGCACTGTACGCTGCCTGAGGAGTCAGAGCCTTCATAGTAGTGTGGACTCTGAGGAACCAAACCTCAGACGAGCGAAGGCTGTTGTTGAGGCGTCATCGGAGGAATCCCGATCGTTTACCGCGTCAAGAACGGTGGCCTAACGACTTCTTTGTGAAAGCGGGTCTGTACAGTTTGCGAACGGCCCACTTTCGCTTTGCTCAATCCGTCAACTACTGACTGGAGAGCCGTATGCGGGAGAACCGCACGTACGGTTCGGAGGGAGGGGAGTCCGAAATCAATCGGACTTCCCTACCCCTATCATGCTCATTAGCAATGAGCGATTTCATCATCTGTTATATTCTATCAAGCGCGTTCCACGCCGCTCACGATCATATTTTAACCAATTTTGGATGTCACAAACAAAGAATTCCGGCCCTCGCAGGTCTTCCTCCGGTTGTCTCTTCCGGCGTGATCTCAAATGGTGTAGCGTAAGACTTACTAATCCAAAGAGGCCGAAAGGGAGTTCCGTCATGGGTCGTGTTGTCGTTCTGTTGCTTTTGTCTATCCAAACCGCGTTGTTGTCTGCCGGTGACTGGCCGCAAATTCTCGGCCCCCATCGTGATGGCATCGCCGGAGAGTCTTTCACGCTGGCGTGGCCCAAAAAAGGGCCTGTCGAAGTTTGGTCTGCAGAAGTGGGAACGGGCTTTTCCGGTCCTGCGGTCAGAGATGGAAAGGTCTATCAACTTCATCGTGTTGACGATCAACTCGTCCTGCAATGTTACAACGCAGAGAATGGCAAGCCGCTCTGGAATGCAAAACACGCTTGTAGCTACCGAGCATCAATCAGCTACGATGATGGGCCGCGTTGTGTCCCGACAGTGACTGAATCTCAAGTCATCACGTATGGTCCCGGCGGGCAACTCCAAGCCGTTGATCTTAAAACGGGACAACAACAATGGATTGTTGACACTCATGAAAAATACAAAGCCGACGCGGGATATTTTGGAGCAGGCAGTTCACCGATTGTTGTTGAGGATCGTGTGATCGTGAATGTGGGTGGTGGCCGATCCGATGCGGGGTTGGTGGCTTTCGCGTTGAAGGATGGCAGCGAGCTTTGGAAAATAAGTTCTGAAGCAGCCAGCTATTCGTCACCCGTCGTGACTCAACTTGGCAAGCAAACCATTGTGTTGGCGGTGACTCGTATGAAGTGCCAGGCTTTCGATCCTGCGACTGGGAAAACTCTGTTTGAATTTCCGTTCGGCAAACGAGGACCGACGGTTAACGCCGCCAATCCGGTCGTCATCGAGAATCGACTCTTTCTGACGGCCAGTTATGGTATCGGTGCGGTTTACGGAAAGATGACCACGAACAGTTTTGAACCGGAATGGTCCAGCGATCAGGTATTGTCGAGTCAATACACGACATCGGTGGTGAAAGATGGTTTTTTGTACGGCGTGCATGGACGGCAAGATTTGGGACAAGCAGAATTACGATGTCTCAACCCGCGTACCCAAAAGGTCATCTGGTCGAACCTGTTGCCTGCTTATGGCACATTGATTCTCGCAGACGATAAGCTATTGATTACGATGATTGACGGCTCGTTGATCGTGGCCGAAGCGAATCCTCGTGAATACAAACTCCTCAAACAGGCCAAAATCCAACAGGCAACAGAGGGTGGGTTGGCGCTGCCTGCACTCTCGAACGGGCATCTTTTCGTACGTGATGCCAAGAATTTGCGCTGCGTGAAAATTGGAAATTTCAATTAACTGGTCGATTTGCGAGTGGAACTTGTGCCCTGCGCTGCCAGAATGAGTCTATCCGACGATTCCGTTGGTTTTTCATTTCCCGATTCATTCTGACTGCCGACATATGCCGGTCTTTCGCATCTTCAAAGAGGCTCCCCTCAGCATTTGCCTGATCTGGACAGCGTGCATCCTGTTTGTGGGTGTCTGGAGCGATGCGACTCCCGCGAGAAACAGTTTCAATGCGGCTCTTCATAAGTGGGGCGCCGCCATCGAAACTGTCCGATTGGGATCAGAGTCAGGCGGTAGCCAGCTTGCAGAAATGGAATCGACGATTGGGCCAACTCATGTTTGGGATGGTGAGTGGTGGAGGCTTCTGGTCGATAACTTTCATCATGTGAATCTCCTTCATCTCCTGCTGAACGGGGTCGGTATGACGATCTTGGGACGTATCATCGAACCACGGATGTCACATGCGACTTATTTCAGTTTTATCGCAGGCGCGATTTTGACAGTCGGCGCGATCTCCGCGTTAACGGGTGAATTAGGAATCGGCCTTTCTGGAGTCTTATACGCGCTGGTCGGAATACTCTTTGTTTGGCGAGATCGTGATGAATCCATCGCCGAACAATTCACCTATCCGATGTTGATTGGAGCAGGTCTTTGGTTGATGGCTTGCCAAATTTTAACCTATACTGAATTGATGAAAATTGGAAATATTGCCCATTACACCGGTTTCATTTACGGCTGGATGTGGGGGCAAGTCTACTTAGAGAAGCAACAAAAGTTGATTTTCCGCTTTCTCTTCGGCGTCGGGCATCTGCTGTTGATACCCGCTTTCTGGTTCGCCATGAATCCATTCTGGATGGGAGCCTGGCATTATCATTTGGCATTTGAGAAGGGCATTTCCAGCCGTCAGCAACTGGAACATTTGCAAACAGCCTGCTTGCGAGACCCGACCTTAAATGATGCTTGGTGGAGGCTTTCTGTCCTCTACGAAAAAAACAACGACCCTCGCTTGGCAATGAGAGTCGCGATGGAAGGTCTCAAACACAATCGCGGCTCGCAAAAATTACTCGACCGCACTGTTGACCTCTGGGCGATAGATACTTTGCGGACGGAAGAACCAATCGGGCCAAGTTTTGTCCAACAAGTCTTTGGAGAGGAAGCCGAGCCTTGGAATGCAAAACTTTCGCAACAGGCAAATCAGGAGATTCAACGCATGTCCTGGAGCCCTGAATCTTTGGTTGAGTTAATGGGACAATCAGGAAACCCCAATTCGGCGATCAGCCTCGACAGTCTCAAGCCAAAGAAAAGAGACAGCCAACCTTTATTCGATCCTGAGTCACCCAATTCTGCACGCGAAGGTGAATTGTTCTGATTCGTCCAGTGGCTCTTTGGAATTCAGCTTACGGTTGCTTTGTCAACAATTGATTGATGAATAGTGCCGTTGATCAATCCCCCCGTGAGCAAAAAAACTCCGGTCAGATGAAACCAGATGAGCAAGGCGGCAATCCCTCCCAGTGTTCCGTAGATTTCATTGAAACGATGGAACGAATCGACATAAATTCCCAAGCCGATGGTGACCGCAACCGAACCAATCGTTGCCAGCAAGCTACCCGGTGAAACCAGATAATAGCCAACCTTCACTGAAGGAACGATCCAATACAAAAGCGAAGAGGCGACCAACATGAAGCCGGCCTGAAGCCCCCAGCGAGTGAACGAATAAGTTGGTGACTGCATCCATTCTAGTTGTAATTCATTCAGAAGATATCGCATGATGGGAGGGCCAAACACCAACGCCACCATCGTCACCAACAGGAGTACCAAGAGCAGAAAGACCATCAACAACGAGACCAGTCTGGCTGCAAAAAACTTTCGCGGAACATCCACGCCATAAGCCGCATCGAGCCCCTGCCCGAATGTTCGGAATAATCTCGACCCGGTGGTCATCAACAAGAATGCTGAGCCAACTGTCAATGTGACGTTGATGGAACCCTCCATCCCGCTTAATTGTTTTCGAATCAGTGAGACAACATTCGCAGGCATCCCGGCTTCGGTTGCCTGCAAAGACGCTTCCAAGAAATCTTCGATGGGCAGTAACGCGCTGACTGCCAAAATTAAGATGAGTAGGGGGGCTGTCGAGAATAATGCATAATAGGCCAATGCGGCTGAGCGAGCCGAGAGCTGCTGTTTGACAAAACTCTGAACCGATTTGATGACAAATTCTAAAAAAGAGAGCCCGCCCAGACTCCACAGTTCACGATAACTCATTGTGGTTGGCTTTGTCGAAAAAGGGATCTCGGAGGGAGGGTTGCGCATCTTCTCAAAGTCCTCATAAGTGTTGGGAACTTCAAACCACAAAGTCGAAGTTTTTGATTGCGAGAGTCGTATTGCAAGCCTCGCTCTGATCGTTAAAATTCTGATTCGCAAGATCGATGGTGTGAAACGATCCTCCATCAACATCAACCAGGATAGAAGATGATATGGCCACAGTGAAAAAAAAGTCGATCCCAAAACGGATCAAGCTTGCCGTCCGGGCATCGTTCTTCAAGCATTATCGACAGGCAACTGCATCTCGTCGCTATCTTCCTGAGTTTCTGATTATTGGCGCGATGAAAGCGGGAACACGAAGTCTGCACGGCTATATGATCACTCATCCTGAATTGGTCAAAGGGATCAGGAAAGAAATTCACTATTTTGATGGTGGAACCAATCCTGCCATCGATACCTACTCAGAATGAGAGATCTGGTATCGCGCACACTTTCCCATTCGACGAAATTCTGCGACACCGAAAAAAGCCATCGATGCTTCTCCACTCTACTTGTTCAATCCACTTACTCCGCAAAGAATTGCCGACACCACACCACAGATGAAGTTGATCGCCTTACTTCGCGACCCTGTTGAAAGAGCCATCTCTCATTATTTTCATGAAGTTCGTATGGGGCGCGAGACGTTACCTCTCATGGAGGCGTTGCTTGCTGAGGACAATCGATTGAAGCCCGCGATTGACTCTGAAGACTACAAAAATCTTGACTACATTCACTTCTCTTACAAATCACGAGGCCATTATTACGATCAGCTCAAGCGATACTTGAAACATTTCCCCAGAGATCAAATGCTGATTTTGGAAAGTGGGCAATTCTTTTCGGCTCCTGAATCAACATTGCGAGAAGCATTCGATTTCGTGGGAATCAATCCGAGCCATCAAGTAAAAAACCTCCAACCACAAAACGTGGCGAGTAATAAGGCTCCCGTTGATCAGGAAGTTTTTGATTACCTTTCCAACTATTTTCGTCCCCACAACGAAAAACTGTTCGACCTACTGGGAATCAACTATGGCTGGTAACCCAGTTCAATCTCTAAGAGCCTGACTCATGTGCTTTTCTAGGGGAGAATGAGCCAACTGGTGGCCAATTGAGTTCATCTCGAATTCACTTTACGGCTTCTCTCTGATCGCTTTTGAACCAGAAATCGTTAAATCCAGAAAATTCGTCACGACCGTTAAAGTTTACCAGGTTTAACAGCCGATGCTTACTGATAGCTGGCATCGACTTCGAGCCGGTGATTTGGTCAATCAGATACGAATTTCAGGATACTTTGCGATGAGCAATCGAATTTGGATGTTCGCCTCTTTGTTGGTTGCCGCCTTGGCAACCGGTTGCTGCCACGATCAGTGTGGCTATTACAACTCAACCGCGTACGATCCATGCACAGGCTTGGTTCAAAACAGTCATGGTTGCTTGGGCAAAATCAAAAACATCTTCCATAAAGATGATGGATGCGGCTGCAAACAGAAAAAACAGAAATCACAATGTGGTTGTGGGAATGACCACATGATGCCGAGCCACGGCTCACATGTTTACGGCGGTGGATCCTCCGACTGTCCTTGCAACGACTCTCACTCTTATCCGGGGACACCAACTTTCAGTCCCAGTGGGCCGATGGAAACTTACGTGTCACCCGAAGAGTTCGACAAAATCGAAGGGACTCCCATGCCCTCCAAAACGCTGAAGACCGAGACTGTACCGACGCCGATGCAACCCATGAAACCGGTTCCGGCTCCTGCTGCCGAGCCTGAGGCACTCCCTTCAGAAACATCAACCACCATTCCACCAGCCAGCTACGTGGTTCCTTCTCCTCTGGAAGGCCCCTCGGTTCCTGTCCTGAAACCGTTTCAAGGTTAAAAACATTCTTTCCTGAATGCCTGTAAAGCCAGTTGAGAGGTGGAGCTCTCACTAGCTTTTCGTTTTTAACTCGCGGGAGGAACGCCCAAAGATTTGCCTCCGTCGATTGCCAACATCGTCCCGGTCACCATGAGGGCAGCGTCACTGCACAGCCATGCAATGGACTCGGCAACCTCTTCAGGAGTGATCATTCGATTCCAGGCAGCGGCTCCGGGACTGGCGTGAATGACATCGTGAATAAATTGATCAGAATCGTCAGCCTTCTCGATATCCGCATCCATCATTCCAGTTTCTCCAACTGGTCCTGGACAGACCGCATTGATTCGTATCCGATCTTTGGCATGACACAACGCAAGGCTTTTTGTCATCCCCACGACGGCCTGCTTACTGGTCGAATAGAGGGGGTCATGTGCCCTCGGCAACAACCCTGCATTACTGGCAACATTGACAATCGATCCTCCATCTCCCTTGAGCATCTGCCTGATTGCATGCTTACAACCAAAGAACGCACCTTTGAGATTCACTCCCATGCAGAAGTCCCAATCCTCTTCGGTTACCTCCGTGACGGGCTTCACCATTCCAACACCCGCATTATTCACGAGCAAGTCAAGACGCCCCGTTTCGGCAACCGCCCGATCAACTAATTGCTGGAGAACCGCTTCCTCGCGGACATCCCCCGTGCTGCGAGAAATTCCCAATTCCTGATAACGGGCAGTATTCTCGGGGAGTTGTCGAATGTCGGTTAAATAGACTTTTGCACCCCATTCCGCCATTAAAACAGCCGTAGAACGTCCAATTCCTGATTCTCCACCAGTAATAATCGCAGTTTGTCCAGAAAATCTTGTTTCCGTCATTTTAAGACATAACCTCTTATATAGTAATGCTATAAGGCCATTAATTATTATCAGATCGATGATGCGATTTGCCTCAGAGTCCCCTAAAAATCAGCATAAACTATTCAGTGTAAGGACTTTATGGCTTATCATAAAGACTTGGAGTTTTTTCCCGGAATGTGTCGAAGGATCTTCTGCAAAGATCTGGTAATCTTATAGCAGACACAGTTTACGTTCATTGATGAAAAGCCGTAAGGCGTCGACAGCGCTCTACGAAATCACACAGTTTCTGTCATCTGCGAACCACGAAACAATTAAGGTAATCCATGATGAATCCCGCAACACAACTAATTTCACAAATTCACACAAGGATGTTGGTCCTGTGCGGTGGGCTGGCGATTCTCTCCGCCGTGGCTGGAGTTTCAGCACAGGCTGCGGAAGAAGCCGAGTTCTCGACTGGCTCTAACGAAGTCTTGATCAAAGAGGTCAATCAACTGATCCGTCGTTCCTGGGACGATAACCTGATTAAGCCATCGGAAGTTGCCGATGATGCGGAATGGTTACGTCGAGTTTATCTCGATGTCGTCGGACACATTCCTCCCATGGAAACCGCCAAAGAATTCATCGCCTCGAAAGATCCTGCCAAGCGTTCCAAGATTGTCGATCAACTGCTGGATGATCCCGATTATGTTCGCAACTGGACGACCATCTGGACCAACAACAGTATTGGTCGTGGATTCCGCAACCGGGGAGACCGCGACGAAGTGAGTCGCTTGGGGATGGACAAGTTTTACCGCGAAGTGTTTGCTCGCAACCGTCCGTGGAACGAAGTTGTCAAAGACATCGTGACTGCGGAAGGAAATTTTGAAGAAAACGGAGCCGTCAACTTCATCTTGGCTCAAATGGAAATGCCCGATGAAGGGGTTCAGTTAACGGCCGACTTTACAAAGCTATTTCTCGGCATTCAGGTCCAATGTACTCAGTGCCACGATCATCCGTTTAACGATTGGAAACAGGACCAGTTTTGGTCTTACAACAGTATCTTCCGTCAAACCGCTAAAGACATTCAGCGTAAATATGATGAAGACTCTGGACGCATGGTGGTCGACTTTGTCGAAGTCACTTGGCGAAACGTCGATCAGGAAGAAGTCTTCTTTGAACGTCGTAATGGTGAAGTTCGTCCTGCTTATCCCGTTTTCAACAGTCACAAGATTGATCCTGCCAAGCACGTTGACCGTCGTAAAGAGTTTGGAGAGCTTCTTCAAACTGATGCGGACAAAATGGTGGCTGCCGCCATGGTCAACCGCATGTGGGGCCATTTCTTCGGTTACGGATTCACTAAGCCTGTTGACGACATGGGACCACACAATCCCCCCTCTCATCCAGAGGTGATGGAATTGCTCACGAATTCATTTATCGAGAGTGGCTACGATGTCAAACAATTGGTCCGCTGGATCGCCAATACCGAAGCCTACAACCTGACCAGTCAATTCAGCAAAGAGAACGAAATTGACAACCCGGCTGCCGGAGAAATTCCGCTGTTCAGCCACATCTATGTCAAGGCGATGGAAGTCGAACAATTGTACGATTCCCTGATCATCGCCACCAATGCTCACAAATCAGGAGCTCGTAGCTTCGAGGCCTCAGAACAACAACGTCAACGGTGGTTGGGGGAATTTATCACGTTGTTCGGTGATGATGAAAACGACTCCAGCACATCCTTCAATGGCAGCATTCCGCAAGCCTTGATGATGATGAATGGGCGGCTTGTAACCGAAGCGACAAGTCTTGATCGAGGCAGTTTCTTGACCGAGACCGTTGCTTCTTCGGGCAGCGACGTTGATAAAGTCAAAAATATCTACTTGGCAACACTGTCTCGTTACCCCAACGGTCGCGAATTATCCAGCATTGCCAAACTGTTCCGCAGCAGTCCTAACAAAGCACTCGCTTATCAGGATGTCCTGTGGGCTCTGTTGAACTCAAACGAGTTTATTGTCAATCACTAAGTTTTTTGAAGATAACCTCTGCAATCAATTTTGCAGAGAATTGAATCAACCCTTTTCTTTTCGGAGACTAACATGAATCTTCCTGTTCCTGATGGCATGGACCGTCGGCACTTCATGCGTCATATGGCTGCTGGGGCAACAATTTTGCCTGCAATGCAGTTCATCAACCATGTGAAAGCCAACGCTCAAACTGTTCGCAAGAACCAAAAGGCCTGTATCCTACTTTGGATGAGTGGTGGTCCTCCAACAATCGATATCTGGGATCTGAAGCCCGGTTCGAAAAACGGTGGTGAATTCCAACCGGTTTCGACCAAAGGTGACATGCAGATTTCAGAACACATGTCGAAAACTGCCGGTGTCATGGATGAACTATCCATCGTTCGTTCCATGAGTACCCGTGAAGCCGACCACGGACGTGGCCGTTACTTCATGCACACCTCATACGTGCCTAACCCCACCGTGATTCACCCGACCTTCGGTTCGGTTGTGTCTCACGAACTTGCCAGCAGCCGTAAAGATCTGGAAATTCCCAGCTTCGTTTCGGTTGGTGGAAGCAGCATGGGACCGGGTTACCTCGGCATGAGCCATGCTCCATTCATGGTCCAAAGCAACGGACAAATCCGTAACGCCGGTCAAAGCAATGAAACCGGTCGTCTCGGACAACGTCTGGCGATGTTGGGCGAAATCGAGTCGAACTTCATCAACTCCAACCGTGGAGAGTTCCCGAAAGCTCACAAAGAAGTTTATCAGAAAGCTGTGAATCTGATGACTTCCGATCAAATGCGAGCTTTTGAAGTCGCTCAAGAATCTGATCAGGTCAAGCAAATGTACGGTGTCGGCGGCGGTGGTGCCGGCATGGGCATGGGTGCTAACCGATTCGGTGAAGGTTGCCTCCTGGCTCGTCGTCTTGTCGAAAGTGGCGTTCCCTTTGTCGAAGTCGACATGGGTGGCTGGGACCTGCACAACGATGTGTTCAACACACTTCGCGATCAGCGTCTGCCTCAACTCGATACGGCTATGAGTGCGTTGGTTGCCGACCTGAAAATGCGTGGTCTGCTTGAACACACAACCATCGTCTGGATGGGTGAGTTCGGTCGTACACCACGAATCAACCAAAACGTCGGTCGTGACCACTGGGCAGCCAGTTGGTCGGCTGTTGTTGGTGGTGGTGGTCTTAAAGGTGGCCAAGCGATTGGTGCCACTGATAAAGATGGTGTTGGCATCGAAGGTCAAAGCTACGTCCCAGGAAATATCTGGGCTTCTGTGGCTCATGCACTCGGTATTCCTCTCGATACGGTCCACACCTCAAAACGTGGTCGTCCGATGAAGCTTGCCAATGGTCAACCCCCGATTGCCGAACTGATCGGATAATCGACGACCGTTATGGAAAGAATTTCACGGGGGGCGGTTTTCAATCGTCCCCCGTTTTTTTTAGAGATACGAAAACCTCAGGTTAATCGATTCGTTGCCCGCGAGTATCACCCGTGAATGACGCCCTGAACCCGAAACATCACTCTGGAGAATCTTCCGCGACCATTCCTGATGCGGAATTTATTAAAGAGTTCACTCGGCAACAGCGTCCCGTTTTCCTCTTTATCCTCTCACAAATTTCCAACCCGGTGGAAGCTGAAGAGATTCTGCAAGAAACCAACTTGGTCATTTGGAACAAGTTTGAACAATTCGAACCCGGTACGAACTTCAAAGCCTGGGCCTGTCAAATCGCTCGTTATGAAGTTCTCAAGTGGCTCGACCGAAAGCGCAGAGACAAACATTATTTCAGCGATGATTTGATGCAGCAGATTGCCGAAGAGACTCTTGATGAATCGATCGAATGGGAACTTCGACGAGAAGCGTTGACACACTGTTTACAAAAACTGAACCCTGAAGATTTGGAACTTGTCCAACTTCGATACGCTCCCGGCCAATCAGGTAAAGGAGCCGCCGAAAGCATCGGACGACCGATCAATTCCGTCTATCAATCACTGGGACGAATTCGCCGAGCATTGATGGAATGTATTCGTCGAGAAATGTCCACCTTGGAACCAGGAACATGAGCACGGCTCAAAACCGACAGACCGAACTTCTTAAGCTGCTCGAAGCGGCCTGCGAAGATCGTTTGTCTGGTGAGCAATCAGTTCGACTGGAAGAACTGCTGACAGGGAATGATTCCGCTCGCAAACTGTACCGCGAGTATATGCTATTGCATGGCTTGTTGTATTGGGATACCGCCGTCAGTTCCGAATCAACAGCCGAACTTGGAGAACCCGTTAAATTAGCCTCCTCCCAAACTCTCTCAACTCGAGAACTCTCAACGCCTCGCCGCTTGAAAAAAGTTTCCTGGACTGTTGGTGTTGTGGCGGTGATGGCGCTCATCGTGGGAGTCTTACTCACCGGCGATCCTGTTAATGGACCACAATCATCCCCTTCGGAGACACTGGCCAACACAGAACAATCATCAACGGACCAGTCTTCGGAAGTACCTTCTGATAAAACACCGGTTGCTAGCAACAATGGCACACGCAAGCCTGCCGAGATTCGAGCGGTCGTCGGTCTGGAACCTCAGAAATCAAACACGACAGAACAGAGTGACAACTCGACGACTGTTGCCGAAAATTCCTCTGACAAGACGATCTCTGTTGGCGCATCAGACACCACCATTTTGTCGCTCGTCAATACGGAATTAAGAAGCAGTTGGGATGCCAACCAAATTGTCCCCTCTCCACAAGCCGATGATGCGGAATGGCTCAGGCGTGTTCATCTCGATTTGATCGGCCAGATCCCCACGGTTGATGAAGCCTCTCGGTTTCTCGCCAGCAAAGATTCTCGTAAACGCGAGAAGTTGGTCGAAACATTACTGCAACGGTCTGAGTATATCACCAACTGGTCGACCATCTGGGCCAACCTGATGGTGGGTCGGACTCCTGATCGAGCCGAATACCGAGAAGCCCTGACAAAGTTTTTACGAGACAGCTTTCGTGAAAATCGACCATGGGACAAAATTGTCACATCAGTCATCTCGGCAGAAGGTTCGACACAAGACAATCTCGCCAGTGGTTTTCTGTTGGCACATGTCAGCAATCAAGCCGTGCCGGCAACCGCCATTGCTTCACGTCTCTTTCTGGGGACGAACGTGCAATGCACACAGTGTCACGATCATCCCTTTAACGATTCCAAGCAAAATCAGTTCTGGGAACTCAATAGTTTCTTTAAGCAAACAGAAAAGGTCGTCGAACGACATCGTGATCCAACCACCGGGAACATGTTGCAAACCGTGTCTCTGGTCACCAAGCCGGATGCCGATGGCCCCACCTTCTTTGAGAACCGCCAAGGCCGTGTCCAACCCGCCTTTCCCATCTATAACGGCGTGAAAATCAACGACGATGCCAGTACGAATCGCCGAGAAGAACTAGCCAAACTTCTCTCCGCAGGTGAGAAACCGCAAATTGCCGAAGCCTTTGTCAATCGAACCTGGAAACACTTCTTTGGTTTTGGATTCACAAACCCCGTTGACGACATGGGCCCTCACAACCCCGCCTCTCATCCAGAATTACTTGACCGACTGGCCCGAGAGTTCGTCGCGTCGGGTTACGATCAAAAACGTCTGATGAAATGGATTTGCCTGTCAGATGCTTATGGACGAACCAGTCGTCTGACCGATGTCAATGACATCGATAACCCCGAACTCGGTGAGATTCCACTCTTCAGCCGTGTGTATGTCAAAACCATGTCAGTCGAGCAGGTTTACAATTCTTTGCTGGTTGCGACGGGCGTGTTAGAAATGCAAAACGGATCCTGGGAAGCTGTGGAAGAACAACGAAACCAATGGCTGCAACAATTCATCCATGCTTATGAAACCGAAGAAAACAACGAAGACACTCATTTTTCGGGGACCATCGCTCAGGCACTCATGCTGATGAACGGCGATCTCATGGAAGAAGCCATCAGCTACAAGTCGCCGACATTCTTCGGGAATTTGATCGCTTCAAACACGAGCGACCAGGAAAAGATCAGGCAGTTGGCACTCTCGGCACTCACCCGCTACCCCACTGACCGTGAAATGACCATGATTCGTAAAATGGTCTCTCAGAATGTGGCCAACAGTCGCAATGGTCAACAACGGGAACGGTACGCTCAATCGTTGCAAGACATCTTCTGGGCATATCTGAATTCCAGCGAATTTGTGCTGGTTCACTGATCAAATACAATAGACGGCTTCTTCCCGTGTCACCTTCCGCGTAGAATAGAGAAAACCCTATTCACTCATGATCTTCGGGGCATGTGGTCATGTCCGTTCAATCTCGTTCCATTCTGCATGTCGATATGGATGCCTTCTACGCCTCCATCGAACAGCGTGAGCAACCAGAATTACGCAACCGGCCAGTGATCGTCGGAGGCTCTCCGAACGGACGCGGTGTTGTTGCAGCGGCCAGTTATGAAGCGAGAGAATTCGGGGTCCATTCGGCTATGCCGGCTTCCCGCGCATATCGTCTTTGCCCGTCGGCTGTGTTTGTCAAACCGCGTATTTCTTTTTACTCAGAAGTCGGGCATCAAGTTCGAGAGATTCTGAGTTCATTCACGCCTTTGGTCGAACCGCTCTCGTTGGATGAAGCGTTTCTCGATGTGACTGGTTCTCTCAAACTTTATGGGACTGTTAGCGAAATTGGTCATACAATTCGAGAGCGCATCAAAAACGAACTCCATTTGGTTGCGTCGGTGGGAATTGCTCCTAACAAGTTTCTGGCAAAAATAGCCAGCGATCACGACAAACCCAACGGCTTTACCGTTGTCCTACCCGACAAGATTGCCGAGTTCCTCGATCCCCTACCGATACGCCGACTCTGGGGCGTCGGGAAGCAGGCCGAGAGTCGCTTGAAAGCTTTTGGCATTCACACCATTGGAGACCTCAAGCAGTTTCCCACCGACACATTGGTGGAAACTTTAGGAGAGAAAGTGGGCCCCCACCTCGCTCGACTCTGTCGTGGAGAAGACAATCGCCCGGTCGTTCCCGATCATGAAGCGGTTTCGATTTCTCACGAAACAACCTTTGCTCAGGATATTACTGAGCGGGAAACTCTACGAGCTGTCTTGCAACAATTGACCGATCAAGTCGCCCGCCGCCTACGCCGTCAGTCTGTCAAAGCGAGCACCGTACAACTCAAAATTCGGTACGAAGACTTTCAGACTTATACTCGCTCAGTCAGTTTACCCGTCGCGACAGATTTAACACGCGAGCTGTGGGACGCGGTGAGCATGCTATTTACCGAACGTCTTCCTGATCGCCGGTTACAGGTTCGATTGCTGGGGATGGGAGTCGCAAATCTGAAACGAGGTCAGGCCCAGCAATCGTTACTGTTCGGCGATCCTGAGAATTCGCGAGACCGACAACTCGATCACGTTCGTGATGCCATTGTGGACAAATTTGGCAGTCAAGGCATTCAGCCCGGCACGGGACTGACTCAATCTGACGACACTCGCTCTGGTCCGTATGGTCAGGAGTAATCTTTTTCTCAATATTCTCCGAAACCCATTCCAAGTTGTGGTGTTCAATACTCAGAACCACACACGACTTTGACTCGATTATCTCTTGTTCCGGGAAAGGAACATAATCTTGGGAAGTCTACTTCAGGAGATAAAGAATGAAGAAAATCGTAATCACGGCATTGACCGTTGCTTTCATCGCGGCTTTTAGTCTGAATGTTGAATCGGCTGAAGAGCGCAAGAAAAAGCCAGAGGGTAAAAAACCACAAAATCGTGCTCAGCTATTTGATCGGCTCGACAAAAATAACGATCAATCAATCAGCAAGCAGGAGTTCACGACTCGTGCAAAAAAAGGAACGGGTGAACAACAAGGTCGGATGGAAAAAATCTTTGCTCGGATCGACAAAGACGGCAATGGTTCCCTTAGTAAGCAGGAATTCATGTCCGCAGAACCCCCAAAAGGGAAAAAGCCAGGTGAAGGCAAAAAACCTGGAGAGCGTAAAAAGAAACCTGAATAGGTTTTAAAAGTTGGAATATCCAGCCGGCAGAGTTTTCTCTGTCGGCTTTTTTTGTGGGTTAATTCTGATACAACGAAGCAAAGAACTTTCCTTTGCGGACCTCGATAGTGACTTCCGATCTTCCCATTTATCTCGATCACCACTCCACGACGCCCGTCGATCCGCGTGTCTATCAGGTGATGAAACCGTGGCTGACGAGTCGATTTGGTAACGCCGCCAGTATTAGTCATGTTTATGGAGAAATAGCGAGAGAGGCGATTGAAGCCGCACGCAGGCAGGTCGCAGAGCTTGTCAACTGCCAGCCGGATGAAGTCATCTTCACAAGCGGAGCAACAGAAGCCAATAACCTTGCTCTCAAAGGTGTCCTGAAAGCCGCGCCCTCAGGCAGCCATTTGATTGTCAATCGCGGTGAACACAAAGCGGTTCTCGATCCTGCGGAAAGTCTCGTTCGAGATGGCTATGCCGCCACGATAATAGAGATTGATTCCAACGGTCAGGTCGACCCGAACAAAATACGAGACGCCATTACGTCGAAGACGAAACTCGTATCCGTCATGTATGCGAGTAACGAAGTTGGCACGATCAATCCTATCGCCGAGATCGCTGAAATCTGTCATGAACGGAACATCTACTTTCACAGTGATGCCACACAAGCGGTGGGCCTGTTGCCTGTCGATTTGCAGAAGCAAACCATTGACTTGCTCTCGATCTCGGCACATAAAAATTACGGACCACAGGGAATCGGAGCACTCATCGTTCGGCGAGATCGCGGGCGTATTCCACTCACTCCTCTCATTGATGGCGGCGGCCACGAGCGACATCTCCGCAGCGGAACTCTTCCCGTTGCGATGATCGTGGGATTCGGCGAAGCGTGCCGGATCGCGTCTGAAGAGAAAGAGTCCGATTCCCTCCGATTATCAACTCTGCGCGATCACTTATGGACTGGACTAAGTTCTTCTCTCGATGGACTACACCGCAACGGACACCCCACAGAATGCCTGCCCAACAATTTGAACATCAGCGTTGCAGGAGTTGATGGGGATGCGTTGATGGCCTCCCTGACGAAGATTGCCGTCTCTTCGGGGTCGGCCTGCACATCGTCAGACCCTGCTCCGAGTCATGTACTGCGAGCGATGGGAATCAGCGAATCATTAACGAAAGCCAGTTTGCGATTCGGACTGGGACGTAGTACGACCGAGGCACAGATAGATTTTTCCATCGAACATGTCACGGATGTTGTGCAGACATTACGAAAACTCTGAATTAAGACTTGCGTAGAATTTCGTACTGATAGTGGGGCTTGGAAGAGCGTTGCACGAATAGTGGTTTTCGTGCTGCAAAGAATTTCGCAACCTGCTCGGCGCGTGCCGCCTCGATATCGCCTGCGTGAATGTGTAACAGAAACCGTAAAGTTAAGGGCTGCTGTTTCGTGATTTCAATCGGCTCGTTCATGCAAACCGAAGCCCCCATCCAGCCATCTTGTCTCACGTGCCAATGATTGGGATAGTTGCGATTCGACGGGTGATCGAAATACGTGATCCCCTCAAAGGTCTCTTTCTCGCCTGAAGCGGGAACCGGACCTGAATAATCCATCCAGCGGGCCGACTTGGCGAAAATGTTTTCTTCTCCTCGGGCTCCTTCGCTGTTGGTTAATTCTCCGCCACCAAAGATTTTGGAAATGTTTTTGGCAACGCGAACCGCAAGGAACCCGAAGTTCGTTTTCTGGAATTCCAATGTCTCTGCTGTGGGAGTGAACGTGGTTTGAATCTCAAATAAGAACTCATCCTTTTCGTAAGGTGAAATTGAAGCAATCATTTCCTGTTCGAGAAGCTGTTTGGGGTCGTGGCCGTCGTACCATCGAAGATTCGACGCCAGCAGGCATTCGTTGTCGCCATCCTGATAGGCGTACCACATATGCTGCCTGATACGGGCCTCGGTATTTTCGCTCCAGAAATCGATGCCGAGCACTTTGTGATGTGCAAACCAGACCGACTTGTGGTGATCGTGATTCGATGCGCCGGGATGCCCGATCCGAGTCAGTGACGTTCCCGAGGGACCAATCAAAGGATAAAAGAAAGGTCGTGTGTACTGAGTTCCCGCATGCCAACGTAATCGCTCGCGCCCGTCGATTTGAATCGAGACCTCATGGTTGGCTTCCGGGATAATCTGGCAGCGTGGAAAATCGTACCTGTTCATCATTGACCCTTTGATTCATAGGTCGGCTTACACCAACGGCATGACTGTCGCCAACAGCAACGTCATTGCCATACTGACCACACCCAACACAACGAGCATCACCGTCCATGACTTCAAAGCCTCGGCTTCCGTAAGACCACCCATTTTGGCGAAAATCCAGAAGCCACTGTCGTTCATCCACGACCCGACCAGTGAACCGGCACCGATGGCTGTTGCCAAGTAGACCGGATGAAACCCGAGATTGGGCGAACTTTCCACTAATGGAGCCATCATGCTGGAAGTAATGATCATGGCTGCTGTGCTTGATCCCTGTGCGACTTTCAATAACGAGGCGACTCCAAAACAGAGAAACAACATCGTCATACCGGGCATCGTGGCCCCTTCACCGGGAGATGTCAGTATGGCAATTGCGTCACCCACCTGGGCCACTTTCAACATCGAACCGAAGGCCACCCCACCGGCAGTAATGAGAATAATCACTCCACCACTCATCAACGAGATTTCCACAATATCTGACATTTCTTTGAGGGTTGGACCTTTCTGGACATACAGCAACCACAACGCGATGACGGTCGAAATCAACAACGCAAAATTTGGGTTACCAATAATTCGCGTGTAAGGCATCAAGCCCAAGGCTGTTCCGGCAATCTCTCCTTCATGCTCGGTACGGATTTCAGCTTTGGTTTCAGCGGTCGCATCAGAGGCGTCGAATGCTTTGAACTGATCTGCCCCGATTTGTTTTGCCGCGGTTTCAGTTGCGGTGTTGCAGGCAATCATGAAGACGGGTAACAGGACGGGCAACAAAGAGACGAATAATCCCGGTAATTGATCGTCGGGAATCGGTTCCATATCTTCATCATCGTTGACTGTCCGCATCGGAATGGGCATCAAGCGATCCATGATGCCCGCACAAATGAGCCCGGCAATCGCCGCCGGTAAAGCGACCAATGCACCAACCAGGATCATGTATCCCAAGTCGATATCCAAAGTCGCTGCCATCGTCAAAGGACCGGGTGTCGGAGGGACCAGAGTATGAGTAATGGCGCCTCCCGCCCCGATCGCGAGAATACATTTCAAATAGTTTTTACGTGTCTTTCGATAAAAAGAACGAGCAAGCGGAACAAGCAGATAGAAAACTGTGTCGAAGAAAACAGGAACCGCCAGCACATACCCACTTCCCATCAACGCGATCGGAGCACGTTTCTCACCCAGCGCGCGCATAAAAGCTCTCACGACACGATCTGCCGCTCCGCTGTCCATCATACATTGACCAATCACGGCAGCCAGCGCAATCACAATCCCGATGCTGCCGCACCCCGAACCGAAAGCTTCCGCGACGCGAGTGATTTTTGTCCCCATTTCGCCCGGTGCGCACAGGCTCACAACGATTGCCGCCGTGATCAGTGCCATGAAGGCATTCGCTTTGGCGAAGATGATCAACCCGAGTACAATGGCAATCCCGACGGACATCACGATCAGCGAATAAGTCGGATTGACGGGGGATTCAGCAGCAGCGAGGAAAAACATCGCGTTCCTCTCCTCGAAAGTGTGTGTGGGTTCTGGTATGTGCGGAAGGCAAAATCCCCATTTACAATGGGGAACTCAACCGACACGAGGATGGCACACCGCAGATCGGAACTCAAGCATTGTTTTGAGTCTCATCCGGTTATTTTCGATCTCGTTTCCTTCTCGTCTTTTTTAGCCCGTTTACCTCCCAAACATCCTGATAATCAATACTTATGAGTTTTTACCTCTCCGTGAAGGCAGGCTGATTTGTAACAGAATGGACGGACGGTCAAGAAAATCTGGCTCTCTTTCGATTTCCGTCACGAAATCTGCCGATGTTGATAGTACGAGCGTTTTTTCTGACTCGGTCAAACAATGAATAGTGTACGTCAAAAATGGGATGCCGACGACGAACTCCACAACAAGTTGGAGTCGGCGGCGTTGCGCGTTCATTTTGGCGATGTGAACGACGATTTGACGAATCAAACGACCATCACATCCATTGAGGTGATGGGAGACAATCATTGCTTGACCCTACCTCGACGACAAACCGCGAAGGGGTTGTTGCTCTCCGTAGCCATTCATATTTTAGTCGTCCTGCTCTGTGCTTTGGTCGCAACCGACATCGAAAGCCGACTGGACGCGATCCTCAATCGTGATGCCATCATGGCCAGTTTTTCTGATCAAGAGAGTCTGGATGAAGAGGCGTTGGTTCCACAGGGATCAAAAATGATTCTTGATCCGTCATCAGGGCCTGCTGCAAGCCAGCAACAGTTGCCGGCATCCATCGTGGAACTCACCGATGATGGTCCGCCTCAATCGATCAGTCCTGAAGATGTTGCTCCTGCCATTGCCGATGATGGTAAACAGAAAAACGGAACTGGCAGCGGTGGTGTGGAAGAGTTCCGCTACCAGAAACCACAAGGAGGACGATCCGTCACAAAAGGCTCATTCACCGTATGGACCGAGCCTCTCGACCCCATCCCGAATCAACCCTATATTATTGTTGTGCAATTCCGCGTCCCCGAGGGACTTGACGCATTTCCAAAATCCGATCTTGTGATTGATGTCGTAGGAACGGATAACTTCCATCTCAGACTGCCCGATCCGAGGCGGGGATTAAAATTGATTGGCGAGCTTCCCGTCATCAATTCGGAAACACAATTATTGATTCCCATTCCGGGGGCAGATTCTCTTGTTCAGGATGCGATTCAAATCGAATCCCGTAAGATTCTTGAAGAGAAACAATCGATGCTGATTGAATTCTGAAGCTGCTCGTCAATCGAACGCGCAATGGAGACTGACTCTATTTCCCACAGTTGTTATGATGGAAAGTGTTCCACACTGACAGGTTTTTTTGGAGAACAGCATCATGGCATTTGAAGATCACATTATCCGTTACCTCGACGGTCCCACACTGATTGAGTCCAGTGTCGAAGGACTTTCCGAAGCACGGTTAAAAACGCGGTGCAAGCCGGGTCGCTGGAGCATCCTTGAAGTGGTCTGTCACTTTACCGATTTTGAAATCGTCTACGCAGACCGGATCAAGCGGATTCTGGCAGAAGATAATCCGACTCTCATGAGTGGCGACCCGGACGATTATGCGAAGACTCTCGCTTACCATGATCGCTCTTTGACAACTGAGTTGGCCGTCATCAAAACCACGCGTGCACACATGGCCGAAATTTTGAGGACTCTCACTTCAGAACAATGGGAACTAACCGGCACACATTCCCGAGACGGACAGATTTCGATTCAGGAGTTGGTCGAACGCATCACGGGCCACATTCCCCACCATCTTAAGTTTGTGGAAGAAAAGAAAAAGAATCTCGGGTGACCAATTTCAAGGAGTGATTGTGAACGGTTCGGAAGCCGGGATCGGATTCTCGTTCCCTTCCGCGATGACATTGACCGTTAGCAATCCGTCGCCCGCTTTTTTGGCTGCCAATAAAAATTCAAACTCGATGAATTGATCGGGAGCGAGAGCCGGCTTCAAGACCACAATCACTTGTTGGTCTTTCCCGGATTGTTCGATCTCAACTTCCTGGTCTTTCAGAATCGCTTTCACTTGATTCAGGGAAAGGTGCTCGGGAATGTTGAATGTGACCTGAATTTTATTCGCAGGTCGCAGTCCCAAATTCTTGACACGAACGACTCCCGTCAATTCACGACCGACGTGTGTGAGGTCGTCACGATCCAGCACTTCAACTTGCAATGTTCCTCGAGGTGCCATCACTTCCAGACAAGTATTGCGGCTTTGCGCAGGTCCATCATTGATGGTCACGTGTGAAGAGACACATGTTCGACCGGTCGCCACCGGACATTCGTACTCGGCCTGTAACAGAATTTGCTCACCGGGATGCAAGACCGGAAAAGACCACACCAACTGACCGGGCTTTTGCTCGGCACCAGCAGACGCTTCCATCGGCACCAAAGTCGCATCGAATTCGAGAACGACACTGACCGGACCAATAGCTTCTTCAGAAACATTTTCAACTTGCAGCGTGTATTCCGCTCGGCCACCAACGGGCTTCTGTTGGGGACCGATTAACTGAGTTACCAAGCCGCGCGGCTCGGCTTTGAGGGTCAGCTTCTTCCAGCCAAGCTCTCGATCACCGGCGTGTAACGCAAGTTCCCATTCGTGTGTTCCCGAAGTCACAGCCTGTAACTCGATGACGACCTTGCGAGCCTGCCCGCCTTTGATCAAAGGGACAGGAATTCGCTCGGCTTGTGGTTCGAGAGTCGAAATCAAATCCTTTCCCAACTTCAATGAGAAGCTCAGGTCGTTCCAGTCTTTCCCCTTGGGCGTGGTCACTTCAACTTCCACTTTGGTCGGCTCGCCCACCAACATTTTCGCTGGCAGGTTCACTGTGAATTCAGGAGTCTGCTCGGCAATTTGTTCCTCGATCTCAGGAATTTCGATCAATGGAAGAACCGGTGCAACCTCCTCGACTTTGACGGTCGGAGGCTCGTCACGCTCGATATTCAAACGGTTCTTGAGTTCGTCATCCGAAACGAGCGGAGGAAGATCAAAGTGATCCAGGGACGGTTTGAGGACCTCTTCCGGCTCGCCGATTGTCAGCTTCGGCTCAGGCTTGGACTCGATCTTTGGCTCGGGAGCTTCGGTGACTGGCAAGGGTTGTGGTTTCAACTCTTCGATCTGTGGACGTGGAGTCTCTTGACGAGCTATAGGATCGGGTTGGCGATACTTTCTGTCCCCTTCCGGGAATGGTTGATAAGTCGCACGCCCCAATAAAATTGGTCCTCGCAATGGAGGAATGTAAAAACGACCAGCCTGGGGTACGGTCATTTCCTGCAAGTTTTTAGGATCGTTTTGATCCGTGTTTTCTGGAGGGGGAGTGACAACCGGACGTTGCGACTCAAATGTCTGCGGTTGACCGTTGTCATCCTGAAAAGAATCTGAGGACTCTCCCAGATGAATGGATGGAGAGCCTGACTGATTTTGGGACGGCGCAAGACTTCCCGGCGTGAAACCTGCCTGTCTCCAGCTTGTCATTTGACAACCGGAAAGCATGGCACATGCCACAACAACAATGACTGATTTGAGACCTGTATTCCATTTCAAGTCATACATGATGAGATACTTTCAAAAAGTGTTGTTCGAACCGTCAATCCATTTGCAGCTCTGACAACAGAATCTACGCAGCTTCCTCGTGTGAAGCTCACTCAACTTTATCACTCTTACTCAGTCAGGCTCGAATGTTTTGAGAGAATTCGATTTACGTCAATCTCGTAAAATCAGTCGATCAGGAAAGAGGGATGCGACTTAACGATTGCAGGGGGCTTCCAAACCACACAATCGTCACGGTTTCATGTCATATGCCGTCCGAACCGTCTCAATCCACTCATTTTGTGACCACAATCGAAGAGAATTTTTTTGACGAAAACCAGAATTTCCCTGTCGGAAAGAAGGAATCACAGCCCCCCGCGAGGTTACGAAATGAACCAATCTATCCTAGAATAGAGGAATTGAATGATTCCCACTTATGCCTACGAAATGAACTCCGATCCTCTATGGACAACAAACACATTCGTAACTTTTCGATCGTGGCCCACATCGATCACGGTAAAAGCACACTGGCTGACCAGTTTTTGCTGCAAAGTGGTGCGATCACACAACGCGAATTCAAAGAACAACTGCTCGACGACCTGGATGTCGAACGGGAACGCGGAATCACCGTCAAAGCCCGGACGGTGGCTATCGACTATGAATACAAAGGGGAGAAGTACGAGCTGAACCTGATCGACACCCCCGGACACGTTGACTTTCATTATGAAGTCTCACGATCACTGGCCGCGTGTGAAGGCGCACTATTGCTGGTCGATGCGTTTCAGGGTGTTCAGGCGCAATCAGTGGCCAATGCTTACGCGGCCATCAATGCCGATCTGACCATTCTGCCAGTCATCAATAAAATTGACCTTCCCGTCGTGCGGACTGAGGAAGTCCTGGAAGAGATCGAAACTGTCATCGGCCTCGATCCCGATGATGCGTTGTTGGTCTCTGCAAAAACGGGGCTGGGTGTCGAAGCGGTTCTCGATGCGATCATCGAGCGTGTTCCCCCACCTGATGGAAAAGCCAACGATCCACTTCGCGCACTCGTGTTTGATTCGAAATACGATGTCTATAAAGGAGTGATCACTTACGTCCGTATTAAAGAAGGATCGGTCCGCAAAGGGCAGAAGGTCTGCTTCATGAAAAACGGCGGTGAGTTTGATGTTCTCGAAATTGGACAATTCCGACCGGGCATGACAAAGTGTGACAAGCTCGGCCCAGGACAAGTGGGATATATTCTCACAGGCATTAAAGAATTGGGAGATGTCCATATCGGAGATACGGTCTCTGACATCTCCAACAAAGCGAGTCAGGCTCTCCCCGGATATCAGCAGCCGAAACAAATGGTCTTTTGCGGGATGTATCCCATCGACGCAACGGACTTTGAAAAGCTGCGTGGCGAACTTCAGAAGCTCAGTCTGAACGATTCGAGCTTTTCGTTTTTGCCCGAAACCAGCGACGCCCTCGGATTTGGATTTCGTTGCGGATTCCTCGGCATGCTGCACATGGAAATTGTGCAGCAAAGGCTCGAAGACGAACAAGACATCGATCTCATCCAGACGGCGCCCAACGTCACTTACGAGATTCTCAAAACGAATGACGACGTGATTGTCATCGACAATCCACAAGACGTCCCCGATGCCGGCGTGATTGACGAATTTCGAGAACCGTTCGCAAAAGTCTCTTTCATCACGCCCTCAGAACACATCGGCGGAATTATGCAGTTATGTTCCGACCGTCGTGGCATTTACGTGAATACCGAATTCCTCGGTCCGCAACGTGCTCAATTGACTTGGGAGTTGCCGCTGGCTGAAGTCGTCTACGACATGCACGACAAGCTGAAAAGCCTGACGCGCGGTTACGGAACGATGGATTATGAAATCATTGGGTTCCGCAAAGCTGATTTGGTGAAGATGGATATTTTGGTCAAAGGGAACCGAGTCGATGCACTCTCAACGATTGTGCATCGAGATCAGGCTGATCGTCGCGGACGCGGGCTTGTCAAACGGCTGAAAGAAGAGATCTCGAAACACATGTTCGAGATTCCCATTCAAGCTGCCTTGGGTGGACGCATCATCGCCCGGGAAACGATTCAGGCGTTGCGCAAGAATGTGACCGCCAAATGTTACGGCGGAGACATCACCCGGAAGCGGAAATTGTGGGCGAAACAAAAAGAAGGTAAGAAACGACTCAAACAATTCGGTGAAGTGGAAATTCCTCAAAAAGCATTCCTCAGTGTTTTGGATGCAACTGAAGAAGATTGATTCTCACGTTTCATGTCGGAACACGGATGATGACCGACTCCAAACCTGCTCACTTATCGGAATCGAACACGGGGTTCATGTGCGGGTTTCGTCAGGCATTGGATCCTGTCTTGTCGCTATTGATTGCCGTCCTGCTTGTCCGTACGTTTCTCGTGGAAGGATATTTGATCTCCACCGGCTCGATGGCACCGCATTATTATGGTGAACGAAAACGTGTCGTTTGTCCGCAATGTCAATTTCAGTTTGCGGTCGGGACCGAGTTCGATGAAGACTCTCTCATTGAAACTGGTGATTTTGCGGTATGCCCCAACTGCATGGCGAACGAAAGTGATTTATCGAACCAACCCGTGAATCGGGGAGATCACTTACTCGTTTGGAAGAACGCCTATCAGTTTCGAGACCCGCGACGAGGAGAAGTTATCGTTTTTAGAAATCCCAACGAACCTCGAGAAACGTACATCAAACGGGTCGTTGGCTTACCGAAAGAAGAAATTTCCATTCGGGACGGTAATCTTTGGGTCGATGGCCAAATCGTACAAAAGAGTCTCGAAGAACAACGTGCACAAAGAGTGCTTGTCTTCGATTCGTCTTATCAACCATTCGACTCCGAGACTTGGTCAGGACGCTGGTCTTCGGACACTCCCAAATCTGGTTGGAGACCAAGCGATTCCGGTTGGAAATATTCAGCAGAAAATGAAGAGGACTGGCTAACGTATCGTCATACTTTGCGGTTTGGTGGCAACCATGAATCGACAGTCTGTCTTTCAGATTCCATGAACGAACGAGTCGCAGCGGCGTTCGTCCCCAAGAAGGTTCCATTCCCTTTCGCCCCGGAGCCACGTTTTCCGGGAGTCCGACTGGAAGAAAATTGTTTGATTGCGACGGGTGTCCTCTCCGCAGTGACTCACCAAAAATTACGAAAAGTGATTCCATTAAACGACTATCAGTCAGCCGTCGATCAATTACTGGTCAAGTCACATCGAACACATGTCACCGACTTCACCGCCTACAACCACGAAATGCCGACAAACCGGCTCTCTCCCATCCACGAATTTTTTCTTGAAACAAAAATTGTTCTCAGCGAATCCTCGGGGGTCATCTTTATCGAGTTGAACACACCGACAGGTTTTCTTCGCTTCGAAATTGATCCCGAAGTCCAACGGATAGGACTCTACCGGCCTCAGGAGGAAGAAGCATTGATGGAAGAGCATTTCAGATTGGTTGATGCTCACGAATTCCTGTTGGAAATTTCCTCTTTTGATAACCAATTGCTCGTCGCAATTAACAAGAACATCGTGATGGAACCGTGGCCTTTGAGTTCTGCAAACGATTCACCACACACACCCTTTGAGATCGCCCGAATCTCGGGATCAGCCGAATTTGAACTCAAAACTCTGAAACTTTACCGTGATATCTACTACACCTCTCAAAAAGGGGAATACGCCTCGGAACAGGCATTTCAGATTCCCGCTGATCACTATTTTGTCTTGGGAGACAACAGCCGCGTCTCTTCGGATTCGCGACGATGGGAACAACCGACCGTTACGCGTAAACTATTGATAGGTAAGCCTTTTCTCGTGCATTTACCTTCCACACAAGAAACAATAGGCTGGGGGAACTGGAAGATACCGTATCGGAAACCCGATTTTTCCCGAATCAGGTTTGTGAGATAGCGGCAGGTTGCCTATCCTTCGAATCCGTTGAAACTGAGCTGTTTAGCAGAAGGTATCTCAGAAACCCACTTCTATTTCGTTCCTTGATGAATGTCGTTTGGATGAGCAAAGCACGCCGAAAAAAACAATCTGCCGATCTTGATAAAACACCCGCTGCGACAAAACCGAAAGCGAAAAGCAAGTATGTGCAGCCTTCACCTGCGCGGGAAACGATTGAGTCGCTGGTCGTCGCGTTCATACTCGCGTTTTTGTTTCGCACATTTGAAGCGGAAGCCTTCGTGATCCCCACAGGATCGATGGCCGAAACCCTCAATGGACGACATAAAGAAATCGACTGCGAACAATGCCAATGGCATTATCACATTGGTGCCAGTCAGGAAGTTAATGGCGACTCCGAAACACTTCTGCCCAATGCGCGTATCAACAGTTCCGTCTGCCCCAATTGCCGTTTCGAAAATACGGTGCGTGATACTCCGGTCTTTCATGGTGATCGGATTCTGGTCAACAAATTTCCTTACGAGATTAGCGACCCTGACCGCTGGGATGTTGTGGTCTTCAAAAATCCTGAAGAACCGATGCGAAATTTCATCAAACGATTGGTTGGTTTGCCGAATGAATATTTATTGATTGAGGGTGGAGATGTTTATGCCCGGAAAAATGAAACCGACGAGTGGGACATTTTGAGAAAAAATGATCCCTATAAACAACTCTCGCTACAAATGATTGTGTATGACAACAATTATCCTGAAAAGCTACTTCTGGAAAAAGGATGGCCCGAGCGATGGGCGGCTGTGAAACACGATCATACCGACGACAGCGGTTCAGGATTGGAACCCGACACGGGAGGATGGTCGGCCGATACCGAACAAAGAGTCTATGCCATCACACGCAACGAGTCTGCCGATCAAACACGCTGGCTGAAGTACCGGCACTTTGTCCCCGATGAAGAAGCTTGGGGCGCAGTCATGAATGATCCTGCACTCCCGTTTGAAGAAGAACCCACGCCAAGGTTGATCAGTGATTTTTGCGGCTACAACGAAACACAAGCTCGCCGACGCAGCAGTAGTGGGCATTTCTGGGTGGGCGACCTGACGGTTTCTTGCGCCATCGATGTCACCGACACCGGGGAGAACGGCGAACTGCTCCTCGAATTGACGGAAGGGATTCGCGATTACCAATGCCGATTCAGTCTGAAAACAGGCAAGGTCACACTCGAATACTTCGATCATGCCCTGGAGCAGCAGAAAGTTCTTGATGAAGTGGAAACATCTTTCTCGGGCGTTGGTTCTCATACGCTGACATTCTCGAATGTCGATAATCGATTAAACTTGTGGATCGACGGGAAGCTGATTCCGTTTCCCGGCAAAGGAGAATATGAAGCTCCCGCCACAAGCCTACCGACAAATCGCGATTTATCACCCGTTGGGATCGCCGTTACCGATGCTGAGTTGAATGTTTCCGACCTGAGACTGACACGAGACATCTTTTATCGAGCCGAGCAAAGTATTCGCGTTCAAATGGAGCGGTACGAACGCATGGCTCGTCAACGCGACCTGGGAGATGAGTTCGACATTCCCGACCGAACCTCGCAGATGGACTTAATGTTTGCCCTTGATGAACCCGAAAAGTACGCCGAACTCTATCTCAAGTACGAGCATTCTGTGGAATTCCCACCTTTGAAAGACGACGAATTTTTCGTGCTGGGCGATAATAGTCCTGCCAGCCTGGACAGTCGCTTGTGGGACGACACTCATGCCGTCCCTCGTCATGCGATGTTGGGCAAAGCCTTCTTCATCTACTGGCCGCACGGCGTCCCGTTCATGAATGGTGGTGAAGGATTTCCCATTACCTATCATCGAGGGGAAACTGGTGACGAGCGCTATCCCAAAATGCGAGTTCCGTTTTACCCCAATGTTCCTCGTATGGAACGTATTCGCTAAGAGTTGTCTGAGTGAGGGGTAAAATTCAGGCAGACTGAGTTGATACAATAGCGCTGTCCGGTGGGTGTTTGCGGGGCATCATCAAAGATATGCCCCAAATGAGAATCGCAACCTGCGCAAGTCACTTCCGTCCGTACCATGCCGAGTGTTGTGTCGCGGTGGAGATTGACACGTTCTTCCGCCTGTGCTGCGTAAAATGCCGGCCAACCGCAACGTGAGTTGAATTTGGTTTCCGATTCGAACAACTCCTGACCGCAAGCGGCACACGAATAGCTCCCCGGCTCATAATGCTGATCGTATTCACCCGAAAATGGACGTTCGGTTCCTTTTTGGCGTAAGACATGAAATTGCTTGGGCGTGAGCTTTTCGCGCCATTCGTCTTCTGAAAACTGTTTGGGATCGGTCATGACTTCTCACTCTCATCTGTCGTCAAGAAGACTTCATGCACATCGAGAACACTCGGACCTCGAAACATCTCTTTGGGAGCCCGGTTAGCGTGCGCCTGAGCAAATGCCTCACTGCGCGTCCAGGCGACAAAATCATCAATCGATTCCCACCAGGTTTTGACTTCGTAATACCCTTCCGCTTCAGGATCGGGAATGAACGAACCCGTTTCATGGTCGAACTTCATCGGTTGTGGGCGATGGACTTCGTTGCGGATGAAACCGGGCGATTGATCGACCAGATGAACCCGATTTCGGAATCGGTCTTCAAAATCGATTTCGTGCCCCTTGGCGACGGGGATTCTATTGGTAACGACAATCATGGAGCAGGAGCTCTTTACAAACTTCAAAATCGGAAAACATCACCGGAAAATTCACTTCGCAACTTTTGCTTGCCACTCATCAAGTGGTTTGAACTTGTAAGTTTCGGAAGGAACACGTGCTGTGGCCATGATGTGTTCGATCTGTTTAACGACGTCAGGATTCTGAGCCGAGACATCGTTTGATTCGCCGATATCTTTTGACAGATCGTATAATTCCGTATGCAGATTTCCTTTGAACATATTCTGACGAATGCCTTTCCAATTCCCGATTCGCACTGCTTGCTGTCCGCCGTACGCGGCAAATTCCCAATAGAGATAGTCGTGCTGCTTCTGTTGATCGGGCTCACCAAGCAAGGTGGGAGCGAACGAGAGACCATCGATTCCGACGGGAGCGTCTGCTCCTACAATATCAGTCAAGGTCGGCATCACATCCCAGAACGCTGACCGATGGTGACTGATCGATCCCGGTACAATTTTACCCGGCCAACGTGCGACCAACGGCACTCGAATCCCTCCTTCATAGAGCGAACCTTTCAAGCCTTTGAACTGACCAGCCGATGCGAAGAAGTCAGAATCCGAACCACCAAGCCGGTCGTAAGTGGGCCCATTATCGGAAGTAAAAAAAATGATGGTATTGTCATCGAGGCCCAGTTTCTCGACCAACGTCATCACTTTGCCCACGTCGCGATCCATGTGCGTGACCATCGCCGCGTAGCCAGCTCTCGGAAACGGATGTTCGAGATACCCTTTGTGGACATACTCTTCTTCAGGGATTTTCCCTTTGTATTCGTTGAGTGATTCTTCCGTCACCTGAATCGACAAATGCGGTATGGCAAACGGGAGATACAAAAAGAAAGGCTTCTCTTTGTTCTCTTCGATGAACTCTAACGCGACTTCGGTGAACTTGTCTTGAGAATAGGTTTCACCATTAAGCGTGCGGTCGTTACCAGGCAGAATTTCTTTCTGATCGTTCCGCCATAAGAATTTGGGATAGTGGTTGTGGGCGTGTCGCTGGCAATTGAACCCGTAAAACAAATCAAACCCCTGCTTGTTGGGATCTCCACTGGTGCCAACGTGACCCAACCCCCATTTGCCACAGGCTGCCGTCGCGTATCCCTGGTCCTTCAAAAGTTCGGCCACCGTGACCTCTTCATCAGGGATTGGATATTGCCCGGGAAACTCCCAACCATATTTGGGAGCTAAATGTTGCAAATGTTTCGGATCACCATTATTGCGAACATAAGAATGCCCGGTATGTTTTCCGGTGAGCAACACACATCGAGCCGGAGCACAAACGGCTTCCCCCGAATAGAACTGCGTAAATTTCATTCCTTCTGCCGCGATGCGATCAATGTTGGGAGTCTTGATCCACTTTTGGCCATAGCATCCGAGTTCGTGGTAACCCAGGTCATCCGCCATAATGAAAATGATGTTCGGCTGGCGAGCTTCCGCGGAACTCAACATCAGATTGGTTGCTGCAAGCACAACCAGGAAGAAGGACAAGGAGGAAATTCGCATAGTGGTTCCATTCAAAGCGTTCGGTAGAGAATGTCTTATTTTATTGTTGGAGACTCTGTGCATGGTTGCAAGAGGTTGGCGTAGAAAGATCTCTTCCGAGGTGATGAATTTGATAACTGTCGGGAATATCCAACTCTCAAAGATATTGACCAATGCCAGACAAAGAGTGGCTTTCGTGTAGATTGAGTTAGATGAGCGAAGCGAAATCGTAACCCAACTAATCGGTTCAACATCGATCTGTATGTTGGGCTACGGTACGTTAACCCAACATACTTCTACTGCTTCCAACCACCGATCCGATTGAGTGAATTAGTATTTGCCCTGCTGAAGTCGGCGTACGAGTTGTGAGTGCTGTTTACGATTGAATTGAGGGGCTGACTTTGGGATCGGTGGAACGTTGCCCCATTGCGCACTGGTCCTGTCGGGGATTCGATTGAAGAACTGCTGTGGGACTCCTGCCCAGTTGCCTGTAGCAGTTACTTCAGTGCCACCAGCCACAAGCTGGCCAGAAGAGATGAAATGCATACCATGGAGCGATACGGCGGGCGCATAGCGTTTCGTACCGCCGGAAGGCATTTTTCTTAATTTGCCCAATCCACGATCCCAATGACCATAATACATCCAAAGTCGATTGTATTGATCGATTGACACGAACCAATCACGTTCTGATTCAAATGTTGCCACCGTGTCGGAGTACGAGTGGGGAAAGATAAAAAAACGAGTCGTACGATGTTGCACGGTTACGTGTATGTTTCCAGATGAATCTTTTGTAATCGTGAGCCTCTGTCGTCCAGTGGGAAATTGATAGTCACCAAGTTTGTCGATGACTTCTCCCGCTTGGAGTCTTGAAGGCTCCGGGACCAAGAAAAATAGTGGAATAAGAAATAGTAATAGAATGATAATCAGCACACGAATGATGTAATCGAAAGACCGAGTTCTCTTCGTGGATGGTGCATCGTTTCGTTGCTTCGTTTCACGCATACAATAACACCATGACTCGAGTAAGCTAATAAAGGATAGGAGGAATTCAATTCTGTCACAACAACTTAAAATTCTATATTGAGACTAACCCGACATGTAAAGATTCGTCAACATCCAATTTCCAGAAGCCAATCACACACGAAACGTGGCGTTCACCCAGCGGCGAAAACGTGTCAATAGCGTCATCGAATCGACTCGAATGCGGGCTGTGCCACGCATTCCCGGAGGAATTATTTGTGTTGGCTCTGACCACCGAACACGAACTTCCCAGAGAGGATTGACGGGCGCACTGGTCCCATCCACTCTGGGAACAATGACAATACTCTCATCGGGCAGGAACTGATCGGGAACTGTTTCCTGACGAGTGCGTCCAATCGCGCTGACGTGACCTTTAATCACGCCCAAGGTACTTGCCGTCGGTAGCAATGAAGCCTGTTGACCGCGTTTGATCAATTGCAGGGTTTGTTCATCGGCAAGCAAAGTGGCCTGCATCTTTTCAGGCAGCCCGATGGTGCAAAGCAATGTCCCCGCTTCGATCTGGCATCCTGAATTCTGAGGACTGAAAGGCGAGCCGTTGTAGTAAGAGAGTTCTAAATTGTTTTCGCTGGGTGGATGTGAAATTGGTGGTGGATACACGATGCCATCGATGGATGCGAAACCGGTTAACTGAGATTTCTGATTGATTTTTTGCTGGTATTGTTTTTGGAGGTCATCTAGTAACTTTTGAGCGAGTGGGATTTGATTTTGAATTTCAACAGACTGTGAGCTTCTTTGTTCGAGGCTTCGGAGGCGCGTTTTTTGGACTTCAAGTTGACCGCTGAGTTCTTCCAACTCGTATTCCAAGGTGTCATTCTCCAACTCGTAGATTAAATCTCCGGCAGAAACCGTAGAGTTCTCGACAATGGCTGACTTCAATCGTCCAGGATGGTAAGCGTACACATGTTGTGCTTCGTACGGCTCGATGAGTGCCGGACAATAGACGTAAGTCGGCAATGGCACGAAGCCGCAAAACAGAGCGAGCAACAAACTACCGAGAAATGTACACGCCATCCGAAATGGTCTCATTTGAGCGCGGGCGAGTGGATCACTCAGCAATTGCCCCGTTCTTTTTATGGGTGGGCCTATGATGCCTGAAAGTACGATGATCAATAACGGTGGGAAAAACACAGCCAGTTTATGTTGCTCCAGAAATTGATAAACAAACCACAATATCATTGTCAGCAGACAAAGCCGAAAGACTGTGGAAGCGAAACCGTAAACACAAAACAAAAATGTATGTCGTTTGGACGATGGTAATTCCTGGCGAGACGACTTGAGGCCTAGGCAAACCGACTTCAAAGTCATTTTCCACCAACTGGATGAACGCTGTTTGAGGTTGGGAATATTGACCAAATCGGAGAGAATGTAGTAACCATCATAGCGCAGAAACGGATTTCCGTTAATCAACACCGTCGAGATGGAGCAAACCAGCATTACGTTCAAGCAGGCAGCGTTGAAGATCCCCGGAGAGCTATTCCACCACAAGAATGTGGCCACCGCCGCCAAAACCATCTCCATGTACATACCTGCCGCTGAAATAATCACACGTTTCATTCTCTGTGGAATCAACCAGGCATCAGACACATCGCAAAAGAGCGTCGGAATACACATCAGAAACATTACTCCGATTTGATGACAACGTCCTCCATACTTTCGGCATGACGCCGCATGCCCCAATTCGTGAAACACTTTCACAATGGCAAGAACCGCGAGCAGCAACAGAAAGTTCTTGCCTTCGAAGAACGACTGCATCTGAGGGAGCCGGGCATTGACCGACTCTCGGTTGATAATCACCAATGAGAGTGCCGTTGAAAACAGAATCAATGAAAACAGGAACCCCGCGAAAGTAAAGAGACCTCCCAAACAGGCTGTCACTTTCTCCAAAATCGGACCGGGAGAGACTCCCGGTCCTCGGATCGCTAATGGATTTGACCACAGTGCCAACGAACGATGAAACCGGTTCTTCTTGCGTCGTATCTGTAGAGGGATCGCCTGAGCGGGAGCATCCGAGACAAGCAGGCCTTCTGCATAAAGTCGTGAGAGGAACGCCATCAATTGCTGCATTTCAAGATGCAGCGGGCTGAACAGAGCGTTGTAATGCCTTTGAATATCGATAAGACTTCTGGACCCATCAAGTCCATTGAGGAGTTCATGCTCCTCTCGGTTTAAGCGAAAATATCTGAGCGTGACGGGATCGCGAATAATCCAGATTTTCTCCGCCGAAGAACTGGAATCGCGAACTTCCAAATCTGGGCGAAGGCGCAGCCGAAGTGGACGTGTTGCAGATGATTCAGTCAACATGTCGCTCCTACAAATTTGTTAAGGTTTCTTGGCGGCATGGATTTCTAACTTGGCAGACATTCCCGGAAAGAGAGTTCCTTTGGAGTTATCGATCTCGACCCAAATGCGTCGTTCACCCGAGACGGGATTCGCTTCAGGACTGACAAACCCGATTTGAACGCTCAGGTTGACATTTTCACGACCTTCACGAATCAGCGTTAACTCGGCATCCTGACCCATCAATTCGTCTGGCAGATATTTTAAGGGAACAAACCCCGCCACTCGCAGCCGATCAAGACGCACCACTCTGACGAGCCTTCGCCCTGTTTCAACCCATTCCCCTTCATTCACATCCACTTCGACCACCATCCCTTTAATGGGAGATCGAACCTGACGACGATCTAATTTATCTTTGGCCGACAGCAACATGTTTTCGGCCAGTTCTGCTTCTTTCTTAGCCAGTTCCAAATCAAACTCGGCTTTGGCGATTTCAGATTCCGTTTTTTGAGCGAGAAATTTGAGTTCTTCAATTTCCTCCTCAGGGATACTTTTGGGATACTTCGCACGGGATTCTTCTTTTCGTTTCAATTTCGATTTGGCCGCACCTTCGGCTTTTTGGGCGATCTCAATTTCGATGGTATTCTTTGACTTCAAACGGGCAATTTCCAGTTCCTTGGTCGCACGTGTTACATCAATACTTTCTTGAGTGTCATCCAAGCGTACCAGCATCGTTCCCCGATCAATAAGCTGACCTTCTTTGACGAGCAGTTCGAAGCAGCGTCCCGATTCGGGAGCTGCTAAATCGGCTTCATCCAATAATGTCACTTGTACAAATTTAACGGGGATCGACTGCGACTCTGCTAACCCAACTTGCATCGTCAACAATAAAAAGGACCCGACAACGACTAATACTTTCATGAACCTTCTCGCCTGAGAGAGAACTAAATCAGAACAACAGATATTTCTGAACCCATTCATACAGATCGTGAAATAAAACATACCCTAACGCCCGGGAACCGCAATCGATGCGAACAGTCACTCCGGCACCCGAGACAGGATCAAAAGTCTCCGGCAAAGTCATCGCAACAGTGGCTCGAAAATAATGTAACATGTCTGGATCAATTTCAGATCGTCGCGCAATTTGATTTTCCACAAGAGTTGCTTGAAAAACCTGCCCCACGTTCGCATCTGGCGAAAAGTCAATCATCAGTTGTCCGGAGTGCTTGCTGAGTGCCCGACGAATATGCCCCATCTCTTCTTCGGGAATCTTCACTTCTAATTGCCAGTCTCCCTCTACATCGGCCAGAGTCAGCAGAACTTGTCCCGCGTCTACAGGTCGGGAATTGAGCAGTTCTTGAGGATTCCAGGTGAGTAAGGTTCCCGAGATCGGTGACAATATTTCCAGTTGGCTCTCTTTCGTTTTCAAAATTCCCCATTGGGTGGTCAACGACTCTTTTTTGATGCTCAGTTCATTCGCTTCGGCGGCAAGTTCATCGGCGTCGGAGGAATCTGAACTGTTGCGAATGATTTGTGACCGTAATGTTTGAAGCGTCGTTAAACGCGTTCCCACTCGTTCGAGTTCTCCACGAACTTCCTCAAGTTTCAGTTTCAAGTCGAGGTCGTCGAGTGTCAGCAGACGCTGATCGGCCACGATGGGTTGATCGTCCTGAAAATGGACTTCACTCACAAAGGCTTTCATGGGTGCGAAAACATGGTGTTGATCGACGGGTTGAAGTTGCCCAGTCGATCGGACTCGAAACTTTGCCGGCACAAACACGAGTAGCAACGTCACCAAGAAAACTGAGACAAGAGCCCATCGCCAAGCCGTTCGTTTTGGTTGAAACGGTGTCCGAATCAGTGAAAGCCAGGCATGAAGAAACCATCTTCCGGGTAAATTTTCCCAATAGGCGGCACGCACAATTGCGGGTGCCGATAACTCAGCGACTCTTTGGAAACGTGAAAAAGCGGAGGTTTCGAGGTCACCCCGAAAGTTTTCCGCGACTAATAATCCTGCAACAGCGTTTTGACCGGTCGTTTGGTCAGCATCGGCCGACTTGAGAGGAATGGCGTAGAAAATTCGAGCGTGCGTCGCATCGAGAACTTGACTCAGCTTCTCTTCGACGAGAGGAGCAAGAACCTGCTCCACCTCTCCGTCATAACGCAGTTCTTGGTTGGCACTCGTCAGCAAGCGGGATAAATCTTGTAGCTTTTGCAGGGTTAAAGAATGTCGAGATGGGTCATCCGTGGTAGAGACCAATCGAACTCGGCATTGTTTTCCCGAACCAAGTAAGAGAGTTAACCGATCAAATCCGCAAAGCTCACGTCCCGCATCGATGATGTGAGCGTAGACATCTGAAGGATCCCAATATTTTTGTAATGTGCAAGCATACTCTTCGAACCGATGCCACTGCTGATTTTCTTCTTCCAGTTGTTGGAGCTTTTGATGTTTGAGACATTCTCCATACAACTCTGCCAACATGGATAGAAATGCTTCCCCGGATTCCAGATCGTCTTCGTTTGGTTGATGAAGTTCTAACAGAGCGACAGATTGTCCCTCGACGACAAACGGTTTTAACATCACCTTACTCAGCGATTCAGACGATGTGGGAGAGGTAGACTCCGTGGAAGACAAACTGCTCCAAGGAACAACTTGATATTCCCCAGACTCGAGGACCGCATGACGAACCGGTTCCAAGCTTTCGCAATGCGACTTCCGAAGAGGTTGTCCCTGCTGTGTCTGTGGAACTAGCACGTTTCCTTCATCTTCACGAACCGACTTCCAAATCAGCCCTCCACGAGCATGAAAACCAGCCACTGCATGTTGGACGATTGCTTTTTCGTAAGTCGCTACATCGACTTGGCTTCTAAGCAATTCCGCCAAAATCAGGATGCGATCTTCAAAATTGGATGGATTGTGTGGCGAATTAGAAGAGGACGTAAACTCGGAGGAAGGAGCCATCTTCGCTGTAACCGCCTGAATTTAAGCCGAAGGAGAGGAACAAAGAGCCTCCAAATGTAGCAAATCCAACGCCCTGTGGTGGTGAAAATTGCAGAATTCGAGGTCAATTCATCGAGTGTTAATTTAGGTAATCATTGAGGGTTTTTACTGTTCTACTGAATTTGACGAAAGATTTGGTTCCACATAGGTCGATCTAATCAACAGTGCTGCCCCTGGGAACTTTGTAAATACCTATTGTTAGTGGAAATTGGCTGTCTATTCCATGAATTTCCGGTCCGTTTACATCAAAATCTTGCTGATGCTGCCGGGATTTCTCAATCTTGGTTGTCACAGTAGCCTATTGCATAAGAATAAAGTTGCCGATCACGAACCCGGGTATCAGCAGCTAAAGTGGGAAGAGTCGTACACCAGTCATAACATCGGGAAATACGAACATCTGAATCCCAGTAGTCTGCAGACGGAAGAACCCTGGAGCGTTCGTCGAGAGCTTCCCGAGGATTATTTAGACCTCACTTTAGAAGAGGCTCTTCAAATTGCTTTGCAAAATGCCACCATTCTTCACGATCTGGGTGGTACGATTCTCACGGCACCATCGACGCTTGAAACAATCCATGATCGCGCGGTGATAGAAACCGACCCTCAATTGGGAGTCGAAGCCGCATTGAGTCAATTTGATGCTCAACTGCGTTCCCAAGCGATGTTCCAGAATAATGATCGCCCCTTCAACAACTTTTTCGTGGGTGGAGGAACACAACTCTTCCAGCAGGACGCTCATGATTATCTGTTAGAACTTTCCAAGAAGACGGCAACGGGAACTCAATTTTCCGCACGCAACATGGTGGATTACGATTCCAATAATCGCGCACAGAACTTATACCCCAACTCGTGGGGAACTCAAATTGAAATGGAAGTCCGACAACCTCTGATGCAGGGTGCGGGAACGCAATTCAATCGAATCGCAGGCCCTAATGGACGTCCTGGAGTCATCGAGGGAATTGTCATCGCCCGCATCAATACCGACATGGCCATTTCTGACTTTGAAATTGGCATGCGAGACTTCATCAGTAATGTGGAAAACGCGTATTGGGATCTCTTCTACGCGTATCGCTTACTTGATACTTCACTCGCCGCTCGCGACCAAAGCTTGAAGACGTGGAAATCGACCATCTCGCGAATCGATCAAAAGGGAATCACTGCCGCAAAAGAAGCTCAGGCTCGTGAACAGTATTATCGGTTCGAAGAAGACATGTTCAATGCGTTGGCAGGACGGCAGCAAAACGCCACTCAAACCGGCAACGGAAGTCGTCCCGGTACATTTACCGGGTCGGGAGGGTTGTATGTTGCCGAACGTCGCTTACGACTCTTGATGGGCTTGCCGATGAAAGAAGAGTCTGTCATTCGACCAGTTTCAGAGCCCAAAGTGATGCCGATAGAGTACGATTGGAACGCATTGATCAATGAGGCAATCGCTCAGCGTCCTGAATTGAAAAAACAGCGACAGGCGTTGAAGAGTCTGGAGTTACAGAAAGAGGCGAGTCAGCAGTTCAAAAAGCCACGTCTCGACATGTTCGGAAGATATCGATTTCGTGGATTTGGCGATAACCTCGTCGGTGACACAGACACCGGGGCGACCAGTCTGAATCGGGGAGCCACCGAAAACCTGTTTGGTGGCGATTTTCAAGAATGGGAGTTGGGAGTCGAAATGACGGTCCCCATCGGAACTCGCCAAGGACATGCTGCTGTGACCAATCTTGAAATCCGAATTGCTCGCGAACGGGCTTTGTTACAACAACAGGAACGTCAAATTGCTCACGACTTGAGTAACGCAGTCGCCGACCTGGAGCGAGCCCAGGAACTGAACAAGATCAGTTTCAACCGTCTCATCTCTGCCCAACAGCGATTCTCATCACTCAATGAAGACACTGATTCTCCTGACGAAATTCTGGATGCCCAAACGCGTCTTGCCGACGCGAAAGCCAGCTACTACCGATCATTAGTCGAACATGAAGCCGCTCTTCGAAACATCCACTTTGAAAAGGGAAGTTTGCTCCCGTTTCGGAATGTGATTTTGACGGACAACTATTCGTCAGTCGGTGAAACCTACTGGAATGGCTCTCAACAGAGTTCGATCAGTATTGGAGAGATTGAACCTCAAGAACCACTTCCGACTTCTCCATCTATGGATCAAGAAACTCAAGGAGACACGTCCATCGCGCTTGAACCGGCATTAACCGATGTTCCCGTCGAGACAACCAGTTCCTTCGAGAATCCGTTCCTGCCTGAACCCTCAGTCCCTGTTTCAGTGCCTCGAAAATCTGAAAATATACCTCCGCTGCCAGAGACAACTTCGAATGGCCCTCGACCTTTCCCACTGGAAGAAACCGAAGAGGACGCCCAGATTGAAATTCTACGCGTCTCTCATCACCCAATGATTCAAGCTCCTGCACAAGATTCGAAAGACACTCCCTCTCAACAGAACGTGTCGAACGCTGCCGAACTGGGAAAAGAGATTCGATTTTTTGATGACCGAGAAGAAACGAAATCACCCATGCCACCAAAAGCACCTCAACGAACTGAGAAAACCCCCGTTCCCTCGCAGCCAGCGACTCCCTGGTATGAGTGGAATATCGAGTAATAGATTGATTGGCGATTCTGAATTCGCTTTGGATCAATAAACGCTATCCAGCCAAGGGTCACGCCCCATCTCGATGTTTTGCACGCTTCGTCTTCTTTCGCTTTCAAGCATTAACAGAAGTTGGTGACGTTGTCGGCGTTCCAGGTCCTGCTGTGCCTGACGAAATAACGAGACCGCATACTTCACTCGAAAACCCTTTTGAGCACCTTCCATAAGATTCCCGGCCACTTCTTCCCCCCAGGCATCGATCAGGATTGAGTCTTCGAAGCTCGCCATTTGTCGGAAACTCCCTGGATCACCCTGTCTTGCTGCACGCCCGGCGAGTTGTCGATCAATCCGCGCGGACTCGTGAAACTCGGTGCCGATGACGTGCAACCCGCCCGCTTCGCGAACCTGATCGGACAAATGAATATCGGTCCCACGTCCGGCCATATTGGTCGCTACAGTGACACGAGACGGTTGACCGGTTTGCGAGACAATGTCGGCCTCATCGGAATCCTGAACCCCGTTCAGAAGTAAATGTTCAATTCCAGAATTGTTCAAATGCTCCGAGAGAGCAAGAGAATGTTGAATTGTCCGTGTTCCGATTAAAACAGACCTTCCTGCTTCGATCAGAGCAAGAACTTCGGCTGTGATGGCACGATATTTATCCTGTGTGGTTTCGTATATTTGTACGGGAAGAATTTCACGACCGCAGGGACGAATGGTGGGAATGGCCAGAACACGACAGTCATAATACTTTTTCATCGCGGTCGACACTTCACTCGCTGTCCCTGTCATGCCCGCAAGATGATGGTATCGAGACGTGTAATCATTCACGGTCATTCGTGCAGCAGGTTCCTGAGTATTCGTCAAAGGTAATCCTTCTCGAACTTCAATCGCTTGATGGACGCCGTGACGTAATTTGCGACCAACGGCAATTCGCCCCGTGAAACTATCAATTAACTGAACTTCATCGGCGTCAATGACGTAGTGTTCATCTCTGCAAAAAAACTCTTGTGCAACCAGCGCACGGCAAACCGCTTCTTCCGCCTCCTGCAGGGTGAGGTTCACCAGTTGCCGCATAGGTAACAGTTCTCTTACTTTTTGTTTTCCCGCTTGGTTCAAACGAACGGATCGAGCCTTCGGATCCAACTCGTACTCAGAGAATAGGGTGAGATCGCCTGTCATATGGTTGGCCCAACGAAAACAGTCCTCATTAAACGTCGGGTCATGCTCACTCGGAAGACTGATAATCAGCGGCGTCCGAGCTTCGTCGATCAGTAAGCTGTCTGCTTCATCAACAAGCAAGAAGAAAGGGGGATCGCTGGGAGACCGTCGCTTATGTGCCACACGACTTTCCGTACGAGTCTCACTACCTGAACGACTCAATTGTTCACGCAAAAAATAAAACGTAAATTCGCGCAATGTTCCGTAAGTGATGTCCGCTTGGTAAGCCAATGCACGTTCGGAATCATTGGATTCCTGGACGATTGAACCAACCTGCATACCCAGCAGCTCAAAGATAGGTCGAACCCACTCAGCATCTCGTTCCGCAAGATATTCATTGGCAGTCACCAAATGGGCGCCACGTCCAAATAATGAATACAAAAAGAGAGGTAGTGTTGCGGTGAATGTTTTCCCTTCACCGGTAGCCATCTCGGCGATGTATCCCTCTGCCATGGCACATCCTCCGAGTAATTGAGCATCGTAATGCTCCATACCCACAGTCCGACGCGCACTCTCGCGAACCAATGCAAAGCTGCGGGGAAGAAATTTTTCTCTCTGAACCCCAGAGCGTGCCTGCATACTGAGAGACATTTGCTCCGCTCGTAATTCCTCATCACTCATTGGCAGAAAGTCAGCCTGGATCTGATGCACGGCTTTGATGAGACGCCGATAGCGACTCAATCGTCGTTTTGTCAGCCAGCTTGAGATCAAAGAATCAAACATAGAGCTTTATCAGAGACCATTACCGAGACGGTCACAAGGTCTTTCTGTCCAGCCGGTGTGGTAATGCTCGTTTGTGATTACCGTCTGACTTCATCCACAGGGTCGGCCCAAAGATTCAAGACAGGTCGATGGGGAGGCTGTTTGATGAGATTAATAGAGAGCAAGGGAATTCGAGCGTAAAAATGGGCTCCAGAAATCAGCGTTTGCAAGGGATCACAATACCCATCCCCATATCGCTCCAGATACGGATCTTCGAAATACAAAGGAGGATAACAGAATGGCGCAACGGGTGTGAAAAATGGAGACTCAACGCCGTTTCCAGTAAACTGTTGTAAAGACATAGACTCTGTTACAGCATCGAAAACATCAACCTGCATCGGGGGTGGCTTGATCAAGCCTCGGCTCGGATCTTCCTCATCAAGATAAGCTTGAGGTCGGACACGTATCTTGAATTGAGTCGGTCCTTTCAAATTCAAATTGACAGGCTGAAAAATTTGTTCCCGTTCTTCTTCCGTCAGAGCTTCCAGTTCGGCTTGCTGTCCGGGCACTAAAACACCCTCTTCCGCCTCCATAGGTATTGGAAGTGGGGGAAGTGATTTGGGAGCTTCTTGTGGTTCCTGGCCCAGGCTCAAATTCGCCAGAGTCAGCCACAGGCTCATGCCGCAAAAGATGACTTGAAAATTCATCATGTGACGTCTACCGGGAACGGACGAGAGGTCGATAATCTGTGAATCGCAAATGGGGTGATATTTCTAACTTATCCAGTTGGTGCGCACAGCAAAACTTTTGCTTGATCTAAAAAGGTTCAAGCTCTTTCTTTTCATTCGGCTTTTGCTGTTGTTTTCTTCACCTTTGCAGTTCAGACAGTGTGTTTACCTCTCCCTTTTATGATCTTGTTATTGGTATCATCGCTATAACTTACCTAATCAGAGTATTTCAGGTCTTTTATCAGAGTTCTTTTCAAGAAAACACGAAGTTCCTTCAACTGAATATTCCCTAAGCACTTCCTGCAAAACACCTTGCTAGCATGATTTCGATTTGACAGAGAAACAGCTCGTTGACGATACTGGACTTAAGTGCTCCGAGTCTCCTTTTTGACCATTCTCACCAGTGTTCTTCCTTGCCCATCGGTCGTTGTCTTGTCAACGTCTGCAAACCCTCTGCGAAGTGTTAGATCATGAGACGGATTTACTGGCGAAAACGACTGAACGACTTTTCCAGATTTTGGCTGAATCCCAGCACCACTCAAAACAACTCAGAGAATTCCCCTCTCCTGCTCACGGAGAGACTGGAAGACCGAATCGTGCTTGCTGCGCCGGTTGCCATGGACGACGCGGTGATGACGACCGATGAAGAAACCCCAGTCTCCGGGAATGTTTTCGACGATAACGGCAATGGCGCTGATACCGATCCCGATGGAGACATGTTTGAAGTCACCGAGGTCAACGGCAGCGGCGCAAATGTTGGCAACGAAATTAGTCTCACTTCCGGCGCGCTGCTCACTGTCAATAGCAACGGAACATTTACATACGATCCCAACGGACAGTTTGAACATCTGGCCGACGGGGCGACCGATATAGATTCGTTTGAGTACACAATTACCGACAGCAATGGGGATACCGCCACCGAGGCCGCCACCGTCCTGGTCACCATCACGGGAACCAATGATCCTCCCGTCGTCGATACGGTTATCCCGGATCAGATGAACAATGATTCCGAGAACGTAAATCTCGATGTCTCGGGGAATTTCGACGATCCAGACACCAATGATACGCTCACGTTCACGGCAACGGGACTCCCTCCCGGATTGAGTATCGACTCCGACGGCTTAATCACCGGTACAATTGACTCTGATGCTTCGCAATCGAGTCCCTATGCCGTCGTGGTGACGGCCGAAGATGGCAGCGGTGAAATGACCACTGACGAATTCGATTGGACCATCGACAATCCGGTTCCCGTCGCCCAAAACGACAGTTTCTCCACGGACGAAGACACACCAGTCTCCGGGAATGTCTTCAGCGATAATGGCAATGGTGCTGACAGCGACCCCGATGGAGATATGATTGAAGTTTCTGAAATCAACGGAAGCACCATCAATGTTGGCAACGAAATTAGTCTCACTTCCGGCGCGCTGCTCACGCTCAACGATGACGGAACATTTACATACGATCCCAACGGGCAATTTGAGTCGTTAGCCGTTGGAGAAATGGCTACCGACAGCTTTACCTATCAAATTTCCGATGGCAACGGTGGATTTGACTCGGCTACCGTCACGATCACCATCACGGGAACCAACGACGCACCCGTCATCACAAACGGCCCCGACACCGCCGACCTCGATGAGACCGACACCACACTCACGGCCAACGGAACGTTGACGATCTCTGATGTCGATACGACCGATACCGTC
>JAURQH010000084.1 GCA_030836185.1 Planctomycetota bacterium
CCTGACGCAGGAAGGCCGCCCCTTCGATGGGATCGTATTGAGAGAGTTTTTGGTTGTTTTTCGCCATTGCATTCCTTTGCAAAAAAGAAGAGTTTACACTAAGACATCCAATGCGCAAAAAGCGTGCCGAACATCATTGGGCGGGAGCCTGCCCTACTCGACTACTCGACTTGTGACTCCGCCACCCTGCGTAAACGAGTCCATGTCTCCCGCCTACCTATTCCAAGCCGAGGTCGTTCACCAAGCGCTGGTCGGGGTAGATTTGATCTTCATCAACGCCCGAGATGTGTGACATGATTTCTCGTACTTTGAGGGCAATCTTGGGATCGGTTTCCGGGCCACACAGCTCGAGAAATTTCTCATCGCTGATCGGAGGCCATTCTTGGTCAAAGGCATCATTGGTCACCGGGAACAGTTCGCAGTGTTCCTGAAATAACGTCAGCAAATACATCAGGATCGGTATGACGAACGCCGCCATCAGAAAATATTCCATGCTTGTCTCCTTAATGTCTGTTGAGTTTGTGATTGTGTGAAACTTTGGGTGGCACGTCCTGACAAGGAAGCAACTGAGACCGCCGAGCGATCAGCGAGGACGAAGGTCGAAGGCGGTAGCTCAAAAAGGACAAGATGAATCATCCTGCGGGTGGAATCTGCTGAGGCACGTTCCTCACTTCTTTGATCGATCATGATGAGTCTTCTTGTGACTTCGTCACGCAACCAATCTTTCAGATCGGATGGGCCACCCCTGAGAGGGTATGGCACGCCAGCTTTCTCATGCCAAGCTCTCGTCATTATCAATCGATAGGTTATCAGGCGGAACATACTGACCTTGCCTTCTTAGCTTGCGAAGCTGATTCACTACATCAGGCTTATGCTGATAAACAACTGCCTCTATATCACTCATCTTAATGGAGTAGATTTCATATGTGCGGTCCGCCAATATAGCTGCAGTGGCTTGTAAGGATTGCAAGAAACGCACAACCTCTTCTTTATACGATTCTCTAGTACCCGTCATAACCATAAAGAATAATATCACTAACAGGCTCTAGTAAACAATTACCAAAAGCGGATAGGTGGCAATAAAAGCAAGCTTCCATCGGACCCTATTAAATTTGCAGAGATACAGAAATATTGCAAAAAAGGCAATGTAAACAAAAGCCTTGAACGAGAGAAGCCATGCGTATGGTTCTCCCATATAACGAATTGATTCAGCATATAAGTCATACACAAAGAAGTTTACGAGAATTACGATCCATATCAAAATTGAAATCAGATGCTTAATCACATTCACTGCATTGACCTATCTGTAGATTGGCACCGCCATGTGTAATCAATTGTCATTTCGCTGCAACAAATCTACTAGCTTAAGAACTACACGCAGAGCATCCCCCCTCCTCACCCTCTACTCCACCCCAAGCTTATCCAACAAGAACTCGTTCGCATTCGCGTACTTCTCCGACTTCGAATGGCCGTTGATCAGTAGGTGGCATTCGACGCCCAATTTGTCGGCTTTCTCTTTCATCTCTACGCCGTAGACCGGATGGTGGATGCCGTGGCCGGCGGTTTTGCTTGGCAAGGTCATGTTGGAGCCGTAGGTCATCAGCAATGGTGGGTCGTCTTTGGTGAGGTGGTTATAGGGGGTGAACTCTTTGTAGAGCGGCTTGTAGTCCGATTCGTATTTGGCCCACGCTTCTTCCATCGTCTTCGCACCGACCGACGTCCAGATCATGCGGTGTAAGAGGACGCCGTCACCCAGCCACTCTTTCGCTTGCGGCGGATCGATGGAAACCTGGCCTCCACCGACGGCGGCCGCCGTCACGCGAGTCGATTGACGTTTGACGGGATCGTCGCTGGATGGGTCGGCGAGATCGTCGTGACACAGAATCCACATACTGGTGCAGGCTCCGGCGGATCCTCCGGTGAGGACGATGCGGTCGGCATCGATGTTCCACTCTTTGGCCTTCGAGCGGATGTACTGGATGCAATAGGCGGCATCGTGAACGGGAGCCGGGAGCGGTGCTTCGCCGGTGAGTCGATAATTGATTGACGCGAACGAGACGCCTTTGCTCAACCAGAAGGGTGCCTGTTTGGCGGCAGACTTTTTGTCGCCGCCGGTCCAGCCACCGCCGTGAATGTGGACGTGTAATGGTCGCGGCGTGTCTCCCTCGGCTTTCCAGAAGTCGAGCGTACAAGATTTATGCTCGCTGTATTGGTGATCGGCGAGGGTCGGTTCGGGGGGGCCTTTTTTGTCCTGCGCGTGAGTGAGCGCGGGGAGCAGGAGGAAAATGATTGCCAAGATTGAGGAAGGCAGGCGGGAGCCAGCCCTACAAATCTGGATGAGTTGAGCGATTGAGTTGGTGCGATGCATGGTGGATTCTCCGATGATGAGTGCGAATGTTCACACTGTAATGGGAGACACCCGAGAAATCCAACAGAAAACGAGAGAGATTATCAGTCAGCCCGAGGCGCGGCGTGTCGGGAGAATTGTTGTCCTAATCGTGGTCTTCTACTGGTCCGGTCCAGTCTGTTCAGGAACACTCACCGGAATTGAAGTTTTCGAACTGCCTCTAGTTTGAGTGCGGTTCAACCAACTCGATCATGGCCTCCCCCATCGATTTGCCGATCAGGTAATAGGTTTCCCAATTGCGATTCCAATGATATTCCTGCTTGGACGGAGATTCTTCGGTTGTCCGTTGGAAGTCGCGAGTTTCGACCCCCGCCACATTCCCTTTGAACTGCGGATATTTGTCAGCGTCGCTTAATGCCAATTGTGCCTCCATCAGTTTTTCAACCTTTGCCTTATAACGGGGAGGATTGTTCCAGCCACCCATTCCCGTATTGGCAATCACGAATGGGAGCTTCTCAATCTTCAGATCTTTGCGCATGTCGTTCACAAAGTTGACCATGTTCTCTTCATACACATCGACGGCTGGTTGGCTGATACGATCATTCCAACCCTGATGCCAACCGAAGCCAACAATCTCATACCCCTTGCCTGAATAATGGGGATCGTATTTTTTCAAGTTGCCGGTGATCTCCTGGACGTGTCTGACCACTTCGGCGTACTGAAATCCCCGATCACCATCTTTTTGAGGAGTCGGATAGTCTGCCGAACTGGGTGGCAGAAAGTTGTGAACCAGCGACCGGCCACCCCAAGCCGATTTGATGATGAGGACGGGGTCTTCGTAATAATCTCCCAACACCATCCCGAATCCGTATTCCGGTCCGATGTGCTCTTCACTGGCTCCAAACCCCGTCGTCAACCAGTCCATTTTCTCTTTGTCTTGGTAAGACAAATTCACAACCCAGACATCATCCCGCACAGTCGGCTGGCCCTTTTGATCGACCAGATGCCCGTACGCTTTCGGATTACTTTTCACATACGATTCCATCGTGCCGGTCTCTCCCTGCACCTGACCAAAGCCGACCATATTTGACTGACCAGAGACAATGAAGATTTTCAGTTTTCCATTGGCGGGGCAGGTCTTATCCGCGGCCATCAGATTGGGAACCAACAGAAAACTGAATAACATCAAACAAGCGATTGCGAGCGGCTTAGAATTCATTCAAACTTCTCCCCGGAAATGATGTTTGCAATCCTCTCATAGTACGCGATCAGAGACTGAATACGAGCTCCATTCCTAAATCTTCTGCCACTCTCGATACCTATCACCATAGGCTTCCAGATGATTTTGAACTTTTTGATTTTCTGTCGGCAGAACCTTTAGATAGAGTACAAGAGACTCGTTTTCTTCTTCGTACAATTTATCCTACAGGATCTGTGATCATGTTCCGCTCCTCGCTGCTTTTACTGATATGTTGTGTGGTCACTCAGTTTGAACCACTAGTTGCCGTTGCCGGTCCGTTGCGAGTCGGAGCATCGGCTGTCGATGTCTCGCCGCAACAGTTTCCCGTCAGCCTGCGGAGTGGAAAGGCGATGGATGCCAGTGCGGTGCACGATCCGCTCCATGCCCGCGCGATTGTCTTCGACGATGGTGAAATCACGCTCGCCATCGTTGTCCTCGATGCGCTGGGTGCGCCGCCCGAAATGCTCAATGAAGCAAAGCAACTCGCCTTTGAGAAAACAGGCATTCCCGTCAACCGCATGTTAATATCTTCGACGCATACCCACTCGGCCCCTCCTTCCAATCGAACAGAAGGCTCTCCCGGCGATGTTGCCTACCGTCAACTTCTCATTGAAGGGCTGGCGCAGTCCATTGAAGAAGCCTTCCATCGTCGGCAACCCGCCTCGGTCGGTATGGCGTCACAAGATCTTCGTGAGGAAGTTTTCAATCGACGCTGGTTTTTGCATCCGGGTAAGATGCCACCCAATCCGTTCGGCAAGCTGGACATCGTCAAAATGAATCCCGGCACAAACCCGGCAGTTATCGACCGTCCCGCAGGTCCGGTCGACCCCGAATTAATGGTCCTCGCGGTTCAAAATCAAAAGCGCAAGCCGCTCGCGCTATTTGCCAACTATGCGTTGCACTATGTCGGAGGAGTCGCCGAGCGACATGCTTCGGCAGACTACTTTGGCGAGTTTGCCCGCGTGATGCCGAGCCGCCTGCGCGCAGATCAGAATTTTGTCGCAGTGATGTCCAACGGAGCCTCGGGAGATATCAACAACATTCCGTTTCTCGTCAATCGTCCGCCCCGCGAACCGTTCGAGCAAATTCGAATCGTGGCTCGCAAAGCCGCCGATACGGCGTACTTCGCTTACAAGAAAATTGAAACCTACGAAAACAATGTGACGCTCGGCATGATCGAAAGACAGCTCAAGTTGAAATATCGACGCCCTTCAAAAGACGATGTTGTCGCCGCCAAGAAAATCCTCGCCATCACCGACAAAAACGAAATCGCCAAGTTACCCAAGAAGGCACAAAACTATGCACGACAAACGGTACGGGCAGACGAGCGCGAAGAGGACTTTGTCGAAGTGACCCTGCAAGCAATTCGCATCGGAGACTTTGCCATCGTCGGCAGTCCCTTTGAAACCTTTGTCGAAATCGGACTCGATCTCAAAGACCGCAGCCCTTTCTCGCAGACCATGGTGATTGGTCTAGCCAATGGTCGACACGGTTACTTACCGACCTTCGAACAACACCGCCTCGGCGGTTACGAAACATGGCTCGGCACAAACGTCGTCCAGAAAGATGCGTCGATCATTCTGACCGACAACCTGCTGGAAATGCTGAATGAGCTGCGGTAGAGAGAGTATGTAGTTTCTGTAGGGCAGGGGCCTCCCTGCCAAATCATCAAGCCAACCTCTGAGGCTTACTCGAACCACTCCAGCGTGATTCGATGATCTTTCGATATTTTTCGTCAATATGATCTCCAACGATTTGAGCGAGGTCTACAATTTGTTCTCCTGTTAGAATGGAAGAGCTAAAAAATGCGTGCTTGTTCTTGAACCATCCGAATTCATCATAACCATGTTCTAAAAAAATGTAGAATCGTGTTTCATTTTTGACCACATCAGCAGGGACACCGCAGTTTCGAATCTCATCCCCGTGGCGTTTTAGAAATTCATCCCACTCGTTGCGTTTTTGGCGAAATGACATTTGTGACAGACTTTGAGACTTTTAAAATGGCAGATGCTACTGCAGAGCCCTGTACGATGAACAAGGTTCGTTGGTGTCAGACTTCACTATGAAACGACGATGCATTCTGAAATAAATTAAGTATTTACTATTTGTGAGCTTGTAGGTCTCGTAGATATTCCTAAGTCTGGGTCACGGTTTCCGAAGATCGAGGCACACAATCTCGTTATCGTCGCGGAGGTAAACCAGTCCGTCGGCGAGGGCGGGGGCTTGCCGAGTTTTGCCGATGACCGTCACGCGGCCGATCTCTTGAAACTCCTCACGGTTGGCGCGCACCAAGACGAACTCTCCCTTCATCGTGGAGATCAACAGTTTTCCGTCAGCCGCGATGCCGTTCCCTTTACCGAACCGAATTTTCTGCCATTTTCGGTCTCCCGTCTTGGCGTCAATACAGGTCAAGTGTGTCAGTGGTCCTGCGCTGCCGCCGTTGTCGAAACCATAGAGGTATCCATCGAGGAGCATTGAGGTTTGCCATTCGTTACGAAGGACACTTTTGCTTCCTTGCGAGGCCCAGGTTTTAGTGACATTGAATTTGTCCCCGTTCGGCTTCAGTGCGAGCAGGGCGCAGCCGTGGTTCTCACCTGACGAAATAAAGACTTGTCCGTCGATGGCGAGAGGAGTGGCGATGTTGCATTCGTAGTCGGTGATATACGGATATCGCCAGAGCAGGGCTCCCGTGTCGGGGGCTATGCCGAGAACCGAACTTCCCGTGTAGGTGACAAGTTGATTTTTCCCGGCGATTATTAGCAGTGCCGGTGAAGAATAGCCGGCAGGATCGGAGCCGACCGACCATGCTTTTTCTCCTGTCTTAATGTTGAAGGCGGCTACAGTTCCTTGAGACGCGCCAGCAGTGACGATCACTTGGTCATCTACAACCAGAGGTGAGCAGGCCATCCCGTAGTCGGCGATTTTTCCTCCCAATTGCTTGATCACATTTTTCGACCAGAGAATCTTGCCAGACTCGAAGTCCAGAGCGACAAGAATTCCTTCGCCCGTGAATGCAAAAACCTGATCATTGATGATCGCGGGAGTCGCACGTGGACCGTTTCCCATGCCGTTGGTATAAGCGGGGGCGACGGGTGTTGCCCATTTTGTTTTTCCGGTTTTGGCGTCGAGAGCAATCACAAATTGTTTGCCCGACCTCTGCACCAACGTGACAAGGGCTCCCCGGCTGATGGCGAGTCCCGACATACCAACTCCACCGGGGACGCGGAACACTTCCTTCAATCCGTCCTCAGGCCACTCATCAATGAGTCCCGTATCGGCAGAGATTCCGTTTCGATGTGGGCCGAGATGTTGGGGCCAGTCGGCAGAACGCGCCGGAATGACCATTGCCGTGAGCATCAACAGCGAGACAGTCGAAATCAGACAGGAGTATCGACGGTCGAGGAGTGTCGTAAAGCGAGGCATGGCGATCATCCTTGTCGGCGGTGAAAGAAAGCTTGTTTCGTCAGAATAAGAAGTCTACCACGCCGATCTGTCGATTCCAGCGCGAGTTTTTGAGGATGTCGCCGTTCCACAGTTTTCTCAATGTGTTCTTTGGTGCTCTCGCTGAAGGTTCATCGATAAGTCAGGCGTTAGCCCTGCAAATACTGAAAGTTAGTCTTCTTTAACTTCCACTTTTGAATCGGCTGAAAGGAGAACGCTTGATTGGTCCCAGTTTGAAGCAAGGTTGTATTGAATCCATTCGGGGCTGAGGTGAATGTCTAATGAATCAAGTCGACCTGGTCCCAGGTTTTGATAGCCGTGAGGAATGTTTGCTGGCCCTAACACAACATCCCCGGCTTCTGCGTCAATCGTTTTGTCGCCCACCGTGAAACGAGCACGACCCTCAGTAATCGTAAAGACTTCGTCATATGGATGGACATGGAGAGTCGGGCCTTCTCCCACGACATCCGTAACGTAGCGGATAAGCGTAATGTTGGTTTGTAACTCTTTACCTTCGAGCAAGCCACGCAATGCTTGGCCCGGATTATGCCATTCAATTGCGGAGACTTTTGCAGGTTCTGTTTTCGATGGAATTGGCATAATAATTTGATCCTTAGGCAGTGAGGTTTACGGTATGAAGTAAAAGTCAATAAAACCGGATTGAGATTGGAAGGACTGTAGCCCACACACCAGCACGACCATCAAAGATATCCATCGACTGATGACAGCATCAGCACAGAGATCAGAAAGCAGACAACACCAGACAAACAAGCGTGATTCATGGATGGCAATCTTGAGGATTCAGAAGGGAGTGTGCAGCAGTGTAAGGGTATCTCATCGTGCACGAATCCAAACGCGTTCTCAATTTGTTTTTCTTTCAACCATTATATGAGTGACATCAGAGACCGTTGAGACATTCCATTTTCGTTCCTTTATTCTCTTCGAACAATCTATGGAACCGGTGTTCAAATCCGGGTATTGTAGGTACTCCGCACCAAACAGACTTCGTTGAAAGAATCACACACCATGTCTAAAACCGCTCGCTTGTTGTTTGCCTGCTTGCTCGTCGTGACAACGCTACAAATCTCCTGCCAGGCAGATGACAAATACGCACTGCCCGCTTCCGCGGAAGGTCTTCCCGGTGAGGGGGAGCTTCGCAGTTACCCCGGTTATGTCAAAGGTTGGCAAACGCGTCGTACGGCCTGGTCAAAGCGTGTTAAACAGGATCAAAACGCGGTCGTCTTTCTTGGTGACTCCATCACGCAAGGTTGGGGAGACAATTTTCGTGACCGCTTTGCTGGCATGAAACTGGCCAATCGGGGCATCAGTGGAGATACCACGCGTGGCATGCTCATCCGACTCGAAGAAGATGTGCTCTCGCTCAACCCGAGTGCCGTCGTCATGTTGATGGGAACGAACGACATCGAAGTTGGCATCGATCCCGAAGCCATTGGTCGCAACTTTGAGAAAATTATCGACGCCCTCAAAAAGCACAATCCCAAAATGCCGATTGTCTTGTGTCGTATGTTCCCAAGTTCAGAAACCAAAAAACGGCCTCGCAAAACCATTGACCGTGTCAATCAGTTGTACGATGAAGCCGTCCGAGGAGACTCACAAATTACGGTTGTCGATACCTGGACATTATTCGCCACACCGGAAGGCAACGCAGATCCAAAGTGGTTCCCCGATCTGTTGCATTTTAATCAAGAAGGTTACGACCGTTGGGCAGCCGCCATTC
>JAURQH010000005.1 GCA_030836185.1 Planctomycetota bacterium
CAGGGAAACAAACCACGAATGACTCGAATTGCACGAATGGCTGCCGCATGTGTTGTGTGACTGGAGAAAACTGACCAGAGCCACCAGGGGACATCACATCGGGAATCTCCGCTTCGTCTCTCGCCGACGTACAATGTGGCTTGTGGCCGTCCGAAGTGCTTGCGCACTGCGGCTATGTAAGCTGTGATCAAGGCTATACCGGTTTTTGTTCGACCGTCACCAGTTCCAGGAATTTCACTTCGTCGCCGATGCGGATTGTTCCCGGTTCGACCACAATCGTGGTGATGCCGCCGTGTCCACGCATGGCGGAGTAACCGCCCGGCCCGAGATTTTCTTCCATGAGAGAGCAGGGGGCGCAAGGACCGGTCCCCTGCAACACGACTTCGCCGATTTGAAACCTGGCACATTTGAGCGACAGCAGGTTCATCCCCGAGACGACAATATTGCGGCGGACTTCTGCGGGATCGACCGCGTCGCGTCCTAACAGAGTGGCAACCGTATCGAGATGCTCTTTCTGAATGAGCGTCAACTGACGTTCGGATTTGCCTGAACGAGCATGATGATCGTCGGACAAGCCGACATTCATTTCGACCACGGCTTCGGTGCGCGGTTCGATTTCTCCCCGGCGTTGGGGCGAGATGCCGATCCATTCGACCTTGCCTATTTGCGGCACCGATTCCAGCAACTCTTTTAACACGGGCATTTCAACTCCTCTTTGAATCGATCTCGGACAAACTCGTACCAACTCTTAGTCACACGAAACTGATCTGACACGGGGATGGGGTGATTGGGATTTGGGGGAAAAGTAATAACATAAAACAACATACCTTTTCCGTTCAATCGATGCATGCCACCCTCTCCTCCAGAGGAGGAGAAGGAAATGACTCATCACTTGGGGAGCATTCACCCCGATTTGATACACATTACTTCCTGAATACGAAACCGGGAACTCGTACTAACGGATCGACAGGGCGATCATTTTCTAACGCCGGGCCGGGAGTGGCACGGCCGCGTTTGATCGTTTTATTGAGCACGCCGAGCAACTTTTCGACCTTTTCGGGCTTCTCAGCAGCCAGATTTTGCGTCTCCCCCGGATCATTCTCCAGATTGAACAGTTGCACGAACGGTGCTTGGAACAAATCAGATTTTTGTGGTGTCCTGCCGAAGGCTGTCACGGCGTCTTTCCAGGCATCCTCTGTTTTCGGCAGATTGCCGTATCGTCCGGCAGAACCACTTCCCGGACAGACGGCCAGCTTCCATTTCCCTTGTCGCACCGCGAACGCATGAGTCGATTGAAGAACCAGCTCGTCACGATGTCCCTTGATGTCGGGGTCTTCCAGGAGTGGCAGAAAGCTGATCGAATCGGGGGCTGACTCTGCAGGAATCTCCGAACCAGTGATCTCGCTGAACGTAGCCATCAAATCGACTAAACCAATGAGTTCGTCACATTCTTTCCCGGCGGGAATCACGCCGGGCCATTTGGCGACAAACGGGATGCGTAAACCCCCTTCGTAGATCGAAAACTTGAAGCCTCGATAACCGCCTCCCGAATAATGGCCGAGTTGTTCGAGTTCCCGGTATTGGAAGGGAGTCGCTTTGCGGATGTTGCCGGCATAAGCGGCTGCTCCATGATCGGAAGTCGCAATGACCAAGGTATTCTCGGAAAGCCCCGCGTCATCGAGGGCATCGAGAACTCGACCGACACAATCATCGGTCTCGTGCACGAAGTCGCCGTAGATCCCTAAACCGCTCTTCCCTTCAAATGCTTCACTAGGGCTGACGGGGGTATGTGGGGAAGTGAGAGCAAGGAACAAAAAGAACGGTTGATCTTTACTCCGCGGAGCGGCAATGAACTTTTCAGCTTCGGTCGAAAAGGTATCGAGAACTTTGGTATCCTCGAAATCTTCTGCTGCTGGCCCCACACGATTGAAGGCCGACCAACCTTTCTGAGCGGTCACATTGCCTTGAAAGACGCCGTTCCTCGCAAACACATACGGAAACATGTCCAAAGATCCGGGAAGAATGAAGGTCTCATCGAAGCCATAATCGTTGGGGGAGATGATCAGTGACTTGGTGTAATCGACGTTTGTGGGGCCTTGAGTTTTGCCATCGGTTGTTGGCATGACGGTTCCCAGATGCCATTTGCCCACGTAGCCAGTTCGATAGCCGGCATTGTGCATCAGGTTGCCCCAGGTGAAGGTCTCTGTCGAAAAACGTGGCGTGAGAAACGCCCACGGCCCGCTCTCTTTCGGTGCTGCAAATCGCCACGGATGACGCCCCGTCATCAGAGCCATGCGCGTCGGGATGCAATGCGACACATCGGGATGCGCGTCGGTGAATTTGACGCCTTCATTCGCGATGCGATCAAAGTTGGGTGTCGGAATTTGGCACTTTTCGCCACCGAAACAGTTCACGTCCCCGATGCCAAGATCGTCGGCCAATATGAAGACAACATTGGGCTTCTCGGCTGCGTTGAGTATCGAGGTGATCAACAACACACAGCCCACAATGATCAGTTGTAAAATCGAACGCATGTTTATTTTCCTCGTCCCGTGATGGGGTAATTTTCGTCCTGGAACCCGAAGCCGCTGTGTTCGCCGGGTGGGACAAGACCGTTAATGAAGGCTTCGTCCTCGGCAGTGATTTCGACATCGAGGAAGCCGATGTTGTCGTCGTACTGTGATTCCGTGCGCGGGCCGATGATGACCGATGTGAGAATCGGATTCGCCAAGCACCATGCCAAGGCGAATTGCGTCATCGGGACGCCTTTTTGGTCGCAGTAGTCTTTGATTGATTGAGCGACTTCGAGAGACGACTCGCGCCATTCGGCTTGCATCATCCGTTTGTCGTTGCGTGACGCGCGACTGCCTTCTGGCGGTTTTTCACCGGGTTGATATTTCCCGGTCAAAATTCCGCGGGCGAGAGGAGAGTAACTGACAACGCCGATCCCTTTCTCCTGACAGAGAGGCATCAACTCGACTTCGATGTCACGATTCATGATGTTGTAAAGCGGCTGAACGCAGCAATACGCATTCAAGTTCAGCTTGTCGCTGGTCCAAAGTGCTTCGCACAGTTTCCAGGCACGAAAGTTGGAACAGGCAATGTACCGAATTTTCCCAGAACGAACCAAGTCATCCAAAGCCCGCAATGTTTCTTCCTGCGGCGTGGTCTCATCGGGAACATGGACGTAGTACAGATCGATGTGATTGGTCCCCAATCGTTGGAGAGATTTCTCGACGGCAGCGGTCAAATGATAGCGACTGGCTCCGTGATCATTGGGGCCGTCTCCCATCGCGTTGGTCCCTTTTGTCGCCAACACCACTTGATCACGGCGGTCGGAGATTGCTTTGCCGACGACTTCTTCAGAGCCACCGACACTATACATATCGGCGGTATCGATGAAGTTCACACCTTGATCACAGGCTTTGTGAATGATGTGAATACTGTCTGCTTCAGTGGTCGGTCCGCCGAACATCATCGTGCCCAAGCAAACGGGAGAGACGCGCAGACCGGTTTTTCCAAGCTGCCGATAGTCCATTTTGAAAGCCTTTTCCGTCGAAGTAGTGATTCTTGCAAGCCACCACTATAACGGGAGTTGGCTCGAACTTCAGCGGTCGATCTTGAAGTTCTGCAGGGGCGAATTCATTGAAATGTTTGGGGACAATCTGCTAAACTGATTTCTGACAGGCAAATATCGGCCAATCACTCACAGACAACATCACTTTTGGGAGACTTCCAGGCAATGGGAACAAAGAAATCAGGTAAAGGTCGTCGTAAACTCGGTCGCAAGAAACGTAAAAACCGCGCCAAGACCCGACATCGCAAAGACTGAGTTTAATCTGTAGAACGCCGCCTCTCTCGCATTGAGTGAGAGGCCCACGATCTTCCTGACAGGAAGCCTCGCGCAGAGCTGTTGCCATCAACGGCTCTGCGTTTTTTGCTGCGCGGTGGTTTTTTGCTGCGGTTTGTGTTTTTTCTGCGCAGTAGTGAATCAGGAATAAAGGGAGCCTACATAATCACCGTAGCCGTTGAAGGGGAGCGTTTCAAAACTATCACCAGAACCGAGCATGCGCTCACGGGCTTGTGACCAGCGAGGATGTGGCACTGTCGGGTCAACATTCGCTTCGAAGCCATATTCTCGCGGATTGTAATCATTCCAGAAAGTGACCGGTTTCTTATCCATCAACTGAATTCGAACAATGGATTTCGCTCCCTTGAATCCATACTTCCAAGGAATCACCACTCGTACCGGTGCGCCATGCTGCTTCGGCAAAGGCTCTCCAAAAACACCGGTAGCCAATAAGACCAGTTCGTTGCGCGCCTCTTCAATCGTAAGCCCCTCAGTGTACGGCCACGGAAACTCAGGATACGCTTCGATGCCGCGTGCTTGTTCGGGACGATAAAAAGTCTGAAAAGAAACATACTTGGCAGATGACTTGGGACTCACCTTTTCCAGCAGTTTATTCAGTGGAAAACCAGTCCAAGGGACGCACATCGCCCAAGCTTCAACGCAGCGAAAACGATAAGCACGTTCTTCGTGTTGAAACTCTTTGTACAACTCATCGAGATCAAACTTTCGCGGGTTGTCACACTCTCCCGCAACTTCCAAAGTCCAAGGCGTTGGCTTGAACGGCTCAACATATCGGTAGCTGTCTTTTTGAACTGAGAACTCGTAGAAATTCGTGTAATACGCGGCTTCAAATTGATCCGTCTCAGGACGACCGTATTCGAACGCTTCATTTCGCGCGGCAGGAAAGATCGTATCTTTCGACTCCGGGAGGGACTCAACTTGCCCCGCTTGTTCCAACTCTTCCGGCGTGGGCTTGCTGCATCCTGCGATTCCAGCGGTCAACAAGCCAGAACCCGCAACGCCCATCGACTTGAGGAAGTCGCGGCGATGCTGTTTTCTGTCCCCGAATACTTCAGGAGTGGTGTGAAGTTTTTGAGGGAGATCCCAAGGACGACGTACAAAGAAATTCATCAATTCAAGTTCCTTCTCGGATGAAGAACAAAATGCTTACTGATTGTAGCCGAGAAGCTGTACAGGTCGAGATGAATCCTCGACGAAGTCATCCTGTTTTTCAGGAATACCTCATATTGAACACCATACTACGAACCGAAAAGTCAGATTCTGTCCACAAAATCATCGCCCAGTTTTCGTTCGACTTTCGTTGACCTGCTTACCGAGAAGTGTTTCTGTAATTCCTTTCAGGTCTGTCCAGAATGTGCCTTCGCCGGCATAGATCGTTTGCAGATCGATATCAATGGGCAAACCGGTTGCGAAGACCCATTGATTATAAGCCGCACCACTACCGAAGGCATCGACAGCCAAGCTAAACTTGTCTGCCTTGGCTTCTTCCAGAAGTTGTTTGCTGGTGGCTTCTGCTTCTCCCAAAAGAACAGTCGCCTCAGCTTCGATCTCCGCGATTTGTCGATCAATCGCGGCAACCAGTTTTTGCGTCTCGGCTTCCGTTTCGGCGACGGTCTTGTCGCCTTCGGCAAGTGCTTCCTCGAACAGTTTTTCGGTTTCGGCTTTTACACGATCACCTTCCAGCTCGACCTCCTGCTTGGCTTTCACCAAGTCACCTTCCGTTTTCGTTGTGATCTGCTGCTGCTCTAATGTCAGTTTTTTCTCATCAGCCAACGACGAGTCCTGAATCGGCAAGCGGATACTTTGCGGAATGTAGATGTGGCGGACCAACCCGTAAAGCAAGGTTACATCTTTTTCATCAAGAACTTTTTGAAATTCGAGAGAAGTCTGTTCCTGAAAGAGCTGCCGGGATTCGCCGACCAACAACTCCTTCGCCCCTAGCCTCGAACCTTGGTTCCGACAGATACTTTCGATCTGTGGAATCACCACTTTACTCTCGACGGCATCCACATTCCCAAACTTACTGATGATCGTGGGAGCCTGATCGGGCATGATGCCCCAAATTGCGGTGAAGTCCATCTGAATATTAAAACCGTCATTCGATGGAAATGTGATACCGCTTTCGTCATCGGCAATCATGGGTTCGCCACTTTTATCAAAGACAATCTCGTTCCGTGCATCTTTCTGAAGATTCGCAGTAATGCTCTTTTCGCGATAGCCAATTTCCACAATATCAACTTGTTGTTCACGAGGATTGATGGGATAAATCCCAGGGGGCAAAACTTGTTGCTGAATCCCTTTCTTCGCTTCCGTCATCGGATTATTGGCGAGGTTGGTCACCACGCCGACATAGCCGGTCTCAATTTCGACCCAACCAGAATGCTTCTTTTGAGTCCCCGACTGATCGATCTGAGTTTGTACCGTTTTCAAATTGTAGGCATAAGGATTGACGCGATAACGTCCTGGACCAAAGACTTTCCGTACGATTCCCTTAAACTCGGTCTTCCCCAAATCGCCTTCGACAAGGAATTTGCCCTTCGGCAAAGATTTCCCCAATTTGGAAGTCGCGACTGCAACTTCTCCCGGATTGATGACGATGTCAGAAACCAATTCACGTTCCCACCAGAATGGGTTGTAAAAATGACGGCCGGGACCAACCATTTCTTTCAGGATTCCCACTTCGACGGGACTTCCTTTCTCATTGACCTTCGCAAAACTTCCCGGCTCTGCTGAAGACATTGCTCCCGGCAGAAAAGGGAGTGGTGGGCCTTTATATCGCAATTGCATACTGTAACCGACCGGAACATAAATTCGGTTCACGGTCCATTCAAAGATCTGATATCCCGAACCAACGAGAAACAGAACCAACACAACCATAGCGATTTTTGCCATGGAGATTTTTTGCTTGATAGTATTGTCATTCATGAGATTGACCTGTCTGTGAAGACATTTTGATATTTTTTAAGAGTTCATTAAAACGCCGAAACAATCAGTTACTTTCTGCGGTTGTCGTCATGGGTGAATCGGCGGGTGTCTTTGAATTCACCGTAGGAGTCTTGCCCTCGACCGGTTTCTCTGATTGCTCACTGCTAAAGAGTTCAAAGATTTTCATAATCGGGCTGTCGGCCGTGTTGATCATCAATCGTCGATATGACGGAGACAGTTTCTGTAACAAAACGTAGCGAGCAAACTCATTGCCGTCTCCACTGAAAGCTTCTACGGATCGTTTCCAACCCGCAGCGTCCGCTTTATTCTGGAATCCGACCACTTCTGCATCCGCTGTCCCACGGGCGATAATCGCAGCCGCTTCGTCCTTGGCGGCTTCCAAACGCAATTTCGCGACTTCCAATCGCTGATTCGCCAGAGTCATTTCAACAGCCTGCTTTTTGTTGGCAGCCGTCGTCTTTTTGACGATTTCCTGATCGGCCTCGACCAGTTTCCCTTTTTGATCTCGTTCTTCTTCATCGATCCTGAGTTCCTTCTGTGTCATCTCTTCCTGAATCTGCTCCAGATACTTCAACTGATCTTCTTTGGCGAGTTCTCGCTCCTGCACTAGCTCCGAGATTTGAATGGGAGGATTGATACGTGTGATCAATGCCTGAATGATTTCAATCCCCAAAGGCTCACACGCTTCCCGCATTTGTTCCTGAAACTGTTCCTGAAATTTGATTCGTGTCTCACCACTGATCAGATCGCGACCTAACGTATTAGACCCTTGCAAACGGCAGAAACTGCGAGCATTCGGCATAATAATTTTGCGAATCACTTCTTCATCTATCGCATCTCCGTTGTCCGAATCGTTGTAAGTCACATAGACCGAGGCGGCTTCATCAGGAACCACACGAAATTCAATAATGCCATCCAATGACACCCAGAAACCGTCTTTGGTGGGGAACCCCATGTCTTTCTTCTCAGCCAAATTAAATCGCTGGCTTGTGCAATCAACCAGGCTGATGCGGGTCGCATACGGATTGATGTATTCCGTTCCTTCATCCAAAACCTGTTCCTGGACTCCTCGAAACCCTTCGGGGACAAGCAATTGGTTCGGATCTTCTGGAAGGGGACCAGCAAGATTCGTGATCACACCTCGGAAACCGGACTTAATTTCAACAGGCTCAAAGTCACCGATGATGACTTCGTACAAATAGGGATTTAAGAAGACCAATCCCGGACGTTTTACCTCGGGCATAATCCCTTTCGTGATCGGCTCGCCGTTCTCATCAACCTGGGCGAGAAACTCTCCATAGGGAAGATTTTCACCTGTTAAGCTCACCAAGATTCCAATTTTCCCGGCGGGAACTTCCGGGATTGTGTGATATTCCCAATCCCAGAAAAGCGGGTTTCGGAAATGCTTCCCGGCACGTAAGAATTCACGCTGAATCCCTTTGTGCTCAGCGCTGTCAGCGATTTCGCTACCGTTGTCCATATCCAAGCCCGTCTTCCGAATCAAAACCGCGATTTCATCATCGGCGACTTCAATGCGAAACTGAGAGTAGATAAACCAACTCCCCAGAATGACCAGCGCGACTAAGAACAATGAGTTAGAAAACCATTTCTTCAATTTTCCACCAATGTCGTTGCCTCGGCGACCTTGAGAACGTCGAGGATGATCTTCTGGAAAAACAACATCGTCTGCCATGATTTCTCTCCTGAGAATTCGGCGGGTATCCCACCATCAGAGTGAGACAAATGAAATTGATGAGATCGCTACAACAGCCATAACGTCTTCGAGCCCAAAATGGATCTTTGAGAAATCGAAAAGACTCTCGAAAGCTGCTGTTCTCCCTAATTTATCACACATTCCCAACCATCAAGGACTGTAATGCCGTGCGAATCACAACATATTACACATTGTCGCTATCCTGTTCCGTCTGTGGCAGTTAGGAATTTGCGAACGCCACTACAACCGTTATAAACAGCTCTATCTACCTGTGTCTCCTGCTCCACCCAGTTTTTGCAGTTTTTCAATCCCGAATATCTTCACAACGTCCGATAGGGGAAGAAGAGGGTCATTCCACCGGGAATTTCTCAGCCCATGATCAACGGAAGTCGGTGATCGAACAAACAAACGCTGCTCCCATGAATTACAGTCCTATGCGATACGATCTCATCATTACAGGAGAGACATCTCACGCTCAACGCGTGGCCTTGAAAGCCGCGCATGAGAATCGTTTGGTGGCGATTGTCCGCACCTCCCCCATGCTGGAATCTCTCTTTCAGTTCTCTTTGGAGAGTTGGAATTGGAACCAACCACAGTCATGGATGTCGCTGAAGAAACAGTTTCGACTTCATGAAAAGAAGAGTTCCCAACTCTACGCACAGGAAGGAATCGACTTAATTGAAGGTCATTCGCTGGAGATCAATCAAGATTTCATCTGCCTGTCCACTCGATGTGGAGAAATGCTGGAATTGCAGGCCGAAGAAGTCTTTGACGCAGGAGTCTCAAAAATTGTGCTACCAAGTTGGCTTCAATCAGAAGTACCACACGTCACTCCACTGACTCAGGTACCACGACTTGAGATGCTTCCAGAGTCGATCATGGTCGAAGGTAACACTTTGCCCGCACTTCGGTTTGCCGTCATGTGTGCCCGATTTCATCGAAATGTTGTCATCTCGAGTACCGGATGGAATCTTCCCGAGTTTGAATTCGAATTGGCCGAGTTAGAAGATGAAGCCAACCAGCGCGGCATCTTGCGACTGGATCAACAGAAGATGCTATCGGTCGCGGAAAGTCCTGCGGGCGAATTTGATTTCTGCCTGGTCACCGGGGATATCTACCGAACGGGGCTCTACGTGTTTGCCACCGAAACAACTCTCCCTCAACACAACATCGATGCACCACACCCCCAATTCTCACCCAACTTTCAAACATTGAGAGAGAAGTTTTCCTCAGCGGTTTTTTGAAGCAACACTCCCGCTGTTGATAGCGAATGACGGCTCTTTTGATAAACAGTGCAGTGCCGCATTCAGGTCGGGAGTCAGCGGCGCAAAAAACGTCATCCACTCTTCCGTAATGGGATGACAGAATTCGAGTCGATAGGCATGTAAGAAGTGACGTGTGAGTCCTGTGACCGGATCGACGCTGTTAGGAATTTCGTCTCCCCAATCACAACCTTCTGGAAAATCTGGCCGTTTCGGTTTCAGTCCACCAAGGGCCAAATAATATTCATCCCCGATGATGGGATGACCAACTTCTGCCAAATGCACTCGTATTTGATGATTGCGTCCCGTATAGGGCTTGGCTTCGACAAATGTGTGGTTGGCAAATCGCTTGAGGACTCGCACCCGAGTCCGTGAAGGCTTGGCATCACGCGCATCCGCCTTGGCCGACATAAGAATAGTATCGCCGGATGACTGCCCAATGGGATAATCAACCATCATCTCGTCTTGGGAAACGACACCCTCCGTTAACGCCAAGTACGCTTTCGAGACCCGTCCCGCCTGAAACTCGATCGAAACCAATCGATGAGAAAGATGATCTTTGGTGACGACAATCGCACCACTCGTCTGCCGGTCGAGACGATGAACAATCCCCGGACGCATCGCTCCCCGACAGATCGACTGATGATCCAAATGAGCTTGCACGTAATGACATAGCGTATCAGTCTGATATTCACCCACGGGATGACAGATCACCCCCGCCGGTTTATTGATGACCAGAATCCACGGATCTTCGTAGAGGATCTCCAGCTCGGCCGTTTGTGGAGCAATCAATTTATCGGGAGGCTCTAGTAGCCGTACGACGAGTCTTTGCCCAGGATAAAGTCGTTCGGTGTTCTCGACAACGCGGCCATCAATGGTCGCTCCCCCATGCTGGATCATTCGCTGAATTCGCCAGGGGCTATAATTGCGCAGGTGCTTTCCGAGAAACGTATCGACGCGGTTGCCGCTCAGATACTCTTCGACCGTCAATTCAATTGTTAGCGGTCCAGCCATGCGATTAACAGCGCTTCAAGATCAATTGATTCCCGTACCAATTCTCGCACACTCGCCAGACGAATGCCACGCCGGTTGAGATTGCCTTTTTTGATTCGCTTGTGACGGGCAAATGAGTCACAATAGAGCATCACAATCAATCAGGAGAACATTATGCAGGGGCGATTAGCGGGACTCATTTATAGCGGCATTTTGGCAACTTTATTCTTATCAACCATCAATCGATGTCACGCTGAGGAGACAGAATCGGTGTCAGAAGTTTATCAGAAGAAAGTTTACAAATCGGGTAATCAACGACTCCTGTACCGTTTCCTTTCCCCCCCAGAAATCAAATCAGGAGAGAAATACCCTCTTGTTCTCTTTCTGCATGGTGCGGGTGAGCGGGGTAACGACAACACCATACAGCTCGTTCATGGACTGTCGGAGTTCGTGAAAGTAGACAACCGGAGTGACTTTCCCTGTTTTGTGATCGCCCCTCAATGTCCTGCCGAGAAAAAATGGGTTGAAGTGGATTGGACAAAAACCGAACATGACATGCCCGAAAAAATGTCCGTTTCGCTCAAGCTCACCGATGAACTGCTGCAACAAATCTCGGAAGAGTCTCCGATAGACACCAATCGGATTTATATCACGGGGCTCTCAATGGGAGGTTATGGCACCTGGGATTTCATTCAACGCAAACCAAATTACTTCGCTGCCGCGATCCCGATTTGTGGAGGCGCGGACGAGAACTACGCCGACCGACTGATAAAGCTCCCGCTCTGGGCATTCCATGGAGATCAGGACAATGCCGTCCCCTTGATTCGGACAACACGAATGATTGCCGCTATCAAGAAAGCAGAAGGGAATCCCAAAATGACGATTTATCCTGGCGTGGGACACAACTCGTGGACGCAAACCTACGCCAATCGAGAAGTCTTGAGATGGCTCTTTGACCAACATCGCCATTCATCAAAATGTGAATAAAAAAGCCGCTGCCACTCAGAAGTGACAACGGCTTGAAATTACGACTAACATCAACAATCAGAACTCACCGACTGGCTGTCCATCAGAGACACCAATCAATCGTTCAAATGTACTGTCGACGGCATCCGTGAGGTTGTGATCGATATTTTCGCTGATGAAGCGAACACGACCATCACCCATGAGGAAGTGACATCCACCAGTGTGAGGACTGCTGAAACCTTGACGACCTGTTGTCGCTTCTACGTTGATTTTCACAAACCCACCACCGAACGCCATACCAAGATCGGTGTTAACAGTGTCAGTTGTTCCTTCAACGACATCATTTAAAGCACCGCCATTAAGGTCTTTCACACCGAAAAGAGATCCTGCGTAAGTGTTGACCTGACCGACTCGCCAGGCTCGTTCTCCGACCATGATCACGTTGCTGCTACCGTCTGTCATGTCGCGAAATTGACGGGTGCTGTTACGAAAGAACAGTCCATTCGCACCATTGGCAGGATTGGAATTCTGGTTTCGACGAAGTTGGCGAGAGTTATTCACAGCCACATAATTCGTCGTGGAAGGGAAGATCGGAGCAGCGTTGGAATCGTAGACAGCACGAATTTCTGGTGTCGTTGCACCAGTATCCATCGCATCATTGATCTGATTGCCGGTGTCTGAAGGACAGCGAAAACTGACAATCGCTTCGCGAAACAACGCAGGAGCAGCAGTCATCCGTTGTGATAATGTCACAGTTCCAACATTCAGTTGGTTATACAGAGGTGCTTGATCCATAAATGGAAACAGCATGACAGTCCACGACCAGTGACCTTTATTAGGACCAACAACAACCCCTTGATCGACGTACCCAGGAGGAAATGAGCGATGAGTGTCGTGATAGTTGTGCAGTGCCAAACCAAGTTGTTTGATGTTGTTCTTACAGGCAGAACGACGGGCGGCTTCACGAGCCTGCTGGACGGCGGGGAGCAACAAAGCAACAAGAACTGCGATGATCGCGATCACAACAAGCAGCTCGATGAGGGTGAACCCTCTGCGCAAACGGGGAGTCCGAATCATGTGGGTGGTTTCCTTAAAGAAAGAATTGTACGCGGGCAAACAAGCACTACGATAATTCGTAAATGCTGATATAGGTCTACCTTCGAGCAAAAGTCGGAACAATGCCCAACAAGCTTGGAGAAAGTATAGAGCCTGTCCTGAAACATCTATTTTAGTGAACGGTTTGGCCTGAGACTTGCATTAATGTCTCCTCCGAAAGGAGGCATAACCATGCCCACAAGATCCCGCAACGAGTCAGGCCGACTCCACGCAGCGGGATCCAGGACGGAACCCC
>JAURQH010000085.1 GCA_030836185.1 Planctomycetota bacterium
ACGGGGGGAACAATGACAAAGAGAAATTTTGAAATGATTTGTTTGTACTTCTCGGGTTGGGCCGATGAAGATGAACTGTTGGAATCACTCGGTCAACGACCTCCATAAATGGTGCAAACAAAGTGCCGAACATCATTGGGCGGGAGCCTGCCCTACGGCTTAATGTAATTTCGTAGGCTGGGACTAGTCCCAGCTTTTGTAGTTTCGTTTGCATGCCTACGCAAGTGAGGGCATGGCGCTCGTCTTCCGCTTTGTTTAGTCGCCGTTCGACTCAAACGCTCCTTCATCTTTATAAAGTTTGTACTCGACACTATCGACGAGAGCGATCCAACTTGCCTCGATGATATTTTCACTGACGCCGATGGTACTCCAGACATCATGTTCGTCTGCCGATTCGATGATCACCCTTACGCGCGCGGCGGTTCCTTCGGCCGAATTGATAACCCGGACTTTGTAGTCCACCAAATGCATATCGGACAGGCTCGGGTAATGAGCCAATAACGCCTTTCGCAATGCGGTGTCCAGTGCATTGACGGGGCCGTCACCTTCACCCACGACATGTTGTTCAAAATCATTGACTTTGAGTTTAATGGTCGCTTCCGTCTGAGGAATCGCATCGGAAGTCGTTTCCACATTCACTCGATAATGAATCCGTTCGAAGTGTGGTTTGAATGTCTCGGCCACCTTCCGAACCAACAAATCGAACGACGCTTCCGCCGCTTCGAATTGATAGCCAATATTTTCGTAATCCTGCACCGCTTGAAGAATGTTGGTCATCAGGTCAGGGTCTTGATCCATCCGCATTTTGGTCGTCTTGGCAAGAATATTGGATCGTCCCGATAGTTCACTCACTAGAATGCGACGTTCGTTGCCGACAAGTTCCGGGTCGATATGCTCATAGCTATGAGCGATTCGATTGACGGCATGGACGTGCATGCCACCTTTGTGAGCAAAAGCCGAGCGACCGACAAACGGCTGCCCTGTTCGGCTGCTCATATTAGCCAGTTCATAAACATAACGAGACAACTCGGTCAAATGTTGCACGCCATTGTCATGCAGAACCTGGTATTTTTTCTTGATCGACAGATTCGCCACAGCGCTGATCAAGTCGGCATTGCCGCAACGCTCACCGATGCCGTTAATTGTTCCCTGAACATGAATCGCACCATGCTCGATAGCGGCCAGAGTGTTGGCGAGGGCAAGATCACCGTCATTGTGCGTGTGAATTCCAACCGGAATCTCGAGGGCCGCTCGTGCCGCATCAACAGCTTCCGCGACTTGTTCGGGAAGACATCCTCCATTCGTATCACACAGAACAATGATCGAGGCTCCCCCTTCTTCGGCGGCTTTGATCGTCTTTAAGGCGAACTCAGGGTTGTGGCGATAGCCGTCAAAATAATGCTCGGCATCATAGACCAATTCCCGCCCCTCAGAGACCAGATAGGCGACCGAGTCGCGAATCATAGCCAGGTTTTCGGCTTCGTCGACCCGCAGCACTTCTGTGACATGTAAGTCCCATGTCTTGCCGACAACCGTACAGACAGGCGCCTTAGAGTCTCGAAGGGCAATCATACAAGTATCGTCTTCGGCGGCGACTCCCTTACGTCGAGTCATACCAAAAGCGCACACCTTAGAGTGCTTGAGATCCATCTCGGCGACGCGCTGAAAGTATTCTTCGTCTTTGGGATTGGAGAGGGGGTAGCCACCTTCAATGTAATCGAAGCCCAGTTCGTCGAGCTTGGCGGTAATCAACAACTTGTCCTGTAAGGAGAAGTTGACGCCTTCACCCTGACTGCCATCCCGCAGTGTGGTGTCGTAGATCTGGATGCGACTCATGGGTATCCCAGTTTTCAGTATTGGGTGTTCAGTTTTAAGTAGTCTGTGTTTTGTTCTGGGGCAGGGGCCTCCCTGCCGGAAATCATATGGTTCGTTCTCGTAGGCTGGGACTGGTCCCAGCAATTTCTTTCAACAACCTCACCTTTTGGCCGGTAGAACCGGCCCTACAGTTCTCATTCTTCTTCATCGCCATCAGCCGAAACGCGCTAGCGTCCGGTTTCTCTCAATAACCGTGGGCTAGCGCCCAGCGGCTGATTTCGTTTGTGAATTTCGTGTGCGAATCCATTACGCGAAACGACTCCAATCAACAAAAAAACCCCCAGGCTTGCGGCCTGAGGGTCTGAAAATTCGAATCTCTGTGATGACCTCACAACCGCATCGTTTCCGACGGCACAATAATGCCGACCAGTATTTCAATAATGACGATGTTGTTGCGAATCATAAATGTTTCCTTGTGAGCAAAATGATACCCAAGGGGCCAGGGAGAGTCAACAAAGAGCATAAATGACAAATCTCCAATGCTATCACGAAAGTTTCCATTGGGACTCAGGCAGTGGGCACTCTAATCAAACACCCATTTCGGCTTCTTCGTTCTGAATCGCTTCCCATTGCTCCATGGTGTACATCACGTCGCGAGCCTGAGAGCCGTTGTACTCGCCGACGACTCCATCCTCGGCCATGTAGTCGATGAGTCGAGCCGCGCGACCGTAACCGATGCCTAAAGCACGTTGTAATAACGAGACAGAACCACGGCCTTCGCGGATGACCACTTCGATGGCCGGCTTGTACATGTCGTCGTGGATGCGTTCTCCACCTGATCCCGCAGGGCCGGTTTCGTTGTTCTTGCCAAGTTCACGAAGCTCTTCCGAATATTGCGGCTCGTATTGACTGTAGAAATCGATAACCTCATTGACTTCATCGTCGCTGACATACGTTCCCTGCGCGCGGGTGAGATTACTGGTCCCCGGTGCGAGGAACAACATATCACCGTTACCGAGCAATTTGTCGGCACCCATTTCATCGAGTACCACACGAGAGTCTGTTCGACTGGCCACCTGAAACGCGATCCGTGCAGGCAAGTTCGATTTAATCAAACCTGTGATGACATCGACGGTCGGTTTTTGAGTCGCGAGAACCAGATGAATCCCAACGGCACGCGACTTTTGAGCCAAACGAATAATGTGACCTTCGACATCTTTTCCCGAGGTCATCATCAGGTCGGCCATTTCGTCGGCCACGATCACGATGTAAGGCATGTGGTCGGGGACATCGATGGCTTCCGCTGACTCGGCATCGATGCCGAGTCGGTCGAGAACCTCATCTTTGCCGAGTTGGTTGTAAGTGTCGAGATGACGAACACCTGCTTTGGCAAGCAGCGTGTAACGCTCTTCCATCTTCTCAACGGCCCACTCCAACGCTGCCTCTGCCTTTTTCATATCAGTGATGACTGGGTGCATCAGGTGAGGCACTTTTTTATACGGGCTCAGTTCGACCATTTTCGGGTCGATCATCAGCATTTTCACTTCATCGGGAGTACGCGTCATCAGGATGGACAAGATGAGCGTATTCAAACAGACCGACTTCCCTGTTCCGGTACGACCGGCGATCAACAGGTGAGGCATCTTGGCCATGTCCATTGTGAGTGAATTCCCGCTGACATCCTTCCCGAGGTACACGGGAATGCTCAGTTTCTTTGTCTCTTCTTCGCAGACTTCGAGCAATTCACGCAAACGAACCATCACCGTTTTCTCATTCGGGACTTCCACACCAACAGTATTTTTTCCGGGAATCGGTGCGACAACACGCACCGAAGGCACACGCAAGGCAATGGCCAAGTCATCCGCCAACGCAGTCACCTTAGAAAGTCGCAACCCTTTTTCGAGTTCAAGCTCGAACTGTGTGACCACCGGGCCGGTTTCGATGGCAACCACTTTAATGTTCAGCTTGAATTCCTCGAATGTTTGTTCGAGTTTACCGGCCATTTTTGCGGCAGACTCCATCAAGACTTCGTACGGGAATTCTTCGGCTTCGGCAAGCAAGTTGAGTTCCGGTAATTGATAGTCGCCATCGTCGTCTTCCCAGTCGTCGGTCTCAACGGCTGAATGTGGACGATCTAAAATCATCGGAGTACGCACGGGTAGTGTGGCAGACTCCTCTTCAATGTGTTCGGTCAGGGTCGGCTGGGGATCACGCAGTGTCTGCTCGCGAACCAATCGTTCTGACTTCATTCTTTTCGCTTCTGCTTTAATACGTTTTGCTTCGAGACGAGCCGTACGGCGGGCGGCCCACTTTTGCTTGATTCGCAGGTAATAGGGGGCAAATCGTTGAGTCACTTTTTTTGCCGGCACAGAGAGAACCGTGGCGAGCACTCGCACGGCATATGTCTCTGAGGCCAGCATGAATCCTCCCACCAACATCGAACCGATTAACGTCAGACTTCCCGCCGAGGAAAACTCTTGCAGGAGGACCATCGATCCGATGGCACCAAGATAACCGCCGCTCCCGTAAATCGGACCAGAAACCATGCCTGGCAACACCATTTGTATGCCCACACATCCCGCCAGCGCGATGAGAAATCCTCCGACCCAGCGTGACACACGGTCGACGACTTCTTCTCGCTTGAAGAGTGAGTAAGTCAAGGAGATCATCGCCACGACAATGAGACAGGCACCGATCCCCGTGAATGCCCATAAGGCGTGAGCCAGAGAAGCTCCCACCGGGCCACACAAGTTGGCCACTTCTGCAGGAGGTGGAAAACTGACCGTCGATGGAGGATCTCCCGGAGAATAACTAAGCAGACTCATCCCGACGAACGCAGTGGCACCAGTCATGGCCACGGCGAGCAAGTCGTCCTGGATGCGTTGATAATTCAACATGGTCTTGTCAGTTTTCAGTGTTCTATCGAAAGTCTTCAACTCGTGTAGGAATTAGACTTATCCCAGTCAGTCATCTACATAAACCACTTTATTCTGGCCGGTGGAACCGGCCCTACATTTTCTGTAAAAAAATATTCAGCTTGTGTAGGCTAGGACTGGTCCCAGCACGTGTTTTCGAAAACCTCCTCATACCGAGGAATCGAAGGAGGGTTTGAGGGGCTCCCCACTCTGCCTTCGAATCGAACATCCGATTTCAAAGACATGACCGACACGGGATTTTCTGCGTTTTGAAAAAACATTCCAACTCTTCTTAAACTTAACACGGTGAAACGACCGGAGAGGTTTTGATCCTTCAAATCGCGGTTTTTCACTTCGCAACCATAGTTGCTGTAGCGATTAATCGGAGCAGGAAAGAACGAACGGTCAGACAAGAAGAAACGGATTATTCACCCGCGATATGTGTCTCAATCCAGCCGAATAAATCGCTGGCAACTTTGGGTTTCGTTCCGCGAAATTGGGCCACCGTTTCAGCATCAGGACTCAACACTTCCACATCATTCGAATCAGCAGCGATGGCGGAAGTATCGTTCAAAACAATACAATCGCAATTCTTCATCTTGAGCTTCCGCATCGCATTAGCACGAGGATCCTGAGATTCCAAAGCGAACCCCACAATCCAGCGATCGGCCTTTTGCTTGCCAAGCTCTGCCAGCACATCGGCAGTTTCAATAAATTCGAATGTGACGGCGGTTCCGGTTTTCGTAATTTTCCCAGCCACTCGTTCGACCGGTCTGTAATCACAAACCGCAGCGACTGCGATCACTCCATCACATTTCGAAAACAGTTCGACACACGTATTCAGTAGGTCATCGGTGGTCTCTATAGGATGAACTTCACAACCAACCGGTGGAGAAATTGCCACCGGCCCCGTAACCAGAACCACTTCATGGCCTGCCGCAAGAGCCGCTTCGGCAATCGCATAGCCCATGCGCCCCGAACTGGCATTCGAGAGGTAGCGAACATCATCGAGATATTCGCGAGTCGGTCCGGCTGTGATGAGTACTCGCATTTGTGAGCTATGAGCAACTAGGAATAAGCAAGTCGTTGTGTAAGGTCTGCTGTGCGGACCGTTCTGTTCGTCGTCGTTTCATCTTGTAGGACAGGGGCCTCCCCAATGATGTTCGGCACGCTTTTTGCGCATTGGATGTCTTAGTGTAAACTCTTCGTTTTTGCAAAGGAATGCAATGGCGAAAAACAACCAAAAACTCTCTCAATACGATCCCATCGAAGGGGCGGCCTTCCTGCGTCAGGTCTTCCCTCTGTTGGC
>JAURQH010000086.1 GCA_030836185.1 Planctomycetota bacterium
AAAGTGGAACGCACCTTCGCCTGGTTGAAGTATCTGCGGCGATTGGGGATGCGTTGGGAGTATCATGCTTTTTTGTTTGAAGGGTTCTGGCAACTCGGCTGCGTGTTCACTATTCTCAAAGGGTTATAGGACAAGCTCTACAATATCAACGTGCATTGATGCGATCAAGAGCGATGTGACGTCTCTGTCAAAATCGAACGCCACCACCCAGATAGAAGACACTCTCTGGCTCGAAACTCCCGATTCCGAATTGTTCAAGTTCGACTTCACGGTTGAGGCTGATTCCGGCTTCCAGGTAAGCGACATCACTGGTCACAGGTTGCCCACCCGGTTTTCTGGCTCCTGCCGGCAGAAACTCTACTCCGACTGCAAGCCGATAGGCGCGGTAAGTAATCTCATCTTCTAAACCGCCAGGAGGAAGTCCGACTGCCCAAGTCCCACCTCCAAGTTCCGCACCAAGATACATCCAATGTTCACGATCACCGTTTGAGGCAATCGGCCAGCTCATGCGAGGACGAGGAAATGTGAGATCCACTTTGAAATGTTCGTGAGGCCACCAGATCAATCCGATGGCAGGCAAAATGGGAATGTCGCTCCGTCCCGTTGCGACGGCACCAAAGATCCATTGTTGCATGGGCGAGACCGCATAGATGGCCAAGGCAGTTCCGCGGAACTGCCACATGTCGCTCGATGTGTTTTCAAAATCTGTGGCGATACCCGGCGTGAAACTAAACATCCACGTCCAGCGTTGATTGACGGGTTTGATCCAGTTGATGCCGACGGAGAAGTTAAAGAACTCACCCAACCCGATCCCTTTCAGATCGGTCATCCCAAAATTAAAGCTGACCATCGGAGGTGTTCCACCAAACAACGGCGGTCCTGCGGCTGTTTTAAAGCCTCCCCAAATTTCTGTGACTCCGAAGCCATTGTCGGTTGGTTCCCAACGTGCATCGAGAGCAACACTCAACATTGAACCTCGCGGTGGTCGGCCGGTCGGAGCAGGAATTTCTGGGGGAAGTTCGTTGGGTAAGAGATCGAGCGTGGAATACCCGGCGTCCTGTAATTCTGGTTCATACGTGGGATGATATCCTTGATCAAAAGTAGCCCCCGCTGGCTGTTGACTTCTGGTCTGATTCAAAAAGGGATCGTTGTAACGACCGCTTTGACCGTTCGGATATTGTGACTCGGTAGAGTAAGAGGTCGAACCCCGGTTCAAGGTCATCCAAGAAAGATTATCTTCTGAAGGAGCATGATAGGTTGTCTGCCCGGGCTGCACTACTGCATTCGGCGGAGGAGACCAACCTTGTGCAAAAAGCGCATCCGGCAAGGCGCATGACAAGGCAATCAGAACTGCGAGTGTGGAATTTTTCATCGATAGCCCCGGATGGGGAGAGAGGTGGGAAACAGGAAGGGAATGGAGTTATATGATATCTGTCTACCCCGAGCAACTGGAAATTTCAGGCCTAGGATCAAGGCAAAATCTCTAATCAGGCCAGAATTCAGCCCTGAAATTGTGAGGTTCCCAGCTTGCCCACATAGGTTGACAAGAATTCACCATTACTTTTCGTCGTGCACAGATCACAATTTCACGACCGATTTCCCAAGCGTAGACACATTCCCGCTTTTCGGCGACAAATATCCCTGTTAGACTGATCCCGCAAGCGAGTTCGGGTGTCTTCTCCATGAACACTGCACGCGCCCGTAGCTCAGTTGGATAGAGCAACGGACTTCTAATCCGTAGGTCGCAGGTTCGAATCCTGCCGGGCGTATTTGTTTTTCAGCAGGCTGTTTAGTGCTTGTAGATCTTGTGTTGTGGTCGTCCAGACAGAATTTGCTCTTTGCCCCACGTCGTGACCGCGCGGAACGCATCGCTATGGATGAAGTCGGTGAAGGCTTGCTCGTCCGACCATTCGCTCGTGATCAGGTACGAGGCGTCGTCGGCAACGTCTTTCCACAATGTTGAATTGCTATGGCCATCAGCCGCTTCTAAGGCGTCAATCACCGCCGCGAATTTCTCCTCAAAGTCCTGCTGCTTTCCTTCAATGACGTGGTAGTTCATGCCGACAGTGATCATTCTGGCTGCTTTCTTTTATTTGAATTGCCACATGTATGCGGCACTTAGCGGGGTATTCGTAGCCTACGGCCACAAACGTCTCAGAACATTGTAGGCTCGCGAATTCTCTTGTGAAGTCACAAGCGAAATGAGTTGTTGTATGAGGATTCAGCCCAATTGCACCTGCATATTCCTACGTCTCTGTTTGGTCGGGAGATTTTGGCTTTACGACATCCCCGGAAACTTATAGCGGCCAAACTGAAATTCTGAAGAAAACAGACTTCGTAATCGATACAATGCCGACATGAATCAGTGCGGCTCCTGTTCGACCGAAAATCTCGACTCTGCGCATTTTTGCTCCGCTTGCGGCAAGGCATTGAGACCTGAATATGCGCCGACAGAAATCCCCGCTGATAACAATCAAGATTCCTCTCAGCACAGTTCACCAATCCCTGAACACGGACGGTTTCTTCCGGGTGCTGTGATTGCCAGCCGATATCGAATAGTTTCGCTTGTCGGTAAAGGAGGCATGGGGGAAGTTTATCGGGCCGATGACCTGAAACTGGGGAATTCCGTTGCCCTGAAATTTCTGCCGCCCGATCTGGCCGAGAATCCCCAACGTCTGGAATATTTTCATTCCGAAGTTCGTCTGACCCGTCAAATCAGCCATCCGAATGTTTGCCGCGTTTACGACATCGGCGAGTCGAACGGGCAACAATTTTTGTCGATGGAATACATCGACGGGGAAGATCTGGGCGTCCTCCTCCGGCGGATTGGCAAACTTCCGCCCGATAAAGGTGTTCAGATTGCGCAGCAGCTTTGCTCTGGGTTGGCTGCCGCTCACAACACAGGAGTTCTGCATCGCGATCTTAAACCTGCCAACATCATGCTGGACGGTCGAGGTCAAGTTCGCATCACAGATTTCGGTCTTGCAAAACTGGCGTCGGAAAACACCGAAGGAGAAATTGCCGGAACTCCGGCGTACATGGCCCCCGAGCAGTTAAAGTTTGGGCAGGCCACAATTCAAAGTGATCTTTATGCTCTCGGTCTGATTCTTCATGAAGTCTTTACAGGAGAGCCTGTCTACAAATCGGGAAGTATCCCTCAACTGATTCAGGCGAAAGACGAGTCGACGCTGTCGCGAACTCTCCAACTCCCCGAATGGGTCGACTCTTCAATCACTCGAGCCATCGCCCGTTGTCTGGAAACCGATCCTCGGGAACGACCAGTCTCTGCAATGGCTGTCGCGTCGGCATTGCCGGGTGGAGACCCCTTGATGGCCGCACTAGCTGCAGGAGAAACTCCTTCTCCGCAGATGGTGGCAGCGGCGGGAGGCGACAAGCACCTGAAGTTATCGGCAGGTGTGTTTCAATTGGTAATCATGGTGATGCTGCTGATCGGAATCTCGGTGGTGGACAGTGTCGGAGCGCTCCATCAACTGTTCCAGCACGAAGACATTGAACAACCGACAATTGAAAATCATGGGGATATTGCACCCTTTTCGCTGGCGGGAAAAGTTTCCGCCAGTATTCAGAAAATCAAACATCCCTCCGCGGAAGACGCCTCAGGCTGGCACACACCTCCTCGAAAATCGGTCTATGGATTCCAAATCACAGGCGGACCTTCTGCCATGATTGAAGAGGACGAGAAAGAATCTTCCATAGACGCGCAGACCTCCCTGGCCACCGTCAGCACTCAGCGGAAGCTGGAAATGTGGTATCGCGAGCCCGCCAACAACCCCCTCACTCCTACTGACTTCGATCTCGGAATCGGGAAATATGCCGTTACCTCGATGTCCCCTTCCATCTTTGTGAAAGGAGACATCACAGCCCGGGCAACTCTGAACGGCCACCTGACGGAACTGCTCATCAATCCGTCTGGAGCGTCACCACCGTCTGCAATCGATCTCAAGCAGATCGAAACCATTCATCAACTGCTGTTGACCGCCAGCGATGTTGATCCCGACGAAAATTCTTATCAACAACTTGAAGCTCAAGACTTTCCCGTCAATTCCGACCCGCCACTCGATTGCCACCATGTCGATGTCTACGTCTCTTCGCAAACACCGCAGCAGGCGATCATCGAAGGTTATCGAAACAACAATCTGGTCTATTTTCACCACGGCCCTCTCCGTGAAAACGTAATCGCGAGACGGAAATTCAACCTTCCCTCGATCGAACCATTATCGATCCCCGGCGTGACCCGCCAGGCACATCGTTCTGGACGAGCGTTGGTCTTCCTCGTCACCTTATTTTTAGGATTCCGTAATATCCGAAATGGACGCGCCGATTTTCGGGGAGCGTTCTATTTCGCGATGATTGTCACGATACTAGCGACTCTCACTTGGGCGATTGGATTACGTCATTACTTCGATTATCGCCGCGAAATTTTGATGCTTCAGGAATACCTCTGGAATGTCGGCGGCAACCTCTTTCGAGAATGGTTGTATTATATCGCATTAGAGCCTTACATACGGCGATATTGGCCGCAAATGCTGATCGGCTGGTCGCGAGCCATGGAACGACGCTGGTTTGATCCATTATTGGGCCGTGAGATTTTGATGGGAATGCTGATTGGAGTTCTGGGAGCCTTCTCAATCAAACTGATTGATTCTCTGTTCTTGACACCCGATACCGCTTGGTCTCTCCAATGGTTCTCAGCCAATTCATCTAACGAGCTTGTGGAATTACAGGTTTCGCAATTCTGGAGAGGTTTCACTTGGGCGATCTGGTATCTGGCGCAGTTGGCCATCTTTCGTATGCTACTCGGGAAACCTTGGCTTGCAGTGATCGCCGTCATTCTTGTCGGTGTCATCATGAATCCTGGACTCCTCTGGAACAAACCCGAATCGATGATACATTTTACGACCATCGGAATATGGATGCTTTTATTGAATCTATCGATGACCTGTTGGGGGTTCATAGCGGGAATCGCATTTATTTTCAGTTCTATGAATTTATTAAGTGTCCCGCTCAGCTTCAACTTCATCGAATGGTATCGCCCTGCGACTGTCTCTGTGTTGATCTCGATCCTGAGTTTGACTGCATTCGGATTTTATCACGCCATTGGTGGACGCTCTGCTTTTGCAAAATGAAACAAGATCTATTTTCCTTCCTAGGTATACTTCTCATGAACTCGATTCGATTATTTCTGTTCTTCCAGATTCTTATCACAGTGATTCCCACCACTGAAGCAATCGAAAAGTCGCCCCCCAACATCGTCTACATCATGTCAGACGAACTCGCTTATTATGAGTTGTCTCACATGGGGAATCCGTACCTGCGCACCCCCAACATCGACAAGATGGCCGAGGAAGGAATCCGCTTCACGCAGGCACTTGCTGGCTCTCCTGTTTGTGCTCCGCTTCGTTGTAACTTGATGACCGGCAAACATGCCGGCCATGCTTCGGTCCGAGCCAATGATGGAGGAACGCCATTACGGGCGGACGAACCGACCATCGCCTCGATCCTCAAGCAGAAGGGATACGCCACCGGAGGTTATGGCAAGTGGGGAGCCGGAGGACGCGACTCGACCGGCGTTCCTGAAAAACATGGTTTCGACGATTTCTTTGGCTATTACGATCAAGTTCACGCACATTCGTTTTATCCTCCTTATCTGATACGCAATAGCAAAGAAGTTCCCTTGAAAGGCAATGTCGGCGGGCGTCATGGAAAGACTTACTCGCACTATGAAATCATGGACGCGGGCTTGGAGTTCATTCGTGAGAATAAAGACCAGCCCTTCTTTGCCTACTTCCCGATCACGCCTCCTCACGGCATGTATGACATCCCGGCCAGTGATCCCGCTTGGGAGCAATATGCCAACGACGATTGGATGAGAGATCCCAATGTTTCGTCTGAGATCAAAAATTATGCGGCGATGGTCACGATGGTCGATAATAATCTGGGCACAATTCTTCATTTCCTCAAAGAGTTGCAATTAGAAGAAAATACGATTGTCTTCTTCACTGGCGACAACGGTGGACAAGATCGATTCAAAAGCAAAGAACATCCTCGTGGCTTCTTTGGCCCCAATGTGAATCCCCAAACCGGCGTGGAGTTTCGAGGAGGCAAAGGGAACTTATATGAGGGAGGTTTGCGAATTCCGTTTGTCGTTCGCTGGCCGGGAAAAATCAAAGCCGGGCAAGTGAGCGATCATCTCTTTTATCAACCCGATATTCTGCCAACTCTTGCAGAATTAACAGGAACGAATCCTCCCGATGATATTGATGGCATCTCGATTCTTCCCACACTTCTGGGTACAGAAGCCGATTGTTGTAAGCCAGTGACTCACGATTACCTGTATTGGGAATTCGGACAACAAACCGCGGTGAGAGTCAATCATTGGAAAGCCATTCAGCCTCGAAAAGACAAGCCGTGGGAATTATACGACTTGTCGAAAGATGTCAGTGAGACAACCAGCGTGGCTGATCAGCATCCCGAAATGTTGGCACGCATGAAAAAGTATGCCGAAGAAGCTCATGAGCCTGTCAGTGCTGGAACGTACCTTGACCCCAAACGGACTCTGCATGAAGCCGACCGACGTGCCAAATGGGGGACTGCAAAAGACCAGCCGACTCCAAAAATCAAAGGGAACGTGAATCAGATTGAAGACAAGAACCTGATCCCTACAAAGCAAATGAAAGTCATTTCTTTCAGTAGCGAGAATACCGACAATCGCAAGAACGCCATTTTTGCAATCGACGGCAATCCTCAGACTCTCTGGCATACGCAGTTTTCGGGAACACTCGCCAAACATCCTCACGAGTTAGTGATTGATCTCGGCAAACCCTATCATGTCGAGGGCTTTCGCTATCTGGCCCGACAAGATGGCGGTTGGAACGGCAGTTTTGCCAAGACCGAATTTTACATCAGCGATGAGGCAGACAAGTTTGGTCAGCCGATCCTGACCACAACATTTGGTAAAGACCGCAAGGCTCAGAAAGCCGACTTGAAAACTCCCACTCGGGGACGTTACGTCAAAGTCAAAGTGCTGTCGGAAGTGAACGGTGGAGCGTGGGGTTCGGCAGCCGAGATCGGCGTGATTGGAAAGTAAGTCGAATAATATCTATTGAGCAGAACGATTCGTCATCCCCACCGCTGGCTCACCGCTTCAATCCAGTTGCGGGCAATCAGTTCGTGCCCTTGAGGTAACGGATGCACGCCGTCCCAGATCCAATGTTCTGGAGAAACCTGCTTCGAGGCCGCATCAAAAATGTCCTGGGTCTTGATGTGAACAGCATCGAACTCTTTTGCCAACCGTCCAACAACGGGAATCAACCGTTCAACTTGATCGCGCCATTGTTTGAACGCTTCGGGATTTGCCAAACGCCCTGACGCGACGATAAACGGATCGAGCAAGACGATTTTCAATTCTGCATTTGCGGCGCGACTGGCGGAGAGAATTTGTCGATAGTCGGCTTCCCAGGTCTTCACATCCACGCCGTCAAGATTTCGTCCGACATCGTTTACACCAATGAGGATACTCAACAGATCGGGTTTCATTTCAATGGCATCTTTCTGCCAACGCGCCTTAAGGTCGGCCACCTTATGTCCGCTGATGCCACGATTGTAGACATCGAGTTGTGCTTCCGGCATATCAACGCCAAGTCTCGCAGCAATCAAATAGACATAACTATGTCCGAGGTAATGATTCCGGTCGCTCTGGTTTCGTCCCCATTTCATATCGGTAATGGAGTCGCCCTGAAAGAGCAGCCGACTTCCCGTGGCCAATTGGGGGAGACGATACCGATAGCCTGCCACTCCGGCTCGGTTGCCAGTCGGCTCTCTCACTTCTGCATAAGATTGATGAGCGATCATCGCGGCGCTCGCCGCCATTGAACCCGTTTTTAAAAATGTACGCCGGTTTTGCATTACGAACCGCTTTCCTAATTTCAAACGAAGAAACAGCCCATCGTATCATTTTACAATTCTACAATTTCATTCTTAGTACTCTGGATGAAAGAAATCACGTCATCAGTTTCGCATTCAGAAAGATCAAACGCAGCAAGTGTTGATTGGAGATGCTGAATGAAACGGTCCCAATCCGTGACTGAAATCTGCATTCCAAAATGCGTGAGTTTCATACCGCGTCCGGTGTAATACATTGGACCACCCGAAGAATGAGCGAGAAAATCGATTAAAAGTTGTTTCTCACGCTCCAAGCCATCGTTTCCTCGATGAGCCCAAAAACGACCGAGTTGCTCATCGGCCACGAGTCGTGGAATCAAATTATTAACGACCGCTGAAATGGCATCGTAACCGCCAAGACGTTCATAGAGAGACTTTTCAGCATTCATTTCAATGTACCTATTTCTGAAGTATTTCTAATGACATGATCATTCGTTTTGCCACACTTAAGTTTCATGCGTCCTAACGCACCAACTTAGAATTCTGAGCCTTGAGATGTTTGATAAAAAACGGTGCCGCCGCTTCCATCATCTCATCAAACCAGATTTGCTTGACAGTAAACGGATGAGGTGCATCCTTGATGACAGTGAGTCCCGTAGGAATGCCGAACGCTTTCATCCTTATTCGAAAATCATCGGCACGAGTGCTGGGATCGTCCTTTTCGCCCGTGATGAACCAGCACGGAGGGTCCTGCTTATCCAGATGCACCAATGGCGATGCGAGACGATAAGTGTCCGGCTTATTCTCAAGTGACCCACCGAGAAACTGTCTCCAGATTGATCCTCGTTTTTCGTCGCTGGAAATATCCCGTGTGCGTTGAGAGAGGAAATCGGTTTGCCCTCCCATCGGTACGGCCGCTTGAATCGTACTGCTGAAGTTTTGATTCCCTCCCTGCTCTTCCAATTCTGTCACGCCAGCAGATGTTGCCAACAACGCAGTTAAATGCCCTCCGGCTGAGTGACCAATCGCACCGATCTTGTCGGCATTGATGCCATACTTTTTTGCGTTCGCTCGTAGGAATCGAACGGCGGCTTTGCAGTCCTGAATTTGTGCCGGGAATTGTGCTTCTCCGCTTAACCGATAATCGATAGACGCCGTGACAAATCCCTGATTCGCTAATGCCTGAGCGACTTTACGATGATTGATTTTGCTCCCTTTTTGCCAACCGCCACCGTGAATACAAACGATCGCCGGCAATTCTCCCCAGACACCCTGAGGCCGATAGATGTCCATCTCCAGCGTGCGATCACCATAATGGGCGTAAGTGACATCGAGTTTTTCTTCCAGGCGATCAAGCACACTTTGGGGAATCTCGGTTTTGCCATCCGTTCGTGGTGGCGAGACGACTCCCGCAGGACGTGCGTCACGCTGCATTTCCTCTTGGAACATGATCGCCATGCCGCGAAGTTTGCGGAGAATCTCACCATTACGGACCAGTTCGGTTTCGCCCGGATCTTCTTTCAGATTGTAAAGTTCGAGACTTGGATTCAAATAGAGTTTCCAATCTTGCCAACGGACCGCCGCCAACGAACCTTGACTACCGTGATAGAAGAACGCGTCGTTGTACTGGTTACGATTCATAAGAGGCGCCCATTCGCCGAGTGGATCCCAACGACGACGAAGAGGAACCGATGCATTGAGTGATTTCTTCATGCCGGGCGGAGGAACAATTTTGGTTTCACCTTTCAAGAGCGGGCTGATATCGCGCCCGTCAATGACACGCCCTGCGGGAATCTTTATTCCAGCAAAGGTGGCAAGTGTCGGATACCAGTCCATCGCCCGCACAACCGCAGAGGATTTTTCACCCGACTGCAATCCCAAACCCGGCCCCCAAGCAATCGCGGGAACACGGATGCCACCTTCGTAAGTGGATAGTTTACGTCCTCGAATTTTCTGCTCTGGTGTGCGTCCCGGTCCACGACCATTATCAGAGGCGTAGATCACGATTGTCTTGTCATCGAGTTTTAATTCTTTGAGCGAATCAAAAATACGTCCGACATGATGATCCATCTCTTGAATGGCGTCGCCGTACTCACCCCAGTTTGAGCTACCTTTGAATTCGTCACTCACTCCTAACGGATTGTGCAACATCGTATGTGGCAAATAGATGAAAAACGGATCGTCTTTATTCTGTTCGATAAACTTGATCGCTTCGTCGGTATAGCGTTTTGTGAGTTCGGCAGGATCAGCCGGGCGTTTGACGACTTCGTCATTCCGCATCAACGGCACTCCACCCTGCTCTTCGAAGTACACAATTTCCACGGGATCCAAATTGTGCAGTAAGCCGAAATAATGATCGAAACCCTGATTTCGAGGCAAAAACGGCTCATGAAAACCGAGATGCCATTTGCCGATGCAAGCCGTGGCGTAGCCGTTCTCTTTGAACAACTCGGCAATCGTCAATTCGTCGGCATGTATCCCGGTGTTGGAATCGGCACGGTGTACCCAAATTTCGTTACCGACCCGACGTGGATAGCAACCGGTCAACAAGCCCGCACGAGACGGACTGCAAATGGGTGCCGCAGCGTAGTAATCGGTAAACAGAGTCCCTTCGCTGGCCATCGCATCAATGCGTGGAGTTTTCACCTCCGAGGCTCCATAGCAGCCGAGATCGTAGTACCCCTGATCATCGACAAAGATAAATACGATGTTAGGTGGAGTCGCCGATTCGCTGGACTGTGCAACGAGTCCAAACAGAAGGGAGATTGCCAGCCAAGTCAGCGCGCGTCTGGTATTCCACATCGAGAGATTTCTTTATTTCAGGATCGTGTCAATTGTCACTCATCTGCTTTCTCAATGCCACGATTCCGTTTTTGGAAATGATCATCACCCCAAGTGAATGCAACTATTTCTTCAACCGAATACAAACTGGCAAGACCACAAGAGAGCAAATCACGACAATGCTTACGATGAATTTTCGTCGTTGTATATTTGTTTGGTCGGGCGGTTGTTTTGAGTAGGGAAGATATATGGGGTGCCGAACATAGTTTCCCTTTCCCTTCTCCTAACGAAATGACTCGCCTTCAATCAGAAGGTCTTTGCGGGGGTTAAGTTTTGGTTCTGGATCGGCGAACGACTTTGGTGCCAACTTGGCGAGTTCGGCTTTGACCGATGCGTATTTCTTATCAGAAGCGAGATTGCTCCACTCATGAGGGTCTTCGCGCAGGTCATAGAGTTCCTCGCCGTCTTCGCCGTAGCGTATGTATCGCCAATCACGATGGATGATGGCATACTCACCGGGAGTGAGATAGGGAAGATACACATGGCGATCCGTCGCCGTGGAGGGATTCTTCAAAGTGGAAGCGAGTGATACACCTTCGAGTTCTTGTTGCGGTTTGGGCAGTCCACATAGTTCCGCAAGAGTGGGGTACATATCGATGAGACTTGCCGTGACGTCGGTTTTGGCACCTTCAGAGACTCCGGGACCAGCCCAGATGAACGGCACATTCGGAGTTCGTTCCCATAATGTGTGTTTGCCCCAATTCCCTTTTTCACCGTGGTGATAGCCGTGATCGCTCCAGAACACGACGATGGTATTGTCCGCGTAAGGGCTTGATTCAAGTGCATCCAGGACACGCCCCATCATAGCATCTGCATAACTGATGCACGCGAGGTAGCCGTGGATTGCATCTTCCACAGCATCCATTTCGACAAGTTTATCATGATGCTGACGTTTCCGGTTCTCTTTTTGTCTGCGGATTTTTGGGGGAAGATCTGCGAGATCATCCTCTTTATATGGGGGGAGTTCGATTTTTGCGGGATCGTACAAATCAAAATATTTCTGCGGGCAGTAATTCGGGTAATGTGGGGCGTAGATTCCGCAGGCGAGAAAGAACGGTTTGTCGTGCTTCTTGTTGAGTTGATCGACGGCCCAGTTGATTCGAATGGTATCGGCCATCTCTTCTTCTTTTTCATTCGGGATCGTTCCCCACTCCAGAAAAAGCCCCCCTGTGACTTCTTTTCCTTTGTTATAAATACTGGCTGGGAAAGGGTTCGGAAAGGGGGTCTCTTCACTCCACGACTCCAGAGCCCACCCACCTTCCTTTTGAAACTGGTTGCGCAGAAAGAACTCGTTCCAGCCGCGTTGATCGATCGCTCCTGCCGGGTGATGGAAAAGTTTACCCGCGCCGAGTGTTGTGTAACCTGCTTTAGAGAAACTCATTTGCAGAGCTTCAATCTCTGGATGATGGACGAAATAGTTGGGAATTGAGTAACATCCTGTCGTTGAAGCGAACTGACCTGAAAAAATCGCGGCACGACTGGGAGCACAAAAAACACCCGCGGTGTGTGCGTTGGTGAAGTTGACACCTCGTGCGGCCAAGCGGTCGAGATTGGGGGTGATGGCCCTTGGCGTCGCGCCGAGAGAGCCAACCCAGTCGTTCATGTCGTCGACAGCCAAAAATAACACATTGGGTTTGGATTCTGCACGTGAGACACTTTGGCCGAGAATCAGGAATATTATCAGGAAATTAAGGAGTCTCATAGGTCGTTCTTTTCGTCGCGTCTGTTGTGAAAAGGACTGTTGTATCTGCTAAATTTGATCTGGCAGAATCTGTTTCAGTGACCTGAATGAAGGAACGTCTCTTTGAGAATTGCTCATCATGGGCATATAGAAGATACCCGTTCTCAATCATATTTGCAGAACTTGTCCCAAAATTTCATGATCTCGTTCAGGTCGTAAATGTTGTATTCGTGAATCATTCGAATTGGTTCATCAAACGAAGTTTCATAGATCGTTTTAAGCTCCAATCCCTTCAGGATCTCATCGAGAGAACCTTGATTAGAGATGTCTTCTTTGGTTGTGTCTGAATTGGCTTTTTTCGGTTTTTTGATTTTGCGTTTTTTCTTTTCAAGCAAAGAGGTTTTCACAGTCTCGACCGATTTATTGTCTGTTGTTTGACTCAGATTATTCAGTTCGTTTTTGACCGGTTCGTCGAACTCCGCGGTCGCATACACGATCAAACGGGGATCCTTGGAGGCACTGGAATAAAGATAAATCTTACCGTTCTCGAAATAGAATTCCGCTCCGCGAATTCGATTATTGAGCGGCGGTTCGTCGGGAGGATCCATCAAGACATACCGCTTACCACCCGCACCAACGGGGTTCAGTTCCTGATCAACTTCGACATACTTGAGATTGCCGCCGCGCCAACTGGTGTGATCCTGATAGACCACGTAATTCTTCCCCTTCCAGCGAAAGAGAGACGGGCCGTAACAGTCGTTCATTTCTCCTTCAATCGGTTCGACCAAGGGAGTTTTCAGCTGCATCCAATTCTCAGCATCTTTGGAATGGGCCAACCAGACGCAACGAATCTCCCGACCTTCAATGAAGCCCGAGTAAAGCATGATGTATTTGCTGTCATATTTTTTCAGTGGGTACTCATAGACTCGGCTATAAGTGGCGTTGCGAGTACCGATGTTTTTTGCAGTGATGCTGACGCTGTGATACTCGAAAGTAATGCCATCTTCGCTCGTCCATAACTCGGTTTGCGAGTTTTTCTGATGTCCCCACATGAAGAACTTGCCCTGCTCCTCAATCCAACGAATATCGGGCGCGGAGGGGCCTTTGACCACGGGATTCTGATTATACTCGTTCCACGGACCTTCAATGCGGTCAGCATAGGCCATGCTTGTGGCGATATGCTTATGAGGTGCGTGATAGAGGTAAAACTTGCCGAGCGGATTCTTGATACGCCCTTCGGTTTTGACAATCGTCGGATGAATCAAATCTTCATTCGGAGAGTATTCAAGATCTTTCGGATGTAGCACGATCCCCTGTAATTTGAACTCCGGCAACGGCCCCTCAGCATATGTCGCATTTCCTGAGGCCAAAAAGAGTGTGCAACAAGCAGCCGTGAAAGAAAACCCGAGCGAGTTCATGTCGTTCTTTCTGATGATCGGGACATAGCGTGTTCAGAGTATCAACTCACTGAACACAATAAATGTTCTGCATAATCAGTTCTCTTCTGTCGATTTCCTCATCTTTTTCAGCTCTCCTCATTTTTTCAAAAGACAATTTTTCAAGAGGCAAACAAACAAGAACACTCTCTAAAATGATTGAGAGCCCGTAGAGAGATGTTGAGACGATTGCAGAGAGCGCATAAAAGAAGCTCTCGACACAACCAGCGGTCGAGAGCTTGTATTGAAGAGAGACACTATTACTTGTCAACTTTAATGATTCAGATCGGGAGAAACCAGTTGATTGTCCTTTTCGGACTTGTCGGCATTATGCCGTTATCCTGAAAAATCAGGCGGCTGATGAACCTGACAAAAAAAGGCTTCGCCGTCACCTTCACACAAGTTGAGGAATCGATGCCCTCGAGTAAAAAATATCTAAGGGTTTAACACGGAATAAGACTAGAACATTTGCTCCATACACGTCTCCTCCGAAAGTGAAAAATACAGAACGTATTCCACAAGGTACCTTCGTCCGACGTCAGATATATTTTGTCGTCAATCATCCGAATCGTCAATAACTTTTTCTGACGAAATGCAAGATGGAATTCTTGGAATCTCTCACCAGCCCCCTCACAGTTTGACTCGACTCAATTGAAGAACCATGATTCACAGCAAAAAAGACAAAGACAACGAATCACATATCGACGCGATTTTATTTTTTCCTTTTTCAAAAATTATTCACGATCTCTTCGTGATGTGAACGAGTGACCATAGTTGCGTAATGGGCAGGCGAATTGCCTGAGCCATCAACAATCACTACCAATGACAGACTAGATTTTTAGCGGGTGGGGAAAGGTTCAGTAGCTGGACCCCGACAGAAACAGATTTGTCGACAAATTAAGCGATGACGCCCAGTTTTCGGACTGTTTTTTGCACATTTTTTCTCCAATAGACAGATTCTCGGTTATCTTGAGAATTCACTTTCGAATGACACTGCTACCTGATTGACCAACAATGACTATTCGCGTCTCTCTTTTTCACCAAACTGTCTACGAATATCCAGAAGACGCAACTCTCGGTCCTCATACCATTCGTCTACGACCTGCTGCTCACTCTCGAACTCCGGTCGTTGCCTACTCATTGACCACGGAACCGGAAGAGCATTTCCTCAACTGGTTACAGGATCCCTTCGGCAATTTTGAAGCCCGTTATAACTTTGCTAAGCCGACGCGTAAGCTCTCCTTTACCGTCGATCTGACCGTCGAAATGACGGTCATCAACCCGTTTGATTTCTTTATTGAAGAACATGCGGAAGAGTACCCCTTTGAATACAGCGAAGAACTCAAACAGGATCTCAAACCTTATCTCGCGATCAAAGAATCGGGTCCACGTTTAACGAAATACCTCGAAGGGTTCGACATATCTCCACGTCGTACCATTACGTTTCTGATTGAGGCCAACCAGAAAATTCAATCGGACATCGGATATTCCATCCGCATGGAACCGGGCGTACAAACGTGCGAAGAATCTCTCGAACGAAAAAGCGGCTCGTGCCGCGACACGGCTTGGTTGTTAAGGCAGGTGCTACGTCACTTCGGTTTTGCCACCCGGTTCGTTTCTGGTTATTTGATTCAATTGAAGCCGGATCAGTTATCACTCGACGGCCCGAGTGGTGCGACAGAAGACTTCACCGATCTGCATGCCTGGACCGAAGTGTATATTCCGGGTGCCGGTTGGATCGGTTTGGATGCGACATCGGGACTTCTTGCCAGCGAAGGTCATATCCCCCTCGCTTGCACGCCGCTTCCAAGTTCAGCGGCTCCCATCGATGGAACATCATCACATCCCACTGCCTCTTTTGAACACACCATGAAAGTGACGCGGGTTCACGAAGACCCAAGAGTCACCAAACCGTACACAGACAAAACATGGGATCGCATCCTGGAATTGGGTGATCGTGTCGAAGAAGATCTGATCAAGAACGATGTTCGCCTCACAATGGGAGGTGAGCCGACATTTGTTTCCATCGATGATCAAGAAGGAGACGAATGGAATACGGCTGCCGTTGGACCGGCTAAAAAACGTCTGTCCGAAGAATAGTTAGGACGCCTCGAACAACGCTTCTCGAACGGCGCGTTACTTCATTTTGGACAAGGAAAATGGTATCCGGGAGAACCATTACCACGCTGGGCGATGACTTGCTTGTGGCGAAAAGATGGCGAACCAATCTGGAACAACGAAAAATTGATTGGTTCCGAAGAACAGGAAAAACAGGTCAGCATCGACGATGCGGCGCAATTCGTTGAAACTCTGTGTGATCACATCAGCGTGGAACCAAAGTGGGTCAATCCGGCTTACGAGGATGTCTGGAATGTGATCACCGAAGAACAAAAACTCCCCGTCAATGTTGACCCCAAAGAATTCGATCTCGATAAAGCCGAGGAACGGGCGAAGTTGGCTCGCTCACTCGAACGTGGTGTGACAGAGCCTACGGGATTTGTGTTACCACTGAAACGAGCCTGGTGGCAAGCGGAAGCCAAATGGGCCAGCGGCCCTTGGCCGTTTCGTAGTCCCAAACTGTTTCTGATTCCCGGTGATTCTCCCATCGGTTTGAGATTGCCACTCGAGTCACTTCCCAATAAACGAAACCCCGACGATCCACGCCCCGACATCTATGAAGTCGACCCGTTTGAGCCACGACGCTCTCTGCCTCGTTATGTCGAACTTCGCACGGCCGTCCAACAGGCGGCTCTTGAGATGCAATCCACCAAAACAGAGTTCCAAAAAGCGGGTGAGAAACCAGACGGTGAAGCTCCCGAAGCCGAACGACTTACCACCAGTACCGGTGGCCCCGATGACATTGTCAGGACCGCCATGTGTATCGAACCTCGTGACGGACTACTGCATGTCTTTATGCCGCCGACCGAATCGCTGGAAGACTACCTCGACCTGACAACCGCCATCGAAGAAACCGCCGAGCAATTGCAGACACCCGTTGTGCTAGAAGGCTACTTGCCCCCGCATGATGATCGTATCGAAGTGATGAAAGTCACTCCCGATCCGGGCGTGATCAAAGTCAACGTCCACCCGGCCAAAAACTGGCGTGATCTGGTTGACATCACCACCAGCGTTTATGAAGAAGCTCATCAATGCCGACTCGGGACTGAAAAGTTTCAGCTTGATGGACGACATGCGGGAACCGGTGGTGGAAATCACGTTGTGATGGGTGGTCAGACGGTTGCTGACAGCCCGTTTTTACGGCGTCCCGATTTGCTCGGCAGTTTACTCGCCTACTGGAACAATCATCCCTCGTTGTCTTATCTGTTTTCGGGGCTGTTTGTCGGACCAACCTGCCAGGCTCCACGAATCGATGAGGGCCGACGCGATGCGGTTTACGAATTACAAATCGCACTCAATCTACTGAAAGACATTCAAAATCCACAGCCGTGGTTAGTGGATCGTTTGTTCCGTCATTTGGCAGTCGACTTGACCGGCAACACTCACCGTGCCGAGTTCTGCATCGACAAACTTTACTCTCCCGATTCCTCGACCGGACGGCTTGGCCTTGTCGAATTTCGTGCCTTTGAGATGCCACCTCATGCTCGAATGAGTTTGACACAACAGCTACTATTGCGGGCGTTAGTGACTCGATTCTGGGAAACACCATATGACGGTCAAGTGATCGATTGGGACACGCAGCTCCACGACCGCTTTATGTTGCCCCACTTTTTAATGACCGATTTTCAGGATGTCATTGATGACTTGAACAAGTCGGGGTACGACTTCGACTACGAATGGTTTTTACCTCACATTGACTTCCGTTGCCCACAGATCGGAACCGTAGAATACGACGGCTTAAAACTTGAGATCCGTCAGGCCATTGAACCTTGGTATGTCTTGGGAGAAGAGGCTGCCGGAGGTGGAATGACTCGTTTCGTCGATTCTTCGACCGAACGCCTCGAAGTGAAACTGACCGGTGGGATTCCCGAGCGTTATATTGTCACCTGTAATCAACGAGCCGCCCCCCTCTCCCCCGCGGGTGCTGTGGGAGAATCAGTGGGAGGTGTGCGATTCCGTGCGTGGCAACCACCAAGCTGCTTGCACCCGACGATTCCCGTCCATGTCCCCTTAGTCTTTGATGTCGTTGATACCTGGCAGAATCGGTCTATTGGAGGTTGCAAATACCACATCGAAAACGAAGGTGGACTGAACCCACCATCATTCCCCGTCAATGCCTTGGAAGCGGAAAGCCGTAGAGCTTGTCGATTCTTCCACTTCGGGCATACGCCGGGAGAAGTCATCATTCCCGAGGAGCGTCCCAACCCTCATTTCCCCATGACTCTCGATTTGAGGCGATCTCCCCGATAATGAGGGAGGATTTCACGATTTCTCGCATTCCGAGGAAGACGAGGAACCGCTCCAGAGATACAATGTGTTACGCAAAAGGACTTTGCGCGTTTGGAATGCACTCCGAGACTTTGTGAAACATGGCCACCGATACCTCCACGAACGGCTTCGCAGAATTCCTCTCCGGTTATCAATCGGACGAGAAGGTTTTCGATGAGTTCTATGATTCTGAGGGGAAACCGCGCGAGCAGTGGCAGCGTTTCCTCGAACGATTTGGAGGACAAAGTCCTGAAAATCTTGCTGATCGCTGGGATTACGCGAATCGCATACTCTGGGAGAATGGCGTCACGCTGAGTCCGTTCGAGGACGAAGCCGCCAATCTGCGTCCCTGGGAAATTGACCTTCTTCCACTGGTCTATGAGAAAGCACAATGGGATCCGATCAGCCAAGGCGTTGCCCAACGTGCAATGCTGATCGAAGCGATTGCCAACGATCTTTACGGCCCTCAGAAACTTTTGCAGAAAGGGATCCTACCCCCGGAAATTCTTTATCGCCATCCCAATTTCCAACGCGCATTTCAGGGATTACCACGTAAGAACACGCCGATGCTTTTGTTCGGCTGCGAACTCGCCCGATCTCCTGCCGGGGAATGGTTCGTCATGGCCGACCGAACATCGGCACCTGCGGGAATCAGTTACGCGGTGGAAAATCGGATCGTCATTTCCAAAACGCTGCCGCAGGTACTGCATCAGTCAAACGTCCATCGACTGGCCCCCTTCTTTGTGCAGATGCAAGAATCCATCAAGCGTATGGCACCCCGGGGGAAAACAAACCCAACGGTTGTGGTTTTGAGTTCTGGTCCCGACCATCCTTATTATTTTGAAGATGTTTTTCTTGCCAGATACCTCGGTTATACACTCGTCGAAGTTGACGACCTGACCGTCCGCAAGAATCACGTTTGTATCAAAACCCTCGAACGGCTCGTCACAGTCGATGTCATATTCTGGCGTTCTCCCGGACGGAATTGCGACCCGCTCGAATTGATTGGCAAAGGCTCCGGTGGTGTCGCCGGGTTGCTCCAGGCAATCCGCCACAAGAATGTCGTGGTGACCAATGGTTTTGAATACGGCCTGCTCGATTCTCCGGTGTTCATGCCATTTCTTCCCAAAATTTGTGAAGAACTTCTGGGTGAAAAACTGATCTTGCCATCCATCGCGACCTGGTGGTGTGGTCAACCGGAAGTTCTTGAATACGTGATCGAACATCTCGATGAATTAGTCATCAAACCAGCGTTTCTCGAATCGGGAGGCGACGAATTCATTACGACGGGCCATCAAGGAGAAGAATGGGATTCACTCCGTGAACGTATTCTCGCAAATCCCCAAGCCTATGTGGCTCAGGAAAAAATTGAACGATCATCGGCACCTTGCTGGGTTCGTAAAAGTTTACAAACTGGCCATATCGCGATGCGAACCTTTGCCATCAAGAGTTTGCAAGGATTCGAAACGATGAATGGCGGGCTCGTCAGAGTCGCGTCCGATACAAAACCGATGCCTCTGACAATTTCAGCCGGGGAGTTCAGCAAGGATGTTTGGGTCTGTTCCGACACACCGGTTCCTCCCGTTTCATTGCTCTCCAAAATTTCAGCCCCTTCTAAACTGAGACGAGCGAACAACCAGCTCCCCAGTCGTGCCGCCGACAATTTGTTTTGGTTGGGGCGATACCTGGAACGACTCGATTACGCAGGACGACAAATCCGCAAGATTACCGAACGCTTGATGAGCGAATCGGCCGATCAATCCGTCGATGATATTCTTCCCGTGATCGGTTCTTTGGCCGACCTCGGATTGATATCGGAAACTTATCGTAAAGTCGCCGCCTGTCCCGAGCGGCAGGAACTGGAATCCAACTGGCCTTCCATTGTGACGAACGATGAAAAACCGGCTCGCTTCATCCGCCAGATTGATGAAATCCAACGACTCGCCAACACCGTCCGCGACCGACTTTCTGAAGATTTGTGGCGAGCCATCCGCTCTATGGAAGAAATCCAAAGACCGAAACATTCGACATTTCCGCAACTGACTCTCAGCAAACTGTTTGAAGATCTCAATCAGCTTATGCTACATCTCTCTGCCATTACAGGACAAATCGCCGATGGCCTCATACTCGGCCCGACGCGACGGTTTCTACTGATTGGGAAACATCTGGAACGCGCACAACAAATGGGACGTACCCTCCAACATTTCCTCAAACACCACCGCGAAGACGATCTGCAACCTTTGATCACTCTTCTCGATATCGCGAACAGTCTTCTGACGTACCGCACGCGATACCGAGCCAACATTCATCTTTTGCCAGCCATCGATCTGCTAGTAACTGATCTCGGCAACCCCCGATCCATCATCTATCAATATCGGGAATTGTCCCGATTGATCAAAGAGCTTCCTCGTCAAAAACGAACCCCGCAACTTTCTCCCGTTCGAGAACTCGTCCGCCGCAGCATGAACGAACTACAATCGATCTTGCCAGACAGCAGCGAAAAGGTCACTTGGAATAACTATCACACCGCTTTGGAATCGTTTCTGGCGGAATCCAAATCCCGAACAAAAACTATTTCTGAAGAACTCTCACAGTCCTACTTCCTGCACGCTGGGGAAGCTCGACAGATTGAACAATCGTTGGAAGAGGAGCGATTATGAAGTATCGCATCTCTCACACAACACTGTATACGTCGAGCAACAAAGTTGGCATTGGCATGAATCAGGTACATCTCTCTCCACGAGAGACACCTCATCAGCGGTGCGACTTCCATCGTATCTATGCGGCGCCTATTCCCACCGTCAACAGCCGACGAAACGATTACTTCGGAAATCAAGTTCATTATTTTTCATTCGAGAATGGTTATCGCGATCTTGAGATCAAATCGATCAGCCGGGTGGAAGTGTCACCTCGTTCGTATCCGTCTGATGATGACACTCCCACTTGGGAACAAATCGTCGAAATGACACAAGGACCGCTCAACACTTCGAATCTGCACGCTCGGGAAATGACATGCATCTCTCCCAATATTCCACAGTTTGAAAAATCGATTATCGATTACGCACAGCAGTCATTCGCCAAAGAAACTCCTATCTTTGTCGGGCTTCGCGACTTGCTCCATCGATTTGATACCGACTTCAAATTTGATGGCACGTCAACCACGGTGCATACTCCGGTGTTCGAAGTGTTCACAGACCGTCGCGGAGTGTGTCAGGATTTTGCACAACTGCTGATCGCCATGCTACGAGGTGTCGGTTTGCCCGCGCGTTATGTCAGTGGATATATCAGGACTATCCCTCCTGAAGGACAAAAGCGGCTACGCGGGGCCGATGCTTCCCATGCCTGGGTGAGCGTCTTCACGGGTGAATTTGGCTGGGTCGATATCGATCCCACCAACAACCTGTTTGTTTCTGAAGATCACGTGACCGTTGCCTGGGGGCGTGACTACACCGATGTGGCTCCGGTTCGCGGGATCGTCATCGGAGCCGGCCCTCTCTCACTTCGCGTCACGGTTGATGTTGAACCTGATAACGGCGAAGATTCAAATTTTACCTGAATTCGTACTCACGGATATTTTCTCTTTCCAGTAATACCTCTATGTCTCTACTCTCCCTCTCTAACGTCACATTCACCTGGGATGCCGATCCCATTTTGGACGATGTCTCACTCGAAATTGAACGCTACGAACGCATCGGACTTTTGGGGCGTAACGGAGCCGGCAAATCGACGCTGATGAAGATTTTCGCCGGAGAACTCGATCCCGACGAGGGTGGAATCCGTCCTGAAAAAGGTTGCCGCATCGCACGATTGGTTCAGGAAGTCCCCGCGGACACCGAAGGAACCATTGCAGAAATTGTCGGCCGAGGAGTCAGTGATGATCATGCTTCGGAACAATCTCATCTGGTCTCAAAAATTCTTTCGCGAATGCAACTCGACGAGAAAGCACAATTTGCGACACTCTCTTCAGGAATGAAACGACGTGTGCTGTTAGCGCAATCACTTGTCGAAGAACCCGATATTCTGTTACTTGACGAACCGACCAACCACCTCGATATCAATGCCATCAAATGGTTGGAAAATTTCCTGCAGGTTTATAATGGCACGCTCATTTTCATCACTCACGACCGGGAATTTCTACAATCTCTCGCCAATCGGATCATTGAACTCGACCGAGGCCGTCTGTTTGACTGGACCTGCGACTATCAGACATTCTTGAAACGCAAAGCCGCCGCTCTTGAAGCTGAAGAAAAGCAGAACGCTCTGTTCGACAAGAAACTGGCCGAAGAAGAAGTCTGGATCCGCCAAGGCATCAAAGCCCGCCGCACTCGCAATGAAGGTCGCGTGCGAGCACTCAAGAAACTCAGAGAGGAACGCAAAGCGCGTCGTGAAAAGGTGGGGAATGTTCGCTTACAAGCGGTCGATTCGGGAAGGTCCGGGCAACTCGTCATCGAAGCGGAAAAGGTGTCATTCGCTTACGAAGATCGCAAAATCATCGATAATTATTCCACACTCATCAGCCGGGGTGACCGAATCGGCATCATTGGGCCAAACGGGGCCGGCAAATCGACGCTACTGAAGGTACTCCTCAAACATCTCGAACCACAAGCAGGTTCAGTGCGCCAAGGAACAAACCTCGATATACTGTACTTCGATCAATTACGAGAACAGATTCTCGAAGAAAAGACGGTCGTCGAGAATGTCGGCGAAGGTCAAGAGATGCTCGAAATCAACGGGCAACGAAAACACATTTACGGCTATTTACAGGACTTCCTGTTTACCCCGGAACGTGCACGGCGTCCCGCTCGATCACTTTCGGGAGGAGAACGAAACCGTCTGCTTCTGGCAAGATTATTCAAACGCTCTTCCAATCTACTGATCCTCGATGAGCCGACCAACGACCTGGACTTGGAGACTCTCGAACTGCTTGAAGAGTTGCTCGCCAGCTATAGCGGAACCTTACTTTTGGTTAGCCACGACCGGGCCTTTCTCAATAATGTCGTCACGGGCATCATCGCCGTCGAAGGAGACGGAACGATTCGCGAAATCGATGGTGGCTATGACGATTATGTCCGCATTGAGAAACAGGGGTTCGCAGATCTGGAAACGTCTTCAGAACAAACGATAGACACAAAATCTTCTGCGAAAACTCTTACCCCTGTTCCAAAGAAGGAGAAACTTAGCTACAAGGACCAGCGCGAACTCGACGAGTTACCACAGAAAATTGAACGTCTCGAAACTGAACAGAACGAGTTGACCGAGACGATGTCTGACCCAGATTTCTTCAAACAGGATCCCCAAACCATGACAGCGGTGACTGATCGGCTGGCAATCATCGATACCGAACTGAACCATTGTTACACACGCTGGGAAGACCTTGAAGGATGAGTCTCACCCATTCTCAAAGTGTCGAGCAATATTTCTGTTTTTGAATCTTCAAAACGAAAGTCCTCATGATGCGACTCTTTGAAGGAACTCCTTTCGACAGACCGCTTCGCTGCGAGATCTGCGAAAAACTGGAAGCTGAATGCACATGCCCACCTCCAGAAATTGTGCGAACTCCCCCAGAAGAGCAAACGATCGTCATCGCTATCGAAAAACGGAAACGAGGAAAAACCGTGACCGTGATTCGAGGACTGGCCGCCAATAACGATCACGCCGCCCTTTTGAAGCAACTCAAATCAACATGTGGAGCGGGAGGCTCGATACAGGACGGCAACCTGGACATCCAGGGAAATCACAGAGAGACCGTTCGCACCCTACTGAAACAACAAGGCTACAAGTTGAAGTGAACACTCTGCCGGTAGACAGACCAAGTCCATTTTCTATAATAAAAAAGAGAGAGATTGTATTTCGAGAAAATTCATCGGGAGAATGCTGATCATGTTATTTCGAGCGTCACAATTTTTAACCTTGGCTGTATTGTCGGTAGTTGTCGGTTGTGCTCCGGGGGATGGAGATGGAACACCCGTCGATAATGATGTCTCGGCAGAGAAGCCTGAAACTACAATCGCCGATGCTGGAAGCGAAGCTGATTCATTAATGGAAGAGCCAACATCTCAATCAACGGAATCGGAAACACCGACCGCTGAGCCTGTCGAAGAGAAACCCGCAGAAGAGACGGCCACTGTTCCAACCTCGTTGGAAGTAAAATTGGGAGAAGGCGACCTTCTTACCGGTATCCCCGGAGACGGCCCCCTGAAACTCGATACCATCGAGAAGTGGCTTGCCGAACCAATGAATCATGTCACCCTCGAAGTCTCTCTACCGATGGGACTCAATGTGGGTAAAATCCCGCAAGAGCCACTGGAAAAGAACCCGCTCACCAAAGCGAAAATCGAACTCGGACGACAACTCTATTTCGACACTCGACTCTCATCCGACAACACCATTAGTTGTGCCAGTTGTCATCATCCCGACAAAGGCTACGCCTTCGATTCCCAATTCGGCATTGGTGTTGATGGACAAGAAGGCGGCCGCAATTCGCCTGTTAGTTACAACCGAATTTTAACAACCGCTCAATTCTGGGATGGTCGTGCCGAGTCTCTCGAAGCTCAAGCGGTTGGGCCAATTGCCAACCCCATCGAAATGGGGAACACTCATGAAGCCGCCGTGAAAACCATTGCGGAAATTCCTGGATACAAAGTTCAGTTCGATAAAGTCTTCGAAGATGGCGTGAACATCGATAATGTTGGGAAAGCCATCGCTGCCTTCGAACGCGCCATCGTCACCGGTCCTTCCGCATTCGATTATTACGAACAGTTGAAGCCCCTAAAAGCCCTCGACGAAGAGATCATTGCTGAGGAAGAAGACCTCAAAACCAAGTATGACATGTTGATGGCGGGTGCCAAAGACAAACCGATGTCAGAGTCGGCAGAACGTGGCTATAAACTTTTCTTCAGCGAGCGAGTCAACTGTGCGGCTTGTCATGTTGGTGCGAATCTTTCCGATGAAAAGTATCACAACCTGGGAATCGGTATGGACGCCGACGAACCAGACATGGGACGTTTCGTTGTCACGGGTGAAGAGAAAGACAAAGGCGCCTTCAAAACTCCCACCATCCGCAATGTTGAATTCACCGCCCCCTACATGCACGACGGCAGTTTGAAGACCTTGGAAGAAACCGTCCAGCATTATAACAAGGGGGGGACACCCAATCCGTGGTTGTCCGACAAAGTGAAAAAACTCAATCTCACGGAACAGGAAGTCGCCGATCTGGTCGCCTTCATGAAAGCCTGCACGGGCGAGTTCCCGCCGATCGAACACGCTCGCTTGCCAGAGTGACTCAGGGATAAAACTAAACCCCGGTCGGAGTAGGCTGGGACAAGTCCCAGCTTTTATGATTTGCATATGAATCTCGATGATAAAATGACGAGGCTCACTTTATACCATCAAAGAAAAATTAAAATTGATACCTTCTCTATACTTGCTGGGACAAGTCCCAGCCTACGAAAATGAACAACATTGATACCCCGGCCGAGAAAATCTCGACCGGGGTTTTTCATGCGCGTCTTCATGTGAGGGTCACCCCTTGAGACTCCACCCCTCTCGCGGAGTCCGACCGAGGAATCGCTCGGCTTCGGGAGCGTTGGGAATCTTCATATTTTTCGCATCCCAAACGATCTTCTTGCCCGCCCGGAAAGCGACATTTCCTAAGTGATTGGCTTCGGTCAGAGGCCCGGCATAACTGAACGGGCTTGCCGTCGGCGTCCCATTGACGCAGGCTTCCAACCATTCCTGATGCTGTCCGGGAGAATCAGGAATAAACTTTTCGGGAGGCGTGAAGTCCTTGAATTTGTCCTCGGGTAACAACAAATACTTACTGTAATCCGACAGCAGCATTCCTTTCTCACCGATGAACAAGACGCCGTTATTCCACTGAGGAATTCCTTTGTCTCGCCAGATCTTCGGTTTGTGATCTCCCTGATACCAGCCAAGTTTAAGTGCTGGTAAATTCCCCATCCGTCCTTTTCGCGGACCGTATTCATACATGGCCGTCATCGATGCGGGGGCAATTTCAGGGTGCGGATCGGGACCGAAAGCTTCAATCGTTTTAGGAGCATCCAGTTCAAGCGCCCAATACGGCAAATCGTTCCAATGACTGCCTAAATCGGACATGGTTCCATTCCCAAACTCCCACCAGCGATACCATTTTGGACCGGGAAAATAGTCCTCGTGAAACGGTCGTTCCTGAGCGGGACCAAGCCATAAGTTCCAATCGACATATTCGGGGGGAGTCATCCCTACTTCGGGACGTTCCATCACATGGACAATATCTTTATTGGTTTTGGCGTCTTCTGCAGATTGTCGTCCCCAAGCACGCGAGACCCAAACGTGCGCTTCGGTCACTTTGCCAATAGCCCCTGATTGAATCAGTTCGACAACGCGGTGATAGTTGGGCAAGCCGTGAATTTGTGTCCCCATTTGTGTTGCCACATTCGCTTTCGCAGCCGCTTCGGTCACTGCCCGCGCTTCGACAACATTGTGTGTCAGTGGCTTTTCGCAGTAAACGTGCTTTCCCTGCAGCAATGCCGGCATCGTTGCGTAGGCGTGCGTATGTTCCGGCGTACTGACAACAACGGCATCAATCCGCGATCCCCGTGCATCGTACAGTCGACGAAAGTCTTTGTACGTTTTCGCATTCGGGAATTCCTCTTTTTGTCGAGCGAGATGCCGTTCGTCCACATCGCACAAATCGACCACATTGACGGGAACCTTGCCGTACGAAGTCATCGTTTTCAGATTTCGTCCTCCGCGACCGCCCACACCAATGAACGCAAGATTCAGCTTTTCATTCTGGTTAATAGCGGAGAGTATCGCAGGTGCTGCAAACAGACTCGCACCGGCGGCAGTTGTTTTGACAAAGTCGCGACGTGTGATTTGATTCATAGTCAATTGTTATCCTGATTAATGTTGTCATCTTGAGGCCGGTAGAACCGGCCCTACGAATTATTTTCTAGTCGGCCTTGAATCCCTCACCTCACACGAGTTCAAAGACTTCATCCATCTGTTTCGAGACATCGGCAAGACGGGTGAAGTCTCCACCGGGAACTTCCGCGGCTGCCCATCCCGAAAATTTGAGTTTGACCAGTTCTTCGCGGACGGCTTTCCAGTTCACACTGCCCGTCCCCATTGGCATGCCGAACCCTTTGCGGAGTCCTTCGTTCATGGCGACTTTTAGGTCGAATTCTTTCAGATCGAGTTTCTTGATCCGGGAACCCAACACTTCGATCCAATGTTCGGCAACTCCCCAGCGGATGACATTGCCGATATCAAAATGAACACCGACGGCTGGCGAGTCAATTTCATCAACATATGTTTTCATATCCAGCGGACTGATCAAAAACGACGCCCACACATTTTCGATCAGAAATTGAATCCCCTGCTTTTCTGCATATGGTGCCGCGTCTTTGATGGCAGCTTGCGTTTCCTGCCAGTTGTCTTTGTACGGTTTTTTCTCATCGTACCGAACGACCAACAACAACGATGAGCCGCCCAGTTCTTTGATACGGTCGACTCCTTCCCGCAATTGATCGAAAGGGACCGCGACCAAGCCATCAATGATCAGACCCGATTCATCGCGGGCTTTCTTCCAGGCATCCACCGCTTCAGGTTCAACTTCCCGAAAACGCGGTTCGATCCCTTCGTAACCGAGCGTTTTGATCTTGGCAAGAGTTTCTGGAAGCGACAACGAGCGATCCTGCACCATACTCCACTTGAGCGACTTGCGAATCTTTCCCGTAAGTGGCCCGGCTGCGGAGGCGAGAGCAGGACCAACCATATAACCTGCCGCCAATAAACCCGATGTTTGTAGAAATTGTCGACGTTGCATAGTGACCCAATTGTTGAAGACGAAAGAAATTCCCTTCAAGCAGTATGCCGGGTCTGATCGAGTACATCAAGAATTGTTTATTGGAGCAGATCGTGATCAAAAAACATCGACATATACGCACAGCCAGTGTAGGCTGGGACTCGTCCCAGCAAAATACGGATAGCTTTGTCATGCGAACCTATCGACGATCCAAAGAAGGACAGGTTTTCTTCTTCACCATCGTCACCAATCAACGCCGTAATATATTGACGACCGAACTAGGGCGAGATTGCCTGCGAAAAGCGTTTCGAGAAGTGCGTGCAAGTCATCCTTTTACAATCACGGGATTTTCTTACTTCCCGATCACATTCACACAATTAGGGAATTACCACGTGGAGACAACGATTACTCCATGCGCATTCGGCGTGTAAAAAGCATATTCACGAGAAGCTGGAGAGAACATTCGACAGCAGAAGAAACCATCACCGAAAGCAGGCATCGCAAAGGAGAGCGAGGAATCTGGCAACGTCGGTTCTGGGAACATGCTTGCCGTGATGAAGATGACCTGAAACGATGCCTCGATTATCTGCATATAAACCCTTTAAAGCACGGGTTGGTCGAACGCGTGAAAGATTGGCCGTGGTCGTCGTTTCATCGATATGTGAAGATGGGTAACTACCCTGAAGATTGGGGAAACTCTAATCATTGGTACGGCGATGAGTTCAAACATGCAGAATGAGATAAGGACGTGGTTTCGCCGTAGGCTGGGACAAGTCCCAGCTTTTTAAGACTTGCAAATAAGATCGTTTAACGATGAAGCAATTGGCATTCGATCATCAAAAGATTTATTGCCATTAACGATTTCGCTATTTTGCTGGGACGAGTCCCAGCCTACGGCCTGATAAACATTGTTGGTACATCAAGAATTGTTGATTGATGCAGATCGAAAGTCATCAATTTGCAAGAGGGCTGGTGACGGAATGACAAAAAGCGGACAAGCCATAACCGAGAAACATTAAAAACAACGCCAGACGCCAATGTCGGAGATAAAAGAAAATCCCCGAGGCAACCAAGGAAAGGGATCCCGTCAATCCGCCCAGCAGAACCAAACGAGTGTATGCGTTAACAGGAAAGTCAGTGATTTCGGGAGTGATGAAACTGGACAATAACATTACGACCGTACCAGTCGTCGAAACCAAGCCAGATATCACCAATAAAACGCAGCCTGAAAAGACTAAGATCGACCTGCGTTTCGGCTGCGCATCACCCGAAAAAACAGGCGTTGCAAAACTGTTTTTCTCAGCATCTTTCTCATCTCTATTCACTAACCCACCGACTTTACAATAAAAACACCAGCAGGAAAGGTTCCCGCCGGTGTTGGAGTTATGCTTAACAAACCACAACAGGCAACTAACCAAGAACGAATGTCACTTCTTCTTCAGAATTTGCATGTACTTCACAATATCAACCAGTTCCTGCTCGGTGAGTAGCTTCTGCACGTCGGCGGGCATCAGCGAAATCTTCTGCGTGACCATTTCTTCAATGGCCGATTTTTTCACTGTTTTGGGAATCGCGTCGGCTCCCTTCAGCGTCACCGAATCGGGAGTATCACTCACCATAATCCCGCTGATTGACGTACCGTCTTCGGTGACAATCATATGGGTTTCGTAGTTATGTGAAACACCGGCTGAGGGAAAGAGGATCGATTCATACATCGCTTGTGGCGAGAGTTTCGAACCAATCTCGGACAGGTTCGGACCGACTTCCTTGCCAATATCGTTCACGATATGACACTTGGCACAGGTACCGGTCGTATTAAACAACAATTTTCCACGAGTTGGATCGCCGTTCAGTTTGACCAGTTCGGTGATCGGTCGTAGCGGTTTGTTATTCTTCGACGGGGGTGATGGAAACAGCTTCTCGGCTTGCTCTTTGATATCACGCCATTGCGCAGTGTGCAAACCGGCGGCGACCGCGGGAGTGAGTGTGGCATCCAGCTTCTTCTGCTGAGCTAATTCGACGAGTCGTTGAGCACCGTTGCGGGTCTTCGCCAAAGCACGAATCGCCTGCCTTCGTAACTCGGCATCTTGACTTTCTTCAGTCACAATCGGAATCAGCAACCCCAGTAAGCCCCCCGAACCGGTGTTGCCGAGTACCTGCAATGTCGTTTCTGCGACCTTGCGATCCTCTGACAGAATTGCCTTTCTCAACATGGACCACTGCTTCTTATTAATCAGCAATGTTGCCGCGGCAACGCCTTCTTGGGTATCGGGTTTCGACTGAGCCAGTTTGAGGACTTGCGAATAGCGTTCTTCGAGGTTGAATTTGTCGACAAGAGTGATGTATTGCAACGTCCCCTCTTGCGAGTCGAGAATCTGATTCAAAGCATTCTTATATTCAGAATGCTTTTTGAAATCGATATTCTCGATCCGATTGAGTGCTTCACCTCGCACGAAGGAGACTTGTTGTGTCCGTTCCAAATCGCCAAAAGCGAGATTCGTCAACACGTCATTCCGCAATTCCACATTCGGCTGGAAGTCCATCGAACGAAACAGATACGGCAGGTATTCCGCAGGCGTCTCATTACTGGCAATAATTTTGGCGAGTAGTTCGGGAGTTTTTGTTCCCCGTGAACGCCAGACGATGAAGCCGGGGGCTTCGTCGAGAATATCTTTATCTTTCAGATAGGCATCAAGACAAGCATCCCACCGACCACGAGCCGCGATGCCGAGTGCTTCCAGCATCCAACGATCGTGGACATCGGTTTGTTCGGCGAGTTTCGCCCACAATTCCGGCACCTCGTCCGAGTCCGATTCGACCAAGGCAATCGCACATTCACGACGCACTTTCGGAGAAGGATCGTCGAATAACACGGAAACGGTTCCTGCTGTTTCGACTCCAACCCGACGCGATAAGCGTAACCCGGCAATACGGATTTGATCGTTTTTATCATCGAAGGCTTCTCCCATATATTGAAACCAACGACCGGGAAGATCTCCTAATAACCACAACGCACGCACTCTCAAATAATCAGGAGCATCGGACTGCCATAATTCTTTCAGCGCGGGTTCTGCTTTGAGGCCCATCTCGTGCAAACTTGTCCAAGCCAGATAACGGGCTGCCATATTGGGGCTTTGCAAGGCAACAATCGCCCCCTCGACGGATTCAAAATCATACTTCGGCATCTTGTAAGCGGAACCTTCGGGAGCCACGCGAAATAAACGACCGCGTTCAACGTCTCCTTGGGCATGACCGCCAACTCCCGGATCGTACCAGTCGGCGATGATCAGCGAGCCATCGGGAGCCACACACACATCTGACGGACGAAACCATTTGTCTTGGGTACCGACAAGAATATCTTCGACTTCCGCCGAGAATCCGGCTCCATCTTCATCAACATGATAGGCACGAACCACATTCGGACCGGCATCACAATGAACCAGTTCACCGACAAATCGGTCAGGCAACAAGGAACCCTCATACACAAGAATCCCGGTCGGTGATCCGGCACCAGTTTGTAATAAATTCGGAACCACGCCAGGATCGTTTAGGTGCCAGTGACGCAAGGGGATTTCTTCTTCGAGACCAGTTCGGAAATCGCGCCAACCAGCCCCCGTCAATTCGTCTTTATAACCATAATTGCCATACTCCATGACAAAGTTGATTCTCACACCATGATTACCGTCGTCGTCGTTGTCCGATTGCCAGACATTGCCGAACGAATCGACCGCCAACTCCCAGTTGTTGCGGAAGTTCCAACCGAGCGTTTCCACTTCACTACCGTCTATGTTACAGCGGAACGCCATCCCTTCCTGATACGGCTGGCGGTCATCCTTTACGACGTTGCCCCGCTTATCGACAATGGCGTTGCCGTCTTTGTCGTAAAGATGTTTTCCTGCGTTACCGAAATTGAAGTACAACTTCCCATCCGGCCCAAACAGAAACGAATGGATGCCGTGATCGTGCTGAGTCCCCGCGATGCCGCTGAAGAGAATTTCTTTCTTGTCGGCTTTGTCGTCTCCATCCTCATCGGTGAGAATCATCACGCTGTCACCGGCAGAGACAATGGCTTTATTACCGAGAACACACACGCCGTGAGCCGAATCGATGTCTCGTCCCTGATAAAAAGTGGTCTCTTTATCGGCTTGGCCGTCTCCATCGGTATCTTCGAGAATCAGAATGCGATCTCCCTCTGTCCGTTCGGGAGACTTATTACGAAACTTGCGGTAGTTGACGACTTCGCAGACCCACACGCGGCCTTTGTGATCAACATCAATGTTTGACGGGCTATACATCATCGGCTCGGCGGCAAATAACGTCGCCTTGAGATCGTCATTGACGGTCAAACCATCGAGAGCCGCTTCAGGAGTACGGTCTGTCACCTGAGCCGAGACCGCTGCGGACACAAATTGGGCATCCGGCTTCTCCGTGAAAACGAGAAACTGAACGGTACTACCACACCCTTGATTCGCTCCTCCATCGTCCAGAAATCCAGTCGCGTGAAACTCGTTGTACCCGGCAGGTAACTCGTATTCGATGATCGAATTGGCGTGTACGCCGATACCGTTTTCAATGACCGCACCATTTTTCTTCATCGTTTGATTGCGGCAATTGGCATTGATCTGCACAGCACCATAACCCGATTGAGCCGACTTCCATTTCATCTCGGTCAGTTTCGTTTCGCCTGATTTGCCAACCAAAACGGGAGCTTCCCATCCGGCCCAATCGCAACTGAACCCGTCCCCGGCATCATTCACAACGAGGTACAGTTTTTTGGCACCCTTGATGTTGGCTTTCACCACCACTGAGTTGCCGGGGGTACTTGCAGAGATCACACCGCTCTGAAAGATCGGCTTCGCCGCCGAAACGGAACTCACAAGACACAGCGATAAAACCATCGACGACAGACAAGACAGAAACTTCATGGATCAACTCCAGAATGCAGTGTGGAAATGTGTGGGTGAAGAATAATGAATCTCAGAAGGCCGAGAGAATATCTCTATTTTTTAGTCGGCTTGTTTGAAGCCAGCTTTCAGCAACTCCGCATAGCCCTGCTTGAGCGGACGAATTTCATAGCCTTTATCTTTTAATTTCTCGGCAGCATAGAGTGCCCGAGTTCCCGCCCGACAATGTAGATAAACAACGGTCTTGTCACCGAACCGTTTTTTCAGATCGTCTTTGGAAGGGCCATCATTAATATCGGAGAGTTGCCACAACTTGGCGTCGGCCAGATGACCTTCATCCCATTCTTCAACTTCGCGAACATCAACGAGAGTCGCCTTGCCAGCTTTCAGGTTCTTTTTGACGACTTCGGGAGTGTCTTTGGTATGTTCGGCAGCCGACACCATGCTGCATAGCAGGAGCAGAACGGCCGTTGAGTAAATTGAAAATCGCACGGAAACCTCCAGGCAGGGTCAGTGAGGCAAATCGGTTGGACATTCCATTGTCAGCGCCCCGGCCTGATTTCGCAAGGATTGAATTTAGAACATCGAGAATTGAAAAACATTCAGAAGCTAAGCTGGGACCAGTCCCAGCCTACACTTCGCTTGCGCGAGCAAGCCGGGCCAAATCACTTTTGACGATGAAGCTCGGCGGTTTCTCCTGCGCAGAGCGTCATTGCTCCACCAACGGCTATGATTTTGAACTCAACCGGCGAGGTATCGAGACTGGACGTCTCCCGATACAATCAGGCATTCTGGACATCTCTTCAATAAACGAACAAGCATGACTGATTCACTCCCCCCCCTGCTCTCTAAACAGTTGCCCGATTCCATCTCGATGACGGAGACGCAAATCAATCAATGCGCCCGGCATCTCGAACTGGTGCTGGAGACGAACAAACAATTTAACCTGACCTCCATCACTGAACCTCGCGAAGCGGTCATCAAGCACATCATCGATTCACTGTTACCAAGCCCTTTGTACGCGGATGCCAAATCGATTCTCGATCTCGGCACGGGAGCCGGTTATCCCGGCATCCCACTCGCCATTCTGTATCCCGAGATGAAAGTGCATCTGGTCGATTCGACCCAAAAGAAAGCCCGCTTTCTGCAAGAAGTCGTGAACGATCTGGAACTCACGAATGTCGTCGTCCACGACAAACGGGGCGAGACCGTTTTGAAATCGCTACCGACTCACGAGATCGACATCCTCACGGCTCGTGCGGTGGGCTCCATCGAGAAACTATTGAACGTCTTGAAGCCAGTCCGCAAACGATTTGTGAAGATGCTGTTGTTCAAGGGACAGCGTGCCGAGCAAGAACTGGAAAGCTCGGCAATGGAATTGAAGAACTTGAAACTCACCGGCGAGGTTTGTTTCCGATACGAACTCCCCGACGAAATGGGAAGTCACTGCGTGGTGGAGCTTATCTCAACCACTTAAACCTTCCCCACCGCCAATAGCGTAATGTCATCCAGTTGGGGTTTGCTGCCGGCGAATTCGCTGATCGAGTGCAAAATACGGTCGAGCAGTTCGCCACCTTGATAGCCATCATGAGTCATGAGCGAGGTCATTCGGTCCTGGCCGAACATCTCTTCGCTTTTACTCTGGGTTTCCGTGACTCCATCCGTGTAGAGCAAGACGGAGTCACTCGCGTCAAGCTGCACGGTCTCGTCTTGAAACGGAACATCGTGGAACGTCGAGGACAGCATCGGTGCTGTCGGCATCAAAAGGTCGTGTTTCTCTCCTCCTCGATGCAGAATGCCGGGAGGATGGCCGGCATTCACGTAAGTTAATTCTCCCGATTTGGTATCGAGACGCGCGCAGGTTAGTGTGACGAACCGACTCGGGTCGAACGTGCGGATTCCTTCTTTGACGTGTTCAATGACCGTTAATGGTTGGAAGTCTTGACCGGCGGCTGCGTGAAAAACCGACTTCACGACCGAGGTCATCATGGCCGCTGACGCTCCGTGACCAACGACATCAGCCACCATGAAGGCAACCGCATTCTCACCAGCGGAAGCATAATCGTAAATATCTCCCGCCAACTCACTACACGCCAGATAACGTGCGTGAATATTCATACCAGCGATATTTTGAAACGGAGGAGGCAACAAGCTCAACTGAAACTTCTGTGCGTCGTCCAGTTCGCGTTCCAAACGGTCCAGATAACGACGTTCCGCACGCCGTAACCGACGCAGTTCCAAACAACGATTCACTAAGGTAATCAACACCCTGCGATCAAAAGGTTTGGTGATGAAGTAAAACGCCCCACCATCGATGGCTTGAATGAGATTATCGTCCGGTTCTTCGGCGTTGCCCGTCATCAGAATCACATCGAGGTCGGGATCGTGTTGTTTAAGGCGGCGTGTTAATTCAAAGCCGTTAATTCCCGGCATGCGGATATCGACGATGGCCAAGTCGGGAGTGCCGTTGGCGAGTTTTTCGAGAGCATCTTCTCCCGATTCTGCCGTTGTGATTTCGTGATCGCGACGTAAGACGCGCGAAACCGAGCGAAGCATATCCGGCTCGTCATCGACAATCATAATATGTGTGCGTCGTGCCATTGGTACTTTCCTATCCACCATTTCGGTACGGTAACTTCACCGTCACGTGTGTCCCTCGGCCCAATTCACTCTCGATTTTGAATTGTCCGCGTAACTGAGCGACAATCGACCGACAGATTGCCAGCCCCAAACCGTTGCCGTCGGCTTTCGTCGTGAAGAATGGTTCCTGAATTTTCGCCAGGTGGTCTGGGGGAATACCACAACCGGTGTCGGTCACTTCCAGCACCACAAACTGCTCTTCAGCCGATGCCACAATTCTCAATTCATCATTCGGCTCCATCGCATCGCGTGCATTGCCGATGAGATTCAAGACCAACTGTTCAATATCCGCCTGAACGGCTTCAATCATAGGCAAGTCGGCAGGGACCGCCACAATCACCTGAACTTTATGGCGTTCCAAGCTTTGCCGGAAGATCGACAACGCCGATTCGATCACCAAGGCCAGTGACACATCGCTGGCATTCCGGGTTTCGTTACGAGCAAAGTGCAACATGCCGTTGAAGATGCGTTTACAGACCAAAAGTGACTTCTCGATTTCCTGCAAGTCTTCTTTCGTTTCAGACTCGTCGAAGAAACCATCCTCCAAATCGGTTTGCATCTGCTGCACCAACGGCAAGACAGCTCCTAACGCGTTATTGACATCGTGGGCGACACCACGGGCGAGTTCTGCCATCGCGTATTTTCGTTCTGCCGCGATGACCTGATTTTCCAGCGACTCGGTCCGTTTCAGATTCTGAAGAGCCACCGAAGCCTGAGGAAGAAATTGAGACAGTAAATCGGTTTCGTATTCCCGCAATGTTCCCGCATGGATCGAAGCGACTTTCAGCGCACCAATCAGCCCGTCCTTCGTCACCAACGGAACGCAAATCATCGAATGCTCGGCGGCAGGGAAGCGGTCGGTTGCCATCATTGGGTTGTAATCGAGCAGTTCAACCAATGTCGCGGCTTCTGCACCGGCCCATTGTTCCCAAGCACCATCTTGTCGGTCAAAACCAAACGGCTGGCCCGACTTCAACAACTTTCGCGTGTCTCGATCAAGGGGTAACGCCAGGCCGACGTTCTCTCCCTTCCGTTTTTGAAACGCAACTTGCTCCGCGACGACTTCCATCGAGCCGCCATCTTCGTCGCATATCAAAAGCGCTGCGGAGTGGTCATAGTCTGTCAGTGATTTAATCGCGTGCAACAACTTATAAAAAAGGTGCTTCGGCTTGACCTGTTCGAGAACTTTTTGATCGACCTGCAAACGAACTTCGCTAATTCGTTCCTGCTCGACAGTATCGATCATTTCGTTGACGACATCGGCGAGTGCGGAAAAGTCTTGTCGAGAGTCCCAAAAGAAATGCTGATTTTCTCGACGCAGGACCAACACCCCTCACATGCGACCACGTCGACGAATCCGGGCCAACATGGTGTTTTTGGGAACCTTCACTTTCTGCCCACGCAGAAACCCTCCCAACAAGTCGGGATCCCACTCTGCGGTGTTCGGCTGAGACCATTGAACTTCCGCCAAATATTCTCCTGGGGCTACCGTCGCCAGGCATCCTTCCTCTGCCTCAAAATGCTGGCGGGCCAATTTAATGGCCGATTTGATCAACTTACCAATATCGCGAGACGAGCGCAGCTTCTCCCGAAACCGCCAGAGTTCAGTGAGAAACTCACTGTCACGGACGTCGGACAAGCCGCCAGAGTCTTTTTTGCGGATACGAGACACGAGCAGAACCAGACCAAGTGAGAGAATATCTCATGCGATCCTATCCGCGTGGTCAGCCATGATCAATCAATTAACTTGGTATGACAGAGTTTCAGACTTGCATTCGAAGAACGCATACAAAAAACCGCCGAGGAATCATCCTCAGCGGCTTTTGCGAATTTCGGGTTGTCGTTGTTAGTGATTACCAGCAACGGCAGCAGCGACAGCAACGGCAGCAGCGATTTCTGTCAGCGGCTTTTTTGTTAGCAGCTTCAGTTCGCAAGTTTTTGAGTTCGCGGACGAGTTTCTTTTGAGTCGTTTGAGTTTTCATCGTGATAGCTCCCTGAGTAGTTGTTTTGTTGTGAGGTGACTTGTTTGTCGTCCTCGTCTGGAAGTAAATCCGAAAGCATTGTCATTTCGGACAAACAAACTGGTATTTTTTTCAATGGGTCACAAGCAAAACAGGTATCTCCCTAAAGAGAAGACACTTACGGCCTCTCTGAATATCACATAACTCTCGTAATAAGGTGGGAATCTCGCACATTGGCCTGCAATTATTACCGGTGGATGCTGCCGAAAAGTGCCGGCAGAAAGACTGGTCACTCTTAGTTGAGAGAATCAGCAAATAAGTCTCTGAGCAGGGTGGAGACGGCCTCAACGGACGGTTAGCATGCCGAAAGGACGGGACGCATGGTGCTCGTGAGTCTTGTTCCAGTTTTCACCACCAACCGCAAAGGTGACTGCCCAACAGTCAGACATTCATCGACATGAGCGAGACACAAGCGCCTCACGCCAGCCTCAGTGGGGAACCACTGATGACCGTTCAGCAACATATCCTGCAGGAACAGAAAAAGTTCCCAGGTGCCTCGGGAGAATTCTCCTGGCTTCTTTCCGGTATCACACTCGCTACTAAGTTGATTCAGGCGAAAGTTCAGCGTGCGGGTCTTTCCAACATTCTCGGTGAACATGGTGAAATCAACATTCAGGGTGAGACTCAACAAAAACTCGATGTCTACTCGAACGAAGTTCTCGGTCATGCGCTTTCTGTTCGCGAGACCATTGGAGTACTTGCATCGGAAGAAAATGAGCACCCGATGCTCGTTCATCAAGGATCTGAAAACGCCAAGTATGCGATTGTCTTCGATCCGTTAGATGGTTCTTCCAATATCGATGTGAATGTCAGCGTTGGAACAACCTTCTCCATCCTGCGTCGTCCAGAGGGAGCGTCCCTCGATGATCCTGAAGCCTGGGTTTTACAACCCGGACGCCAACAAATTGCAGCCGGTTATGTCGTGTACGGTTCATCGACCATTCTCGTTTATAGCGTCGGCAACGGAGTTCACGGCTTTACGCTCGATCCAAGCATCGGCGCGTATGTGTTGAGTCATCCCGACATGAAAATGCCCGAACAGGGAAAATATTACTCCGTCAACGAAGGTTATAGTGCCTCGTTCCCACCCCGCTATCAACAATACATTGATCGACTCAAGCAAGGTGTTCTGGGACACCCTTACTCATCGCGCTACATTGGTTCGATGGTGGCCGACTTCCATCGTACGCTCCTGAAAGGGGGAATCTTCCTCTACCCTCCCACGACCGATAACCCAAACGGCAAACTGCGATTGCTCTATGAAGCCAATCCGGTCGCCTTCCTGGCAGAGCAAGCGGGTGGAGTGGCCATTGACGGCACAAGACGAGTGTTGGACATCCAACCGGAAAGCATCCATCAACGCGTCCCGTTGGTGGTCGGCAGCCGTAAAGAACTCGCCGACTTCGAACGCTTTGTCCCGACGAGTGGGTAACGATGAATTACTATCGGCTCCGCAGACATTGCCGGCGAAGTCAAAGAGCCGCGACCGCCCTATTTCTCGAACACTCAGACCCGTTTCAAGAGTTCAAGAGTCCATAACCCGAGACTCTTGAAATGGTGCTAACTCCTTGAGTGATCAGTGCATCCAAGAGTCTTCAAAAGTATGGGGCACAGACACACACTTCTCATACTCTTGAATACCCTTGAATACTCTTGAATACCCTTGAATACCCTTGAGCAAGTGGTTGACCTGAATGAAATTGCAAGACGACTTTGAAATATCATTTTTTGACACAAAGCCGCCGAGTCACGAAGAAACGCAAAGATCAAAAGAGATCATAGGCAGACAGAGAAGGCGACGCTCCCGTGGAGCTAATGAGCTTTGGGTGGCACGTCCTGAAAGGGCGTGCTGCGTAGCAGCGAGATGTTCACATCATGCGAGTACGAAACACATACGCCAAGTTCCTTACCAGCTTGAACGATCACGCTAAGTCATCTTGTGATTTCATCACCCGGCCACCCTGCGTGATCAACTATGGAACCACGTTCCAGGTGACTCTACCGATTCTCAAATATCATTCACAACATCTGGCATAATGACACTGACTGCCGGGTGGGTACTCATGGAGACTTCTTAGAAGTCAAACTGAGTTCGCGCGGCGATGACATCTGTATCACTCTTCCCGGTGATCGGGTCGTCCAGAAATGCATGGATGTAATTAAACTGAAATTTCGTGAATCGATTGAGATACCAGTTGAGCCCGACCGTCACATCGTTGAGTCGGCGTCCAGGTCCGGGGATATTTGTTCCATTGAGATCGATATAAGACCAGCGTGCGGCGGCTTCCCACGCTCCCAAACCACCTGATGAAAAGCGGAATTCATCATCGGGAACGACTAGACCGAAGACGCCCCCTTTTTTGTTATATGGTAGTCGCTCTCCGGTTAGAAGATATCGTACTTGAGCATAAGCACCGGGAAAAGTTTCTGTCGTTCCATCTAACATTTTGACGAAAACCCAACGAGCTTCCGACTGCATGACGCAGTTTTCGTATTGAGCGGCAAGTTCAATTCCCACATGATTCGAGTTCTGAATGCGGTAGACCAACAATGGCGGAGAACAAATGGAACCTTTATCATCCATTTGGAGGAAGCCATGTCAAACAATTCTGCCAACCATTCCCACTCATCCGAGAAGCCAAAACGCACCAGACGCGTCTTCTCCGATGAGTTCAAACGGGACGCCGTCAACCTCGTTGTCAAAGAAGGCTACACGAAAGCCGACGCGGCCCGA
>JAURQH010000087.1 GCA_030836185.1 Planctomycetota bacterium
GCCAACAGAGGGAAGACCTGACGCAGGAAGGCCGCCCCTTCGATGGGATCGTATTGAGAGAGTTTTTGGTTGTTTTTCGCCATTGCATTCCTTTGCAAAAACGAAGAGTTTACACTAAGACATCCAATGCGCAAAAAGCGTACCGAACATCATTGGGCTCCCGCCTGCCGAAGAAAATATTGCGAGTCGAACATGGCAGGGAGGCCCCTGCCCTACAACTTTTCAAACTTTTCAAACTTTGATTACTATGCCACAAGAACTTCCCAAGCAGTACGATCCGCAAGCCGCCCAACAGAGGTGGTACACCCACTGGGAGCAGAACGGCTACTTCAACGCCGATCCGCAAGAAGGCAAGCCGTCACACACGATCATGATTCCCCTGCCCAACGTGACCGGTGCGCTCCACATGGGGCACGCACTCAACGGCACCTTGCAGGACTTGATCACTCGTCGGAAACGGATGCAAGGGTTTGAATCATTGTGGATGCCGGGGACAGATCACGCGGGCATCGCGACGCAGGCGGTCGTCGAACGACGGATGTTTGAAGAAGAAGGGCTCACCCGACACGATATTGGTCGTGATGCGCTCGTTAATCGTATCTGGAAGTGGAAAGACACTTACGAAGGTCGCATTCTTTCGCAGCTCAAATCGATCGGCGCAAGTTGCGACTGGCGACGGACTCGCTTCACTCTCGATGATGTTTGTGAGAAAGCCGTGCGTCGAACATTTTTCAAACTGTTCAAAGACGGATTGATCTATCGCGGCAAACGTCTCGTCAACTGGGACGCTCATTTGCAAACCGCTGTCGCCGATGATGAAGTCTTCTCGGAAGATGTGAACGGTCACTTCTGGACGTTCCATTACTTCGTCGTCGATCAAAACGGCAACGAAACCGACACCAAAATCTCTTTCTCGACCACTCGACCCGAAACGATGCTCGGTGATACCGCCGTTTGTGTCTATCCCGGCGATGAACGCTATGCCGATTTGGTCGGCAAGAAAGTTCGCATTCCACTCAACGGGCGTGATATTCCCATCATCGAAGATGCGTTCCTCGCAGATAAAGAAAAGGGAACCGGTGCCGTGAAAGTCACTCCGGCTCACGATCCCAACGACTACGCCTGTTACCTTCGGCATGTCGGTAAAGAGGACGAGATCGACATTATCAACCTCCTCAATCCCGACGGCACATTCAACGAGAACGCCGGTGAGTACGAAGGTCTCGACCGTTACGCGGTTCGTGACAAAGTGGTGGAGGCATTGGAACAAAAAGGGATTCTCGAACAGGTCGAAGACCGCGTCGTGCCGCTCAAGCACAGTGACCGTTCCAAAACTCCCGTTGAACCGTACTTGTCAGATCAATGGTTTGTTGCCATGGATGACCTGGCACAGAACGCCATGGATGCCGTCGAAGATGGTCGCGTGAAGTTCTATCCCGGTCGTTATGCGAAGACCTATTTGGACTGGCTCGGTGAAAAACGGGATTGGTGCATCAGTCGCCAACTCTGGTGGGGACATCGCATTCCGGTGTGGTCGCGTGAATTTGATCTGACAGAAGACAATTGGACTGATGAACTTCTGCGAACGGGCATGGATTCTTTGTTGGAGGAAGATCAGCAGGACGGTCAGTATTATGTTCGAGTACAGCATGTCGAGACTGGAGAATTTCTGGAGAATCCCAAGAAGGAACTCTTTCCGATTATCAAAGAGAGTGAAGGGGCTTATCGATTTATTGTATGTGTCGCGCAGGATGAGGAGGGAATTGCCGAGGGATTAGAAAAAGAAGGCTTCGAGCAAGATCCCGACGTACTCGATACCTGGTTCTCCTCCGCACTTTGGCCGCAGGAAACGCTCGGCTGGCCCGACGAAGATCGCAATCCGCCGCTCAACGGCGAGCCGGATGACTCGGGTGACGGTACGAACACCGTCCTCCCCTACTTCTATCCCGGTGATAAAAGTGTGCTGGTGACGAGCCGTGATATTATCACGTTGTGGGTCGCGCGGATGGTGCTGACTGGTCTCTACAATATGGGCGACATTCCGTTCCATCATGTCCACGTCCATCCGAAAATTCTGGATGGATTTGGACAGACGATGTCCAAGTCGAAAGGGAACGGCGTCGATCCGGTCGATCTGATCGGAAAGTACGGCACCGATGCAGTCCGCTTTACGATCACTTCGTTTGCCGGAGAAACGCAGGATGTGCGGTTGCCGATCAATTACGAATGCCCGCATTGTGAGACGCTGATTGATCCGAAACTGTATAAGCTCGATACCATCACCATCGTTGTGCCGAGTTCGATGAAGGGGGAGTTCCCGATTCCTCAAGGCGCAGCCAAGCCGACGATGGTCTGTACGAAGTGCAAGAAGGAAAGTCAGTTTCCGACGCCGATGTACACACCCGATCCCGATGTCTCAATGGCGACGATGGACTCGGAACGGTTCGAGTATGGCCGCAACTTCTGCAACAAGTTCTGGAACGCGGCTCGCTTCGCGATGATGAACCTCGAAGATTACACGCCGGGGACGATTGACGAAACCGATTTGCGACTCGAAGATCGTTGGATCTTGAGTCGTCTGTCGTCGATGGTGCATGAGGTGAATGAATACCTGGAGCGATATCAGTTCGATGGGGCGACGCGCTCGCTGCGGGACTTCATCTGGAATGAGTTCTGTGACTGGTATCTGGAAATGATCAAGCCGCGTTTGCGCGATGAGGAACAAAAGCCGCAGGTGCAACGTGTCCTTGTCGGCGTATTGGATACCCTGCTCCGCATGTTGGCACCGTTCACGCCGTTCATTGCAGAAGAATTGTGGGACAGATTAAAAGAGCTGGCCCCCACTCGCGGCTTGTTTGACCCCAACGAAACTGCCGATTCGGTCACCCTGGCCCAATGGCCCGACACTGACAATATTCCCCGTTCTTGGCAGGACAGCGCACTCGAAATGCGATTTGGTCGCTTGCAAGAGACCGTCGTCGCGATTCGGAACGTCCGTGCGGTTTACAACATCCCGCCATCGACGCCGATGAAACTGTACATGAAATGCAACGATCAGGTGGCGAGCGACCTGACCGACGTCTCGGCTCAGTTCGAAAACCTGTCTCGCATTATTCTGGAAGCCGCCGGAGCCGACATCGAACGGCCTCCCGCCTCGGCGAGTTTCACGATGGACGACGCCGACGGTTATATACCGCTCGAAGGTCTCATCGACAAAGACGCCGAGTTGGCTCGTCAGCAAAAAGAAAAAGAAAAGCTCGGCAAGTTGATCAAGAGTACCGAAGGTAAATTGGGGAACGAAAACTTTGTGAGCAAAGCCCCCGAAGAAGTAGTCGCCCAAGTTCGCGACACTCTCGCTGGATTTAAGAAACAACTGGAAAGTGTGGAAGAAATCATTAGCCAGTTGTCGGAGTGACGAAAAGAGGAGTCAGGAGACGGGATTCAGGATTCAGTTTTTGACGCAAAGTCGCAGAGAGGCAAAGAAACGCAAAGAGTTCGAGCAGCGTTCGTAAACGCTAAGGGTGTTTTTAAGACTTGAGAACTAGGAAAATCTTCGAATCAAGAAACAAACCTCTCTGGATGATCTCTAATGAATCGAACGGCAGCGTCACCATGTCGAAGCTGATAGAATTCCGAGTCAAGCTCCGGTAGCGATGATTGTTCGCGGGCTTGCACATAGTTTTCAATCAGGGCCAGTGGATTGTCTGTTTCATATTCGAGTTGTTCGTCCTCTTCTCGCAATGCCACGTCGATGGCGCGAGCAAGTATTTGTGCGAGTTTCTCTTCTTTTAGTAGCTTGAGCCCTTCTAAGGTCATGAGAGCCCAATCGATTCCTTTGTTGAAGAAGAACTGATGGAATCCACCGTTAGTGACTTCTGCTTCCAACCACCAGTAAAGATGAACCGCTCGGCATCCATCAGGAACACTTTCGAAGACTTCGACCTCATTGTCGTATCCAGCCAACTCAACCTGAAGACCAACAGAATCATGAATCACATCGATCAAGTCGGAGTCATCAGAATGTTTCAAAACGGTCAGCGTGATTTTCTCATGGCGTTTTCGATTACGAACTCGTTCAATAAAGTCTTTGGTAGATCCTTTTTTCGGACCCAAACCAGTGAGAGAGCCAAATTCTCTCCAAAGTAACCAAAAGGGATCCTCGGCATGAACGGACTGGTATTCGAAAAACTGTTTTAGGCTGGAGGAGAAGATCAGCAGACAACTCACGATCAGGTAAACGACTCCGATAAATAGAGTGAATTCAAATGCCGGGGCAATGATCTCCCAGAAAAAAGACTTTTGCTCGGGAGGAGTTGCCGCGTACAAGACCGGAAGGATTTGAATTGTGGGTGAAGTGTAAAAATAGGCTTTCATCAGTGTCCAGAAAGCGGCTGTCCATCTTATAAACTGATTCCCCTCCCAGAGCCAAACTAAACTCAAAATCACGAAGCTCGGAAGTATGAGATCCTTCCAAGTGGAATTGAATTCGTTCCAGTATAGGATTGCATATCCAATGTGGAATAGGCGATCGATGATAAGAACGCAGGCGAGCAGAATGCATAATTTCTGGCCTCGGGATACTGATGCTGGCAATGTGAGAACCTAGATGAGGGGAAACCTGAGATTAGGGGCAGTATCTTGAGGGGAGAGTATTTTTGCAAGACATAAACCCAAAGTGAAGAATTCGCACTGTTTTCTTCTTAATGCCGTAGGCCCGGTTTCACCGGCCATAGTTTTGTCAGGGTGATCGACGCAAAGTCGCCGACAGGCAAAGAAACGCGAAGCTGATGATTGGCCGCGAAAATCACAAAGATTTGGAACACTGATCTACGCTAATCTCCACTGATCAGGTTCTATCCCGAAATTAGCGTTTATTAGTGTCGATGAGTGTTCTCTTCTCTTTCTTTTCGTGCCTTCTTGCGTTTTTAGCGCGGAATTGAAAGATTAGGATGTCATAAATAAACGAAACCGTTGAGGTCGACTTCATGCTCTGGGAACAATGTTTTTTTCTTCGATTCACGCTGGTTTTGTTCTTTGTATTCGCATCTTGTCTATGGATTCTATTTGCCTTTGATCCATTTCCTTTTTTTCTGGACGTATCAGGAGGCCGATCCGCACTTCTAATGATTCCCAGTTCGCTCGGATTGGTGGCTGTCGCTTCGAGAATGTTGGGAGTTCGATTTAGAGCCTACCTTGTGACATTTTTGTCTGGATGCCTGTTTTTTGTGGCAGCCTATTTGTTTATAGGGCAACGAAGTTCATTGCCTAACCTCTTTCATCTCCAGTTTTGGGGAAAAGTGTACTGGATTCTGCTGTCTGGTTCTGGGCTTGGGTTATTCGCAATGACCGTGTTGCTGATCAAGGCTGCTGGAAAAATGTCGTAAGAAGAATATCTCTCACGTATATTCTTTTTGTGTTTTTCGTAGCTCTGATTTATTCGTGTAATTCGTCTGATTCGTGGTTAAAATAACCGCATGCGATACTCTCATATCAAAATCATTCTCACTCCCCTGCTCTTTGTCTTCGTGGTGACAGCTCATGCCGGGAAACCGAAATGTACTCAGACTTCCGACGACCATCGTCCAATCGTCGTGCTGACGTTCGATGACTCGGTGAAGTCGCATTACACGATTGCGCGGCCCATTTTGAAAGAACTTGGTTTCGGGGCGACTTTCTATATCACCGAGGGCTTCACGTTCAACACCAACAAAGACGCCTACATGACGTGGGAGGAGATCAAGCAACTCCACGATGACGGCTTCGAGATCGGCAATCACACACGCGATCATCTGGGCATCAGGCCCAAGAACTATCAAAAACTCGACGAGCAACTGACGGGCATCGAAGAACAATGCAAGAAGTACGGCATTCCCAAACCGGTCACATTTGCGTGGCCCGGTAATGCCATCTGCGAAGAAGCGGTACTGATTCTTCAAAAACACGGCATCCTCTTCGCCCGACGCGGGACCGAACCGGAGTCGCCGTACAAAATCGGAGACGGGCCGACGTATGATCCCAAGCTCGATCATCCGTTGTTTCTACCGACGACCGCCGATGCGAGACCGACCTGGAAACTCGACAATGTGATGGCGGCGGTGAAGAAATGGAAGCCGGGCGAGTTTGTCATTCTCCAGTTTCACGGCGTGCCCGAGGCCGAGCATCCTTGGGTCAATACGCCCGAGGAGCAGTTTCTGGTCTACATGCGATTTCTGAAATCACAAAACTGTCGGGTGATCGCGGTGAGAGACCTGGCGAAATATACGACGCCGAGCGAGTTTCCGCACGGCCCTTGGTACGGTATGAAAGCTCGCGGTGCCAAGATCGTGAAATGAATTCTCTCTTGAATCGACGGTAAACATTCAATGACACCTTGCAATGTGCATCAAATCGGAGTGTGATGGCGTTCATCGATATTGCCTCGCTTCAGGATTGATTACACAGGAAATGATTTCATGGATTTGTTAAGTACGTTGTCTGGCTCGTTGATGGAAAACTTCTTTCCTGCAGGATGGGATCTTGCCAAGATCGATGCGTGTGTTGATGACGATCCGGGCACGATCACCAAACGTCAATCGTGGTGGCACAAGAAGTTCGAGCCTGTTCCGTGCGAGTCAGTTACCGATTTTGACATGATGCTTGGCCACGAGATTGCCATGACGATCAAGCAGGCTCGTGACGATGATCGCGAATTGGCGGTCATCCTGCCGGTGGGACCGATGGGAATGTATCGCTGGGCCGTCTACTTTCTGACCGAATGGAATGTCTCCTGCAAGCACGTCCATGGCTTTAATATGGATGAATGGTCTGACGAAAAAGGGAATACTCTGCCAGCAACTAATACCGGTGCGTTTCAATACGCAATGGAACAAGCTTTTTACGGGCCGTTGGGAAAACTGACGGTCCCCAAGAAACAGCGAAACTTTGCGACCAAGAAAAACCTGCCGACCTATGGCAAAAAAATTGGTGAGTTAAAAGCAGATGGAGCGATGCACGCAGTGATCTTCGGCATCGGACGTGTCTGTCATATTGCATTCTGGGAGCCACATTTCGCGGCAGAGTACGATAACGAAAAAGCGTGGAAGGCCGACACCCATCGGATTGGTGCGAAATTACATCCACTCACGATTGAGCAAAACGCGATCACGAGTTTCAAAAGTCGGACAACATTAGTGCCAGCTTATGCCAATACGATTGGCCCCGGTTGTTTTTTGGGAGTCGACAAAATTATCGGCGGTTGTGACGGGATTCTCTCACGTGGTATGCAATGGCAGGGTTTGTCGTTATGGATGACGTTGCGGCATAAGCCTTCGACATGGATTCCTTCGACATTTATGCCGACACAGCCGGGGCGATTGTTCTACCTTACGGAGTTAGCTGGTCCACTCGAAGCGGAATGCAACTAGAGGCGGTTTCATAAGCTTATGGGTGGCTGTGGATGACCTTTGGGTCACCTACAGAAAGTGATAATGCACTGGGGGCTTCGCTCTGCTCAGTCCACCAACCACCCTTTAACTGACACTTTTGACATCGCTCCTAATGAAGGTTGCTTCGTTACATCGATAATTCGAGAACGTCGTCTTTGACGTAAATCGGGAGCGGTGGGTCGAAGTGCATAGCAAGTGCCACGGCATCACTGGGACGTGCATCGATTTCAATGACTTCCTCGTCTCGTTTGATACGGATCAGAGCATAGTAAGTATGTTCGACCATTTCGTTGATGACGATGTCTTGTGCCTCGCCGCCGAGTTTGTCGATGATTGATTTCATCAATTCGTGGGTCATCGGTCGTCCCAACGAGAGTTGGGGGTCGTGCGAGACTCGGCGGTCAATGCTGGTGGCTTCAAAGAAACCGATCACAATTTGCATGACGCGATCACCTTCCACTTCATTCAGGAAGATGGCTTGCTTGTCTCCGATTTCGCTGATGATAATCCGCGAGAGTTCCATATGAACGAGCACGACACTATTCCCAAATTGAAGTCTTACTGATGAGCCAAAGAGGCTCCGAGGTGATATTCTATTATAGTTCTTTACAAAATGCTGCCGCAACCACGCCAGACCTGTTTCGGTCGGATCGAGGAAAGGTGTCCCGGAACCCTTTTCTCTCGCGAATGAGTATCCTAGAATTATCGGAAACATCACCCAATCAGGAGGATTCTTATGCTTCGCCCGTTTTTTGCTCAATCACTGCTTGTAGTTTGCTTTGTCATGCTAGGTTCTCAGATGTCGTGGGCGTTGCAGGAAGATGCCCCCGCGAAGCCTGAAACGACTTCTGAAGCCGCTCCTGAAACGGCTGAGCCGGTTGATTCGAAAGCGGAATGGGACAAGCTATCTGCGCGAAAAATGGAAATTGCCGTCAAGCTCGCCGAATTGCGTAAAACATTCGAATCTGCACCGGTTGAACAGAAACGAACGATTCGTGATGAATATCAGGGACTTGTAGAAGAGTTTTTGTTACAGCTTTCTCCGCAAATGAGCGAACTGGCAGCCGATGTTCTGAAACAAGAACCCGAAAATCAGGAAGCCGCCGAGTTTGTGATGCAGCAGGCTTGGAGAGAGAGTGATTATTCAAAAGCCGTTTCCTTGGCCGACCAACTTCTCGCAGCAGGACACGAAACGGATACCGTATTGAATGTTGGTGGGGCTGCTCACTTTGCGGAGCAAAACTTTGAAAAATCTGCCGAACTCCTGACAAAAGCCGAAAAGAATAACGGACTCGATCCCCAAACGGGTGGTCGCTACCTTGATTACGCTCGCGAATATGTGGAACTCTGGAAGTCGGAACAAGAAGTACGCGCGAAAGAAGCGGCGGCCGCCGAAGGTGAGGAGTTGCCTCGCGTCGAACTGACGACCAACAAAGGAAAAATTCTGATCGAATTATTCGAGAATGAAGCTCCTAATACCGTGGCAAACTATATTTCACTTGTTGAAAGCGGTTTCTTTAACGGCATCAAGTTTCATCGTGTCATTCCTAATTTCATGATTCAGGGCGGAGATCCCAATACCAAGAATGACAATCCTGAAGATGATGGACTTGGCGGTCCAGGTTACACCATTAAATGTGAGTGTTTTGGCGAAGATGCCCGCATGCATTTTTCAGGATCTCTCAGCATGGCGCATGCAGGTCGTGATACGGGTGGCTCGCAGTTTTTCATCACTCACCTACCCACGGCTCATCTGAATCCGAATAACGGCACTCAGTCGAACCATACGGTCTTTGGGCGAGTTGTGGAAGGCTTGAAGATCGTTCGCAGCATCGAGAAAGATGATGTGATCGAAACTGCGACTGTGGTTCGTAAGCGGGATCATGAGTACAAGCCTGTGACGACCGCTGATCCAGAAGCTGAGAAGCCCACCGAAGAGAAACCAGCTTCCAAGGAATCTGGCACCGAGAAAACTGACACCGAGAAGAAAGAAGAGAGTGAGCCTGAAGAAAAGGCCGAATCAACGGAGGATAAGAAAACCGAAGAGAAGAAAGAGGAGTAAGGTTATTCGGCCACTTTCAATTTTTGATGTGGAGATTCTTCATTCCACTCCGTGAAGAATTGTTGAATCCGTACAATCTCGCTGAGCAAATATTTTCCAGAACCAACATGGCCCGCATCGAGCCAGATGAGTTCTGCTTGCTCTCCGATGGAATTGTACAAAGCTTCGGTGGCTGCCGGCGGGACCACTTTGTCCTGCCGGGCAGCGACCATTAAGACTTCTCTCTTCTTAAGAAGATGGCCATAGTTCACAGGGTCGACCGGTTTCATCAACTCGATGAATGTTTCTCGTGTGCCCCCCTGCTCTTTCCATTGTCCACGAAAAGTGCGGGCCTCTGAATGATCGAGTTCCCACAAAATTCCTGCCAGGTTTCCACCTCCCAGATAAATGGCGACTTTCTTGAAGGTCGGCTCTGCCGGGGCTGAGAGTGCCGACATGATGCCTCCCAAGCTGATACCGGTGATCCCTAGCCGTGACGCATCGACTTCCGGTCGTGATCGTAACCATGCCGCTGCGTGGCGAATGTCGAGAACGGCTTGTGTCATGCCTTCGACAGTTTCTTCAGGCTGGCGAGAAATCATACGACGACGGATTTTTGGATCACGTCGTTCGCCGTAATACGGCATTTTGATGAACAACGCGGCGACATTTTTACGGGCTAACGAGTTTGCCACAACTTGGGAAAGAGGGAATTCGCCTCCCAGAATGTGAAGAACGACCACTGCCGGAAAAGGGCCTTTGCCTGCGGGGAGATAATATTCTGCATGGACGGTGTTGTTGACGGCAATTGCGGTTGTCACGGGAGAGGGAAATGTCACTTTGAAGACGCTGACGGGGCCTCTTGTTTTCCAAGGGATGGTGTCTGTCGGGAATCGATGTGCCGGCAATCGGAAACGCTCAGGGATATTCCGGTCATCAAGGGACGTGTCGAACTCCACCTGAAACTTCTCAGGGACATCGACAAAAATCGGTGGTTCGTCTGCGTTGATGAAACATGCACTCAGAAGAATCAGTGACGGAAAACCGATCAGAATTGAGACAAGTTGCCTGAGACGCATTGATATCTCCGTTCCATTTTCACTGATCGAAGCGGAGTGCTATTCCGTTTCTTGGGTATCACTCTCGCTGGACGATTCGCTCTCGCTGTTTGATGCGGTCTGCGATTTGGCCTTTTTCTGCGCGGCTTCTTCTGCCTGAGCCGAACTTCCAATTAACTTGGTCACAGCATCGCTGTCGAGGCTTTCCTCTTCCAGAAGTGCTGTGGCGATGGCATTGAGTTTCTCGCGGTTACTTTCCAGAATTTCTGTGGCGCGATGTTGCGCCTCTTGCAGAACTCGTTGGACTTCGATGTCGATCTCGCGTGCGGTTTCTTCTGAAAACTCACGGTGTTCGTGAATCTCTTTGCCCAAGAAGGGGTGATCTTCTCCTTGGCGAAATGCGACAGGGCCAATCTTTTCGCTCATGCCCCAATGAGCAACCATGCGACGCGTGAGTCCGGTGGCTCGTCGCAGGTCGTCTTCGGCTCCGGCTGAGTATTCATCGAACACCAGTTTTTCGGCAGCGCGCCCACCCAGCATCATTGAAAGCTGGGAGTGCAGTTTTCGTTCGCCGATATTGAATCGTTCTTCGCTCGGCATCAATTGCGTGACGCCGAGTGCGCGACCACGTGGGACAATGGTGACTTTGTGGAGAGAATCGAGTTCGGGAAGCAGCCAAGAAATAAGAGCATGGCCGGCTTCGTGATATGCGGTAAATTCTCGCTCGTCTTCGTTCAGAGTGTCTTCGCGGATCACACCCATCAAGACGCGGTCTCGGGCCGACTCAAAGTCTTCGTTGGTCACACGGGTTGAATCGTCGCGAGTTGCGTTGAGGGCGGCTTCGTTGACGAGATTTTTTAATTCAGCACCAGAAAAGCCGATTGTCGATCCGGCGATTTTTTCGAGATCGACATCATCATCGAGGGGGACGTGTCGGGTATGAACTTTAAGGATACCGACTCGCCCTTTTTTACTTGGTTTGTCGATGGTGATGTGTCGATCAAATCGACCAGGACGCAACAATGCGGGATCGAGCACATCGGGACGGTTTGTCGCTGCAATGACAATGACCGCTTCTGATTGTTCGAATCCGTCCATTTCACTCAAGATTTGATTGAGGGTCTGTTCCCGTTCGTCATGTCCTCCGCCAAGACCGGCACCACGAACTCGTCCGACCGCATCAATTTCGTCGATGAATAAAATGCAGGGTGAATTTTCTTTGGCAGTTTTGAAGAGATCGCGAACTCGACTGGCTCCGACTCCGACAAACATTTGGATAAATTCTGAGCCGTTGATGGAGTAAAAGGGAACTCCCGCTTCTCCTGCGGTGGCGCGGGCCATCAGGGTTTTTCCGGTTCCGGGAGAACCCATCAACAAGACACCTTTGGGAATGGTGGCTCCGAGTTTGAGGAATTTCTCGGGAGTCTTCAAGAATTCGACGACTTCCATGAGTTCCAGTTTGGCTTGCTCCATGCCGGCGACATCGGCAAAGGTTGTTTGTTGATCATCGGCCCGGAATTTTTTGGCAGGACTTTTGGTGAAAGACCCGAGCATTCCTCCACTGCCCATGGGGTCGGCGTTTCTTCGCATCATGAACCAGAGGAAGCCGATAATCATCAGCGGTCCGAGCATCCATAAAAGCAGGAGTTCTCCACCACCTTCCTGTGGTGTTTTGGCTCGTGTTTCGATCCCACTTTCAATCAGCGAATCGATAAATTGTTTATCTTGAGTGATCGATTCCGGGAGTTCGACGTTGAATTCATTCGCCAATATCTCCGCAGGCTTGGCCGGGTTTTTCGGAGCGTCTTTCCAGGTTCCTGTTAACAGGTTCAGCTTATTGTGAAGTGTTGCCGTTTTGATATTGTCCGCATCAAGCTGCGCGAGAAAGAAATCGTATGTAATAGCGTTGCCGTGAGAACGTGGATTTTCCTGAAGCATGTAAAAAAGCAGGATCCCACCCAGAACCACGATGAGAAACCAGGGAATGGGAAACGCGGGTCGCTGGTCGTCATCCTGGTGATCGGAATCTGAACGCGGGCGTTTTTTGGGTTCTGGGGCATTTTCAGATTTTTTGTTGGGATCAGGTTGGGATGCCATAGTCTCTAGTTTTCTATCAAATCATCACGAATGGCTCGTGAACCAGTCTTAATGCGAGTTTGTCATCGATGCAGTGCGGGGACGTTGAAATTGGTTTCAATCTGGCCAGTGGATTGATTGTAGGCCAAATGGGTCAGTCGGCGAAACCATAACGAACGATGCAATAAAGTGCTTTGAATCCATCTCTCCAGCCAATTTTTTTCCCTTGATCATAAGTTCTTCCAGAGTAGCTCGTCGACATTTCATAAATCCGGTAATTTCGACGGGCGATTTTGGCGGTCATTTCCGGTTCAATTCCAAATCGATCCTGTTTCAGTGTCGGCAGCATGTCCTGAATGGCTTCTCTGCGAAATACCTTGAAGCAGGTTTCCATGTCGGTGAGATTCAAATTGGTGAAACAATTCGACAACATAGTCAGGAATTTGTTACCCAGATAGTGCCAATAATAAAGAACACGATGAGGTTGATCGCCCAGGAAACGGCTTCCGTAAACCACGTCTGCCCGTCCTTCGACAATGGGTTGGATCAAGCGGGGGTATTCCGAGGGATCATATTCGAGATCTGCGTCCTGAATGATGACGATATCACCCGTTACGTGTTCAAAACCGGTGCGGATGGCGGCACCTTTTCCACGGTTACGTCCGTGATTATAGGATTGCAGCGTATTTAATGGGTCTTCAGAGTATTTTTCTTTCAGTGATTCGATGATTTTTGCAGAGTCATCAATACTATAGTCGTCCACTAGTACGATTTCTTTACGGATAGGAACCGCGCAAACCCGAGCGAGGATTTTTTCAAGCGTTGCCTCTTCGTTGTAGACGGGAATCACCACTGAAAGCGTGATGTGGTCGGGAATGGCATAAAATCCGAGTTGTTGGCAGGCCACTTCGCCTAAAGTCAACTTCAGGTGTTCGTGCCAATCTTGCGAAAATGGACGCAATTGATCGGGAGGGGCAACCGAAGGCTCGTCTGTCGCCTGATGGGTATCTTCGGGATTCGCTGCATCCAGCTTGTGATCGCCATCTGAAAAATCTGATTCTGTCATGTCGAACCGAATATTGAGACCAAAAAGACTATGATTAAGAGTACGTTTTATCAGATTTCACGTCAAAAAAGCGACTCTAGCGGATTGGATCCCCGAATTTTTGCCCGATAGGATAGGTAGCCCCGACAGATCGACGGAGTGCTCAGAATTTCAACTGAGAATTTCATCATTATTTACGCTCGAATCAGGAAAATTCATGTCCGTACATCAATACACGTTGCTGAACGTGTCGCAGCAAGTTGGAAAACCCGCCTGGACACTTTCTTCAGTCGAGGGCCCAGAACTTCCTGGGACAGATTCTTGGCATGTCGAACTTCGTCGCATGCGTGGAGGCCTCTCGGACGGAATTGATGTCGTGACAATTAACAATGGCGTGCTGGAAATTGATGTCTTACCGACACGCGGAATGGGAATTTGGAGGGGAGAATGTAATGGATTACGATTGGGGTGGGATTCTCCCGTGAAACTTCCCGTCCATCCGGCATTTGTGAACCTTGAAGGTCGAGGCCAACTTGGCTGGTTGGATGGATTCAACGAATGGATTTGTCGCTGCGGGTTAGCGTTTAATGGTCCTCCGGGAGTCGATGCCGATGGGAGCCCCCTCACACTGCATGGGAAAATTGCCAATCGGGCGGCTCACGAAGTCACTTTGGAGATCGATGACAATGCCGGGACGATCTCGCTCACAGGAGTGACTGATGAATTGTCCATGTTTGGGACGAATTTGCGACTCACCTCCAAGGTGACACTGACTACCGGGAAAACTTCGATCAAAATCGAAGATCATGTCACGAATTGTGCGTCTGGTCCCCAAGAGTACGAGTTGTTGTATCACATCAATCAGGGAGGGCCGTTTTTGTCAGACCATAGTGATGTTCTGGTTCCCTTTGAGGAAATGTCGCCTCGTGATGACCGTGCCGCAGAGGGAGTGGAAAACTGGAATACCTATCAATCTGCAGAAGCCGGTTATGCGGAGCAAGTTTATTATTTCAAGCCAACTGCGGATGCAAACGGCTTCGGTCAACTCCTGCTCAATAATCCCTCCGAGCAAATTGGTTTGCAGTTGAAATTCCAGACAGAAACACTGCCCTACTTGGCACTCTGGAAAAATACCATTCCCGCTCAAGATGGATATGTCACTGGCTTGGAGCCGTGTACCGATTTTCCCAATCATCGTGCAGTAGAACGTGAAAAAGGCCGATTGAAGAGTATCGAACCCGGGAGAACAATCTCTCATCAACTTGAGCTTCACATCGCTCGGGATGCTGAGGAATTACAGCGTGCGACGAGTGAGGTTCAGTCACTCATCGATGGTCAACAGGGGACGATTTCACCGACTCCCTCGTTTTGATCGCCGGTCAACAGATACTCAAAGAAAATTGCTTGAAAATCGAGCAGTTTTGATGATTTGTGCATCTATCTCGCTGGCAGAACTCGGCGTGATTCTGCTATTCTGGCCGGAATCGCTTTTCTCGATGTTGGTACAGGTGGTCTGTATCTCGAAAAAGATTCCTTTTTTCAGCAGCAGAGCGCCTCTCGGAAACCGGTCCGATTGGCAATGCTCAGGATTTTCACACTATGGTAGATCGTCAGCTAGAACGCGAATTTGCAATCGGAGACGAAGAACTCGATTTGCAAATCGAAGGTGGGCTCGAAGGATTGGATGTTTCCAGTTCTTCCCAAATGGATCAAATTTACGAAGAACGCGCAGAAACCTACGAAATCAATGAGATTGTCAAAGGGACCGTTGTTCGCATCGATGACGATGAAGTCGTTGTCGACATTGGATACAAAAGCGAAGGTATTGTTCAACGCGAAGAATGGGAAGGCGACGAAGATCTTCCCGGAGTGGGTGATTCGATTGAGGTCTTGCTCGAAGAGTTTGAAGACGAACTCGGCATCATCCTGCTCTCGAAACGTAAAGCCGACCGTCAACGCGAGTGGGAAAAGATTATCGCCACTCACGCCGAAGGCGACGAAGTTGTGGGCGAAGTGACCCGCAAAATCAAAGGTGGATTGCTGGTCAATATTGGTGTTCCCGTGTTTCTTCCTGCGAGTCAGGTCGACATTCGCAGACCTCCCGATATCGGCGACTACATTGGTCAGAACATTCAGTGTGTCATTCTTAAAATCGACGAGTCTCGCAGAAACATTGTTGTTTCGCGTCGTAAGCTGATCGAAGAAGAACGCAACAAGCTGAAAGCAACATTGCTGGATCAGATCACGGAAGGTGATCTCCGTAAAGGTATCGTCAAGAATATCGCCGATTTCGGTGCATTCGTTGACCTTGGCGGTCTTGATGGATTGTTGCACATCACCGATATGTCCTGGAAACGGATCGATCATCCGAGTCAGGTTGTGAGTATCGATGAAGAGATTGAAGTGAAAATTCTCAATATCGACCGGGAAAAAGAGAAAATTGCCCTCGGTTTGAAGCAGAAATTTCCTTCACCTTGGGACAATGTCGATACCAAGTACCCGGTCAGCTCGACGGTCAAAGGGGAAGTTGTCAACGTGATGTCGTACGGTGCCTTCGTCAAACTCGAAGATGGCATCGAAGGGCTCGTTCACATTTCCGAAATGTCCTGGACCAAGCGAATTAATCACCCGAGTGAAATGGTCAATGTCGGCGATGAAGTCGAAGTGGTCGTTCTCAATATCGACACCGACAAGAAAGAAATTTCGCTCGGTATGAAGCAAACTCAGCCCAATCCATGGGACGAAGTTGCCGAGAAGTATCCACCAGATTCGAAAGTCACCGGAACCGTTCGGAATCTTACGAATTACGGTGCGTTCATCGAACTTGAGGAAGGCGTTGACGGACTGCTGCATGTCAGCGATATGTCATGGACTCGTAAAATCTCTCATGCCAACGAAATGTTGAAAAAGGGAGACGACATCGAGTGTCTGGTGATTTCTGTCGATGAGGATCGCAAGAGAATTGCTCTGGGCCTCAAACAGATGGACGAAGACCCTTGGGAAACTCGAATCCCCGAGAACTTCCAGCCAGGTACGATCGTCAAAGGGACTGTTACCAAAATCACAAACTTTGGAGTGTTTGTGGAGCTGGAACAGGAACTTGAGGGCCTCCTGCATGTTTCAGAGTTAGGAAACGATGAAGTTGAGAACCCTGAAGAAATCGTCAACGTAGGCGAAGAGATCGAGGTTCGGATTTTGCGGGTTGATACGGCTGAGCGAAAAATTGGCTTAAGTCTGAAACTCGACGCAACTCCAGAGGAGATTGCGGCAGAAGCGGCGGGTGAGACTGATAATACAGCAATCCGCGGCGAAGAACTGAAAGGTGGAACCGGCGGTGGTTCTGGTCCTTTGTTTTCCATGCCTCCCGCTGATGAAGAAGAAGGTTCAGCAGAGGAAACGGCTGAAACTCAGGATGCTTCGGTTGCTGAAGAAACCTCAGAGGAAGCTCCCGCAGAGGAAACGGCGGAAATTCAGGATGCTCCTGCTGCTGAAGAACCCTCAGGGGAATCCCCAGAAGAAGAAGCTGATGAAAATCAGGAATCCCCCGATACCGCTGAAGAAGTTAAACTGGATGATGAGGTCGATAATAGTAAACCAGCAGATTGACCTCTGTATTTCCTTGTGAAACCCGAAAGGGCTGGTCGATCTGACCGGCCCTTTTTTTTATGGACCCTATACTTTATTAGACGCGTTACACAGGAGTATCCCGGAATTTGTGGACTGACGAGTGTTGTTGTGAGTATTTTCGGACTACGAAAGATGGGTTCGTTGATCTTGTTGAGGAGTTTGGGGGGTATATCCCGATTGATCGGTAGTCTCCCTAAAATCGTGATTTTGGAGAGTTTTTCCAGTCAGGTAGGAACTCCCTGAAAGTTCGATTCGATCCGCGAAACGGTTTGTCCGATATATAGCGTAGGCCGCAGGATGGATGGCCGTTTGCTTCCAAAGGCAACAGCAACAGGATGGAAAAGCAAACATGGAGTTTGCTGCTTTGCCGGTGGATTTATTGGTTCATAGAGTTACATCATTCAGCAACGGAACATCCATGCAAGCAACTCAAAAACGTAGCAAAGCCGTCCAAACCCCAATGGAGACTTATTTGCGGGAGATCAACCAAACTCCCTTACTCACCGCAAATCAAGAAAAGGAACTTGCCTACCGCATCCAGGCCGGTGATCTCGAAGCACGCGATCATATGGTGCGAGCCAATTTGCGATTGGTTGTCAACATTTCCCGGTCATACACCAATCGTGGTATGCAGATTCAAGACCTGATCGAAGAGGGCAACTTGGGTTTGATGCGTGCTGTTGAGGGATTTGATCCCACAATGAACACACGGTTCAGTACCTACGCCAGCTATTGGATCAAACAATCAATTAAACGCTCCATCGTCAACTCTGCCAAAACGATTCGTATTCCCGCTTACATGGTTGAGCTGCTCTCCAAGTGGCGAAAAATGTCTGCTCAATTGCAGGACGAACTGGGACGAACGCCTACTCAGGAAGAAATCGCAAAGAAGCTGGAAATCTCTAAGAAGAAACTCAGCATCATTAAAAAAGCCATCAAGCTTTATAATGCGAACCCTCAATCGGCAAGCTATTCTGAAGACGGTCTGACACTCGGTGATATTGTGGCCGATGAACGTGTCAAAGCTCCTCAGGAAGAAATGATTGAAAATGACAATCTGAAACATGTCTATCGTCTGATGGAAGAAATGGATCCGCGAGATGCGGCGATTTTGAAAATGCGATTTGGTCTTGATGAAACAGAGCCAATGACGCTGAAAGAAATCGGAGAAACGCTGGGATTGACTCGCGAACGAGTTCGTCAAATCGAAAGCACCATCCTCAAACGATTGGCTCGCAGTCTCAACGGCGAAGTGGCGTGACCACTCGTTAGTTAGATTGATGAATTCATAAACTAAAAAACTCCATCGTGGACATGCGATGGAGTTTTTTGATGCGCGGTTGAAATCGTATTCGGACGAACTATTTACCAGAAGTAATTTCACGAAATGCAAACACATCGAGGAGTTCAATAGGCATTGCCGGTAGAATTTTCTCCGATGTCGAGAACGGATAGCCGTATGCTGCAACTTTTCCCGAAGTTAACTCGGAAATGTAGATGACACCATTGGCGGCTTCTGTTTGCCCCGCCTGAGAGAACGGCATAATTCCTGTGGAAATGGTGTATTGTGGTTTCGTGTTTTGTTGGACTCTGAAATCGGCTCCGATGTTTCGAATGTAGAAACGGTGAAATCGACCCGTTTTGGGAGCCATCGTTGAACCGACAAGACGGCCTGTCAGAAAGTCGAGTACGAAGATGCTTTCTAATGCTCCCAGATCGCTGCCTGTAGAAGATGTGACCATGGCAAAGGTTTCGCTTCGATCAGAGGTTGCGGCTTGCATCGTTTCGTGAGGCCAGATTTGGCACACGGTTATTCCCCCGACGAGACCGATGATGAGCCATACGAAGGCTGGCTGATGAGACATTGCGTTTTCTCCTTGTTGCTGAGTAGAAGAGGAGTCATCGGAGATCGATAGAAAAAACTATGGAAATTTATGCTATCTGCTCACGTTCCTTCCCGCCAGAACTCTTGTCTGGTCGTGCCCATTTCTTCGGAGTCTCCATTTGTGCTTCATGTCATCAAGAAGTGATGGAGCACAAATCCGGTAGTTGTTTTTGCGAGACTTCCCGTTTATCCTGATCTCACACGTCAAACAGATGTTTTTCGCTTCTCTGCACGCTGTAGAGAGGTGTTCCGCACATAGATAGACACGCTTAGACGAGGATATTGACTCATGGAGACGACGAACGGCGATCTAAATCGTAAACTGAAAATGGCACTCGTCGGGGGAGGCCAAGGCTCTTTCATTGGGCGAGTTCATGCCACGGCTGCGATTCTCGATAATCGGGCAGAACTTGTGGCGGGTGCGCTTTCCAGCAATGCTGAGCGTGCGAAAGCATCTGCTCCCGCCTATGACATTGCCGATGATCGTGCCTACACCTCGATTGATGAGCTGGTTGAAAAAGAGTCAGCTCGTCCCGAGGGTGATCGCGTTGATTTTGTGTCTGTCGCAACTCCCAATCACACTCACTTCGAGATAGCCAAGAAAGCAGCCGAGGCTGGTTTCAATGTGATCTGTGACAAGCCAATGACATTCGATCTAGCGCAGGCCGAAGAATTACTGAAAGTAGTCGAGGATTCGGGAGTCGTTTTTGCCGTCAGCCATAATTACACCGGGTATCCTCTCGTTCGCCAGGCACGCGAAATGATTCTCTCTGGCGAGTTGGGAGAAATTCAAGCCATTCGATCAAATTACATTCAGGGGTGGTTACGTTCTCGTCTGGAGTCCGAAGACCAGAAACAGGCGTCATGGCGGACCGATCCCTCCAAATCAGGCGCAGCGGGCGGTTTCGGAGATATCGGGACTCATGCTTACAATCTGGGGCGGTACATGACCGGCCTTATCCCCGCCGAAATCTCTGCTCATCTCGTCGTCTTTGAGCCAGGTCGAAAACTGGATGATTATGGGCACGCGATCATTCGTTACGAAAACGGAGCGTTGGGTACTGTAACCGCCAGTCAAATCTCGCACGGTCGCGAGAATGATCTGTTCATCGAAATTGATGGTACAAAAGGTGCCATTCAATGGCGTCAGGAAGAACCGAATCAAATGGTCTTTCGGCGAAACGGTCACCCTCATGCTTTATACACTCGTGACCCGAACGCTCCTCACATGAATGAGATGGGCGCCTCTGCCTGCCGATTGCCGGCCGGTCACCCGGAAGCATTTTTTGAGGCGTTTGCCAACGTCTATCGGTTTTCTTACGACAGCATGGTGAAACGAGCGACTGGACAATCATTTGAAGCTCGGGACACCATCTATCCCAATATCTATGACGGTGTCGATGGGATGAACTTCATTCAACAGTCAGTGGCATCGAGTGCTGAAAATGGTGCTTGGTTACCTCTGCAACACTCCGCCTGCCGTAGCTAATCGAGTTGTGATGAAAACAGCATCGGCTCGTGAATTTTTTCACGGGCCGTTTTTTATAGAGGCCCAAGAATCAGAATCATGAACGAATCAGTCCCCCAGACCGACAAGAAGAAGATTCCGTTACATATTCAGATTCTCATTGCCCTCATTCTTGGGACTGTGATTGGGCTTTTGATCAACCCGGGTGAGATACCGATTACCGATTCTGTATCCGGGACGTTGGTTCCCGGAGAAGGCGAGACCATTGTCCTGACGGAGACGGGGGATTCTGGTGTTGTTTACTTCGAAAAAACATTGGATTCTGTCGACCAGTTGAAAGGTGGATTTGCTTCACTGGCTGAACAGTGGAAGGGACAACCGCTTGAGTTCGAAGTGACTCAACCCAATCTCTATATCGTTGAAGAACCCTCGAAAATCATTATCCGCTATTCTCGTAATCAGTCAGGGCGGTCAGCGGTCAGCTCGATGACTGTGGAATCATCTTCTGAGCTGCCCCCGCAATGGATTCCCTTTTATGAAAAACATGGTGGTGGGACCGCACGCAAGATCACGGCCACTTCGAAATACATTGGTGATCTCTTCTTGAGATTGCTGAAAATGATCACCATTCCGTTGATCGTTTCCTCGTTAATCACGGGTGTTGCCGGTTTGGGAGAGACAAGTCGATTTGGACGCATGTTTGGCCGCACATTGTTGTATTACTTCACGACATCGATTCTCGCGATCACCACTGGTCTGTTGATGGTTAATCTGATCAATCCCGGCGTGGGAGCAATTCTCCCCGGTGGAGGTGAAATGGTGGCTGGTGAGAATGAATCACTCGCAGGCGTGTTTCTCGGATTGTTGAGTAACATGGTGCCATCAAACCCGGTTCATGCACTTGCGAATGGCGATTTTTTGTCGATCATTACATTCAGCATTTTGTTCGGTGTTTGTATCATCTTTACGGGTGGTAAAAGTGGCGAGACATTACGCAATTTCTTTCAGGCCTTCTTTGATGTGATGATGAATCTGACGATGGCGATTATCGCTTTGGCGCCCATCGGAGTTCTGGCATTTATGATTTATGCCACCTCGACTCAAGGATTAGAAATCTTTCTGACACTCGCATGGTATATGTTGGCCGTGGCGTTGGCGCTTTTGGTTCATGCTGTCGTGGTGTTGCCACTGTTGGTGAAATTTGTGGGGAAGCGATCACCGCTCGAATTTGCTCGGGCCATGTCCCCTGCTCTGATGACGGCGTTTTCGACGGCCTCATCAAACGCGACCTTGCCACTCACGATGACTTCGGTCGAAAAAAGAGCCGGTGTGTCGAACCAAACCAGCTCCTTTGTGTTGCCGTTAGGAGCGACGATCAACATGGATGGGACGGCTCTGTATGAAGCGGTTGCAGTGCTGTTTATCGCACAGGCAACACCCGGCTTTGAGTTGACGCTGGCTGGCCAGATCTCCGTGGCAATCACGGCGTTACTTGCCAGTGTTGGTGCCGCCGGAATACCTCATGCCGGGCTCGTAATGATGGCCATTGTCCTACAAGCCGTCGGGCTACCACTCGAAGCTCAAGGGATCATTATTGCCGTTGATCGTGTGTTGGACATGGCACGGACGACAGTCAATGTCTGGAGTGATTCGTGCGGCTGTGCGATCATCGATCAATATGCAAATCCTGAACCGGAAACAGTCGCTGAACCCGCAGTAACCTGAACTCAAAATAGCAGGAAATTCTCCCAATGTTTCTTCGTTCTGGCGTCTTGTTGTTAGTGGTCTGGAGTTTTACTCAGAATTCGCAATTTGGGTTCGCGGAACAACCGCACTCAATCAAGACAAATAAAGTGCTAATCATCGGGATTGACGGGACACGGCCCGACGCACTCGCGAAAGCCAATACGCCGCATCTGGATTCATTGATCAAGGAAGGAGCGTTCACAGACACTGCGGATATCTTGGGAGATCGTTACCAGAAGAACGACACGATCAGTGGTCCCGGTTGGTCGAGCATACTGACAGGAGTCTGGGCCGATAAACATGGAGTGCATGACAACTCCTTCCGCGGTCGAAACTACGAACTCTTTCCACATTTCTTCAAACGCATCAAACGTCAACACCCCGACGCCGTGACAGTCTCTTTAGTCTCCTGGAAGCCGATTAGTGACTACACGGTTTCCGATGCTGATATTGATCTGAATATTCCACTTCCTCGTGTTCCCGGTGAGACGCTTGATCTCCGAGAATCTGCCGACAACTTGGAAATCAATACTCGCGACGGGGTTTGGCATCATCTGCTCCTCGTACGTAAAGCTGGCATGGTGAGTCTGTTTCTGGATGGGCGTTTGATCGCTGGGCCAGTGGAATTCAAAGACTCCTACGATCTTGAGGGAGAGTATTTCTACCTGGCTCGAGACACTCGTTCGGGCGACACCTGTTTTCAGGGGCAATTGGATGACATCCGTTTTTGGAATCGAGCCCTCAGCGATGCTGAAATTGAAGTCTCTGCCAAATTCAATTCTCCCGAAAACCGACGGGGATTGTTCGCGGAATATCGCTTCAACTTCGACGACGCACTAGTCAACAGTGGCGGTGATCCTGTCTTGGGGGCGAGTCCCGTGACTGGCGAGAAATCCTTCAAAATTGAACAAGGTGAAAATGGCTCTCGCGTGATTGAATTTCACGAAAAATCTGGGGCAAGTCACGGTTTGAAAATCAAAAACAAGAAGTCATATCAAAACCTGACAACGGGCGATTTTACCGTCGAAGCCCATTTCCGCACTCAACATCAGGGACGCAACATACTCTTGGGGAATTATGCTGCTAATATTGGAGCATTGAATCTGGAACTTCACGAAGACAATTCAGTTCGTGCGTATCTGCAACCGCCCAAACCAAAAACGCAGAATGGCTTGGATCGTGAAGACGCCCGTGATCAGATGATGGCAAAAACCGCGTCGGATATTCTCACGAATCAAGATCCTACAGCGATGTTTATCTATTTTCACCAAGTTGACTCAGCCGGACATTCCATCGGATTCAGTCCCGAAGTCCCCGAGTATGTGGACGCCATCGAGAACGTAGATCGACATCTCGGAACGATATTGAAATCGCTGCGTGTACGAGAAAAGTATGACTCCGAAGATTGGCTGGTCATTGTCTGCACCGACCATGGTGGCATTCGTCGTACTCACAGTAATGGTCACGACGTTCCCGAGATCAGAACAGTGTTTGTTATTGTTAGCGGGGGCGCTGCGAAGCAGGGGAAGATTTCAGAGAAAGTCTATCTGGTTGATGTACCCGTCACGGCTCTTACCCATTTGTTGGGCGAGGTTGACGACAAATGGCAATTGGATGGGAAGCCTGTGGGTCTTAAGTAACGCACTTGCCGAGAGACGGAATGAATTCTGACGGCTGTCTACTTCACGGCCCAAGTGAGGTAATCGATGGGCCAGTCGTGTTCGTTCCACATCGCGGCTCGTCCGAGGATGCGAGCATTCTTGGCACTCAGCCAGCCATACTTATGAAATGTTCGCAGAGTGAGACGATTCCCCCAGCCGTTCACTTCAACTTCCGAAAAGTTAAAAAACAGAGTCTTTAAGCCATCTTCAGTGAATCGATGGAAGTCGTAAGGATAACCGTGCAAACGAATCAGGAAAGGTGTCGTGCTGACGCATATTCCACCCGGTTTGAGAATGCGGTGAATTTCGGAAACCGCTTTGATTGGATCAGGCACATGCTCCAAAATTTGATCAACTAGGACCATGTCGCAACACTCGTCTTCATATGCGGCAAGATTCTGAACATCGACCTCCGGGTAATCCGCGGCGACTTCGACTTCGTGTGCAGGGGCCAACCAATTGGCCATCACTCCGTTGCTTCCCCCGAATTCAATGATGCGAGCGTCATCGGGAAGCTCTGTCTGCTTCAGTTTCTGTTCGATGAGTCGATAATTGGTGTAGCGATGGAAGTGGAAGTTGGAGAGTTCACCAGGACGAAACGAGAGAGAATTGAGCAGCGCACGAACTCGTTGACCGATCAACTCGGCATTGCCGGTGATGAATTCTTGAGCGAACAAGAGTTTGCTGTGCATGAAAAGTTCCGAGTGACGCGCGAGTCTCAAGAGGAATCGACTTCTGATCGGGTATAACCGTCAGGTCGTCAACGTGATGGAGCAAACACGGTGTCAACGATGGATTCTCGTCGTCTCGGGTTCTGGCTGGTCGTATTTGATTGGTTATAAGGCCTCGCCGAGTTGATGGGAAGCAGACGAGCAATGTAAGTCGCAACCTCAATCAGACAGGTGAATTCAGACCGGACTCCCATTTCCAAACACTGAACCGCCGATTCAAGATTTGGAGATTCGGGGACACACCTTGACCGAATGTTGACCGAATTTTGATTCCAAATCTTGTGTACTCTTGAGCAAGTTGTTGTCATCGTTCGGCTTGTGTCAATCTTCATTTTGTGAGTGAGTGCCACTTTTTTTGAGTGCGCATTTTCCACGTCACGCGAAATTGCCTCCGATTTCACGTTGCAGTGGTCGTCATTTTTGAACAGCCACCGAAACTTATCAGCATTTTGCATCGATCAACGTAAATCCTGATTGAGATCTGAGATAGCGTAATCACTAACCGTTGAAAGTGGAGGGTGGCTGGAGGACGGAGCGTAGCGAAGCCCCCAGACAGATTCATGCTCTGTGGGTGACCTGACGGTCATCCACAGCCACCCAAGTAATACACACCACGCTCATCAAACGCGGTGCCGAAGCCACAAGAGGCATAGCCGTAGTGCGCGAGCACTGCGGGCTCGTACAAATCACCTGCGACACACAATGACACTTGAACCTGCCCCAACTGCTTGCGCAGTAGGGTTATGTTGATGTTGTCATGACGTTCAAATTGCCAAAGATCGAATCGCCGTCTGGCGAACCACCAACACTAACTCTGGTACGAATGAAATTTCAAGATGACTTTGAGCGATCATTATTTTGACGCCAAGAAGCCAAGAAACGCAAAGGGTTGGAGTGATTATTGCCGCCAAAGGTAGTGGGCTTGGGAATGAGTTCAAACCGCAGAGTTCGCTGAGAAATGACAAGATGTGTGGCTAGGGCTCTCATCAGTGTGGAAAGAATATTGAACTTTGACTTGCCATGCAGACTTTGAGTTTCCAAACACAACCATAGCCCCAGATGAAAGAAATAAACTCACGCAGCGGCGCGGTGACGCAGAAAAATCATAAAGATCGCCCGGCTCGTGAAATGAGATGTTGCTTCTAACGCAGTGAGCCCCCAGAGTTTGATCGCGGATCATGCGGATTTCCCGGATGAAACTTACATGCTCATCCAAGTGAGAGCATCGCATCTGGCAATTGCCTGTCATAAATTCTTTGGCGAACAGGAACTTGCCGTTTATGGGAGAGTTCCGCAGGAACCGAAGAATTCCAGAGTCTATGGTTTTGTCTTAACGATCACCCTCTTCAGGGGTATGTGGGGCCATGATTTCACAGGATGATCACGAATCGACAGTTCCACAAGACAAGCGGATCATATTTGATGAGTTATCACGGCCTATTGTCTTAGAGACACAGGATGCAAATTGACGTGAACGCTAAGGCGACTCAGGCTGAGCCATTGATGATAATACAACCCGGAAGCCGAGTGTTGGTAGCTTATGACCCTGTCCATATCGATGTTGATTTGCCGAACGACCGGATTCCTGAAAATCTCCGTCCCAGCAGCCTCCTCGATAAACCTTGAGTTTGCGAGTTGGGTCGACAGGCCCCTGCGGATCGATCCCTCCCTGTAATCCTCCTCCATGCCAATCATGACACCACTCCCAGACATTCCCGTGGATGTCGTGAAGTCCCCAGCCGATCGGTTTCTTCTTGCCGATTTCGTGGGCCTCGGCCAGCCCGAGAGCCAGCTTGCGAATCGTGGTGATGACCTGCTTTTCCGAGTGTGATTTTTTCGACTTGGTGAAATCGCGAAGCGGTCGTCCTTCGATGAACGCCATGGTGATGTAGTGTTGGCCATCGATTTCTCCCACATCGAAAACCGGACAAATATTCGGGCTTCTGATGGTCGCCGACGCACGGGCTTCGCGGTAGAAGCGTTCGAGCATCTCGTCTGCATCGACCCCTTTGTCGTCACCGAATTTCGGGATCTTGAGGGCGACATCGCGGTAGAGTTGTGTGTCCTTAGCGAGGTAGACGGCTCACATCGCACCTTGTCCGAGGACTTTCTGAATCGCATAGCGACCAAATGTTTCAGGGATAGAAAGAGAGTCTGATGAAGCGATTGACTTGGTCTTTGAGACCGAAGTTTCCGAATCGGCGTGGCCTTCCGGGCTGGTTTGCTCAGCGGCACGTTCCTCCTGAGACTGAACGATGTTGTCCCGGCTATTCTTGATGTCGTCATTCGACGGGGATTCGGAGTTCATCAAAACTCGATATTTAGGGGAGGTCTGTCCAGAAAAATTTCGAGGTGCTGCATGCTAAAGAATTCCAAAGGCCTGCTGAAATTCTCGATGAGGCGCGAAAAATGAAGGAACTCTGTGATGATGGAGTAAGCAGGGGAAATATTTGGAGTGCATATATACTGTCGGAGGATGTTCGGGCAGGGTCAAGCACTAAGGGGGAGCCCTATGCGAAATGCGGCTAATATCGACTCACAGCGAGGAATATGCCTTCTGTTGTGTAGAAAATATCAGACAAAGAGAAGGAAACTGTCAGATTCAAGGCATTTCGAGGCAAAAGAGCGATTTTGCACTGCGAATGTAGATTCGTTCGTCGACTAGGGCGGGAGAGGCATCGACCGGTTCTTCCAATTGATTGATTGCCAAGATTTTCAGTTCTTTTCCCGGTTTGATCACCACTGTCGTGCCGTCGCGTCCTGTCAGGTAAATGCGATCTTTCGTGGCAACCGGTGATGCGTAAACATTGCCAAGCTCTCCGATCCGCTCGGGGCCGAAGATGGGCTTGCCAGTCTGCAGATCGAGACTGGTCAAGACAGACGCATTGCTGGCGGTGAAATAAATTTGATACCCGACAATGACCGGAGAGGGAACATAGGGAGTTGAGCGAGTATGTTTCCAGAGAAGGCTTTTTCCGTCCGTAATATCTCCTTGAGCTGAAAGCGGAATCGCGATGGCCAGCGAACCGGTATAACCACTCATGACATAGGCGACATCGTTGTGAATTAGCGGAGTTGGGATTGCGTTGACCGTCATGCCGCCAGCCTGCCAGATAATCTCACCTGATTTGAGATCGTAACTACGGATGCGATTCGTTCCATTCAAGATGAGCTGTGTTTTCCCGCCATAGTCTGCCGTGACAGGTGTGGACCAACCGGTCGGTTCGTCGCGTTCTTTCTCCCACTTTGTTTTGCCGGTGGCCGCGTCGAGAACAAAGACCTGTGATTGGTCTTCCTGGTCCCACGGTAAAATCAATGAATCCTGATGCACGAGAGGAGTCGAAGCTTCCCCCCAGCCGCGGCGGGTCCGCATCGTGCCGAAGTCACGTTCCCAGAGTTTGTTGCCATCGAGATCGTAACAATAGAGTCCCAGCGAGCCGAATGAAACGTAGAGTCGTCGTCCATCGGTGGTGGGAGAGCCGGCTGCGAACGTGTTGGTTTTGTGGCGACCAGAGGGAGGTTGTTTCGTACAGGCGATTTTTTTCCAGAGTTGCTTGCCCGTATTGGCATCGAAGCAGAAAACTGTGAATTCATAGAGATTCCGGGGTGGAACAGTCCTGTCTTCAGGGTGTGGTTGGGGAAGAATCTTTGCAATGCGGTCAGTCTCGACGGCTGAGAGGACGAAGACACGATTGCCCCAGACAATCGGAGTCGCACTCCCCTCCCCCGGCACCTCAACTTTCCATTTGACATTCTCATGCGCAGACCAGTTCAACGGAGGATTTACATTCGTGGCGGTCCCGTCCTGATTTGGCCCACGCCAATGAGGCCAATTTTCGGCAGATAAGATTGAGGGAAGAAGGATTGCCAGGAATACGAGAATCGTTTTTAACATTTAGTCTCCGATAGTCTCTGAGTGCAATCATTCAGCTTTATTCGAATTATTCACTTTTCTTTGGGGGCTCGTAATTCAGAAATTTCGAATTCGACAGAAAGTGAGTACCCGTCGACATTCGGCTGTCCAAATTCCGTGTTGTCGATCATGAGGTAATAGATTCCTTGATTAATGCGGACATCCTCCACTTCAAACTTACAGATGTTTTCCCATGAGTATATTGGTTCCAATTCTGGAGTTTCATTGATCTGCGTGGGGGACCAGCTCTGTAATTCAAGAAATTGCCTCTCGCTTAGCAGATATGCATCGAATCTTTTGTAGTCACTAAGCTCACTGAGTTCAATTTTTAGAGAGGTCTGGTCGGAGCTTTCTATTTCGTAAAATGAGTAGCTATCGGGATCAACGGTAACAGTTCCCACATCATATACTTTGTATTTTGAACCAGAAAAAAGCCATCCCGAGACCAAGGTCACAACAATAAACGCAATACGAATCCGTTTGCCCATGTGAAAATTTCTGCTTGAATATTGAAAGGTATCGCAAAACTCGACATTGAGTCTATTCATCAGATTCTCCACTGTACAGAATTATCTTACGAAAGAAACCATAGAAAGACGAAGTCGAGGATGCTTGATGATTTGAGAGAGTATTTTCACACTAAGGTATGTAACTGGAGTGTAGGTCTATCAGGTTAAAACGATTCCCTCAAATTGAGCGGGGTATGACTTGTGTAAGTGATGGCTGGGAACTGAAAATGTATGCGGGGCAGACTTCGCACAATTGATCCGCTATCATGCCAAAAAGTTGCCTTCCCTTTACTTTTTGCAGGATGCAAGGCTGATGGAATCGACGAATCTACGCCGGGTTGAATGGCGTCAATTATTTTCATGGTTGTATCTCTTTGGTGCATTTCGGATCGCCATCGATCCGCGCAAGCTCATTCTGGCGGTACTAGGGCTGTGCTTCGTCAGCGGCGGTAACCACGCCATCGATGCCATCGGTTTGAAAACTGACGCGATTCAGGAAGCCACTCCCGCTCCGGTTCATTCCTACCCTTGGCAGAGAGGCCTGTATCCTTGGCAGGGAGGTGTGGAAGACGTCTCCTCGCAGGGGCTGGAACCTCTTTCGCTTCTGACAGATCCCGGTTCAGTCGTGGAATTGTTTACTCAATGGAACCTACTGATCGACCCTGTCCTGCAGGGCGCGCTACACCCCGCGTTTGTCTTGACGCAGAGCCACAATCATGGATTTGCCGGTTCCGTGGACGCATTGATCAGGCTCGTGTGGTTTGCTTTTGTCTGGTCGATTTTTGGCGGCGCCATCACGCGAATGGCCGTTCATCAATTTGTGAAAGATCAAAAACTCAGCATATTGGGCGGAGTGAAGTTTTCCTGCTCCAAGTTGGTTCAGTTTCTCTCGGCTCCCTTATTGCCACTCAGTGGGATTTTTGTGCTGTTGTGTTTTTGTGCGGGGATTGGTGCTCTCGGTAGAGTCCCCGGAGTTGGCCCTGTGATCATGTCCGTTCTGATGGGACTCGCTCTGATCTTTTCGGTAGCCATTGTCATCATGTTAATTGGTGTCGGAGCGGGATGGCCATTAATGGTCGCCGCGATGAGCACCGAAGACAGTGATGGCTTTGACGGTTCCAGTCGCGCACACAGCTACATTTTTGATGTCCCTTGGCACTATTTATGGTGTTTCGTTCTGGCCATGATCTACGCCTCGGCGACAGTGATATTTGTCGAGCTGGCTGCTGCATGGGCATTTAATGCGGGGGCAGTCGGAGTTGCCTGGGGTTCCGGCTCAGGCTTAGAAATCGGTTCTGACAATACAGCCACATCGATTTATCAGTTCTGGCTTTCAACCTGGACTGCACTTATTGTTGGCTACAGAGCCAGTTTGTTCTGGGTGCTGTTTTTGTTAATTTATTTGGTGCTACGGAATGCTTCTGATCGAATACCTATGAATGAAGCCTCTTTTGTTGGCGTGGATGATGGAAACGATCAGGAAATGGCACTGGGTGGGATCTCAGCGATCAAGGAAGACGTTGAAGAGCGACCGATTGAAAATCCCGATGAAGCTTCCACCGTTGATTCAAAGAGTGATTCAACACCGAACCCCGATGGTGGTGATGTGTCCGAAGAGAAGCCTGCGGAGTAAGTGACTCAAGATATTGGCTCACGTGGTCGATAAAGTGTTTCCGTGACGGGACTCAGGTAATCCGTGACGGGACTCAGGTAAAATGAGAGTTGACCCGTCAAAAAAGCAGGCATGAGACTGGACAGGCGCGGAATCATCCGGCAAAATACAAATTCTTCGGTCTTTCCGAGGAAAGTGTTAAGGGCGTATAGCTCAGTTGGTTAGAGTGCAGCTCTGATAAAGCTGAGGTCCGTGGTTCGAGTCCACGTACGCCCACTCTGAGTTGTCAAGTTTTACAGTCTGTGCCAACAAATCGTGTTGACAGCAAACTGTCAAAGCCGGCAACTCAAAGTCGGGGACGTAGCTCAATTGGGAGAGCACTGCCTTTGCAAGGCAGGGGTTGAGGGTTCGAGTCCCTTCGTCTCCA
>JAURQH010000088.1 GCA_030836185.1 Planctomycetota bacterium
CGTGCCAACAGAGGGAAGACCTGACGCAGGAAGGCCGCCCCTTCGATGGGATCGTATTGAGAGAGTTTTTGGTTGTTTTTCGCCATTGCATTCCTTTGCAAAAACGAAGAGTTTACACTGAGACATCCAATGCGCAAAAAGCGTGCCGAACATCATTGGGCTGTGCCTGACAAGAGTGGAGTGAGTCACGCAAAGGCGCAGAGACGCGAAGGAATCAATGAGCCGTTGTTCGAGTCAAGTGTGTCGTCGAGTCGATTGGTAGAAATAGAACACGGATGAAACGGATAAAAACGGATTGTCACGGATCAAAGAATTATGACGCAAAGGCGCTAAGCCGCCGAGGCATTCAAAGGATTGAAGAGGAGTTTGAGTGTGGTGGCTAACGAATTAGAGCCGACGACGGCAGTGGGCAGGGGAATGTCTTGAAACCGCAGAGATCGCGGAGAACGCAGTGAATTACAGAGAGCCGTAGGTCGGATTAGTCGAGCATCGCGAGCCGTAATCCGACATTTCGAATGGATATGAAGCTTTCAACTCACGGGGGCTTCTGCCGCGCAGAGCGCCCGCCGCCATCCATTGTGCTCCAATTGATCTGTTGATCAGTAGACTCACGCAGCGGCGCGGCGGCGCAGAGAAAGACAAACAGGATATTCGCTGATCAAAACTCAGCCACACAAACTCGAAGAGAGATGAGAGAAAGACTTTTTGTGCCTTTTGGTGTTTCTTGTGGCCATCAAATGAAAGAACCGCGGATCACGCGGATGTCGCGAATAAAAAAGACTGACAACTTCGGATGGCACGTCTTGAACAGGGTGTGTCGCAACGAGGCAGGATGCCGCATCATCCGGGAGCGAATCGGGTGAGGCACGTGACTTTATCATGGCACAATCACAATGAGTCATCTTGTGATTTCATCATCCAACCAAATGAATTTGTTCGGGGTACCCTGCGTGCCACCCTATGGGGAGAGAATTCTCTCTGCGTCCTCTCCGCACTCTGCGGTTCATACTTTATCATGCTCACGCAAGCGAGAGCATGGCACCCTACTCTTCTTTCTTTGCGCTTCTTCTTGTCTTTCCACCTTTGCGTCAATTTTTCTCATCCGTGAAAATCCGCTTTTATCCGCGTCGTTCGCCGAGTGCCAAGTTTTTTCACTGAACGCTGTGTTCTTGTCGGATAATTGGCCACAAGATCCGTCACAACCGAGGATTACGGCATATTTTTCTTGGAATTTGGCCACATTCGAGGATAATGGAAGGTTAATAGCGAGATTGCTACTACCTTCCACACTCCCTCGTTAGATGATCGCGCCTCACATGAGTTCCAAAGTTGCCTCCACATTCGCTTCCGTTGTGTTCGCACTCGCTCTCTGTATGACCGGACTTGTCGCGTCTTCCGCACCCGACGATCAGCAGAAAACGGAAAGCCCCAAGTCGGCCACGGTCGATTTTGCCAAGGATGTTCTGCCAATACTCAAGCAGAACTGCTTTGAGTGTCATCACGACGAAGCTCGCGAAGGTGGGCTCCGCTTCTTCGGACATAAAGATTTACTGGAACTCAACGACTCGGGAATGGCAGCAGTGACTCTAGGAAAGTCGATGGAAAGTGAATTGATTCGCCGCGTGACGGCTGACGATGAATTGGAACGAATGCCACCCGAAGGGAAAGGTCTTACCAAATCACAGGTCGAGATATTGAAGTCATGGATCGATGCGGGAGCAGATTGGCCAGCAGAGTTCGCGACCAATGAAAGCCACTGGTCCTATGAACTACCCGTTCGTCCCGCACGACCGACCGTCCAGAATGATGATTGGTGCCGAAATGACCTGGATTACTTTGTTCTGAACCGACTGAAGGAAGCCGGCCTCAAACCTTCATCTCGCGCAGAAGAGTCGATCCTGCTGCGACGACTCTATCTGGATGTGATCGGCATACCGCCAACTGTTCAGGATATTGATGCTTATCTCGCCAACAAATCACCCCACAAATACGAGCAGAAGGTGGACGAGTTATTGGCGCGACCACAGTTTGGTGAAAAGTGGGCTCGGCACTGGCTTGACCTGGCCCGCTATGCCGACTCCAACGGCTATCAAGCCGATCAGTTTCGTGAAATCTGGCCTTGGCGAGACTGGGTCATCAAAGCCATGAACGACGACATGCCGTTTGATCAATTCACCATCGAGCAATTGGCGGGTGATTTATTGCCCGAGGCAACCGTTGATCAGAAAATCGCGACCGGCTTCCAAAGATGCACCACCTGCAATGTGGAAGCGGGAGTCGATCCCGAAGAAAATCGTGTTAATCAGGTCATTGACCGCGTCAACACACTCGGCATGGTTTGGCTGGGAACGTCGATGGAATGTGCCCAATGCCATAACCATAAGTACGACCCCTTCACCATGAAGGATTACTACTCGCTCTTCGCCTACTTTAATAACACTCCGTTAGAAGTCATTCAAAACGGAAAGAGCGTGACGTTTGAAGTTTCCGGCCCGAAGATGCCGTTGCCTCTCCCACCAGATCTGCAAAAACGACGAAACGCCTTAGAAGCCCGACAGAAAGAACTTAATCAGAAAATTGCACAACGGAAACAGAATCTCAAAACTGAGCAACCACAATTTGAAGCCGCTCTCGCCGACTCCATAAGTACGTCTCCAACCTGGCATGTTTTAGAGATCGCCGATTTCACCGCTACGGAACAACAACCTGAATCCCAAATCCTTGACGATCAATCGATCCTGCTTTCGGGACCAAATCCCCCGAAGACAACCTACACAGTCAAAGCCACAACAAATGTCGCCGAAATCACCGGTTTCAAATTGGAGACGCTCACTCACGACTCACTGCCCGGCAAAGGCCCCGGTCGTGGTGATAATGAACGACCTAATTTTGTGCTGTACGATTTTGGTGTCAACGTGGCTCCCGTGGATCATCCGAAACAAACAACGTCCGTCGTCTTGCAAAGTGCAAAGGCTGATTTTTCACAAAGCAACTGGGATGTGAAAGGTCTGATCGATGCCGACAAAAAGAAAACTGGCTGGGCCATCAACCCCCAGTTCGGTAAAGATCACTGGGCCACATTCATCACGAATAAACCTCTCAACACTGACGGCAAAGAAGTCGCTTTCACAATCACTCTCCCGCAACATTACGGCGGAGCACGAACCATTGGCCGACTGCGTCTTTCCGTGATGACGGGAGACCCCGGTTCAGACGCCATCCCCGAAGATGTTCGCAAGGTACTGAAAGTGGCCGCAGAAAAACGAAATGCCAAACAACAAAAAACAATCTCAGACCTCCAACAGTCCAAAGACAAGCAGCTCACCACGTTAAACAAAAACTTGAGCGAAACCGACAAGCTGATCAAAGAGATCGAACCGGTCACCACTTTGGTGATGGTTGAAATGGAAGAAGACCGCGAGACCTTCATTATGAAACGCGGCAACTTTCTCGATCCAGGAGCCACAGTCACCACAGACACGCCCGAAGTCTTGCACGATGCACCACCAAACACTCCCAAAACTCGACTCGGTCTCGCCAACTGGTTGGTCGCACCTGAAAACCCACTCGTGCGACGCGTCGTCGCCAATCGCTGGTGGGCCGAGATTTTCGGAGAAGGTATCGTCAGCACGCCAGAAGATTTCGGATCACAGGGAGAACGTCCCACTCACCCACAAGTACTCGACTGGCTGGCTGTCGAGTTCCTTGATTCGGGTTGGTCAATGAAACATGTCATCAAACAAATTGTGATGTCGGCGACTTACCAGCAAGATTCGGCAATCTCGGATGATCTGCTGGAACTCGACCCATACAATAAACTTTTAGCGCGTGGCCCGCGGATTCGCATGACGGCAGAGACGATTCGTGATAACGCATTGCAGGTCAGCGGCCTATTGAGCGACAAGATGGCCGGCCCGCCGATCTATCCACCGCAGCCTGACAACATTTGGCGTCATGTCGGCAGGAACGCTCCCAAGTACAAAACGGATACCAACGAAGACCGTTTTCGTCGGGGAATCTATGTCGTCTGGAGACGCTCGGCACCCTATCCAAGTTTTGTGACGTTCGATGCCCCCGACAGAGCCTCGTGTGTGATCCAGCGTTCGCGGACCAACACACCACTCCAGGCGCTCACGCTGATGAACGATCCCGCGTATGTCGAGATTGGTCATGCCTTTGCCGAACGAGTCTTGAACAAAGCTCCTTCTGGAGATCCGGCAGAACAACTCGCTTACGCCTTCCGCAGTTGCACGGCACGCGAGCCGAACGAAAAAGAACTCAACATTCTGACTCAAATTTATTACGACGAGAAAAAGCGACTCAGCAACGACGAGAAGACACTCAACCAATTAATTCCCGAGAAAGAACTTTCCAACGAGGAAAAGCTCGAACGAGGAGCCTGGTTCTATCTGGGGAACATTCTGCTCAATCTCGACGAGACCATCACCAAGAACTGATCTCCACCAATTCATTCACACGGCTTATTCGCATGAATCCCGATATCCAACACGTTAATACATTTTCCCGTCGCGACCTGCTCGGTCGTGTCGGATACGGCATGGGCTCCGTCGCTCTGTCTTCGATGTTCGCCAACGAACTCCTCTCGGCTCCTTCGTCGAAAGATCCACTGGCTCCGCAGAAACCGCATTTTCCGGCCAAGGCCAAGAACGTCATCTTCCTACATATGGTCGGCGCTCCGTCGCATCTCGACCTCTACGAAAACAAACCCAAGCTCGTTGAATACAGCGGCAAGGATTGTCCTGAAGAGTTTCTCGAAGGCCAACGGTTTGCGTTCATCCGCGGGACACCCAAACTTCTCGGTAGCGAGTTCAAATTTAAGCAGCATGGTGAGAGTGGCATGGTGGTTTCCGAGGTCATGCCGAACCTCGCCAAACATGCGGACAAACTTTGCATGATCAAAACGCTGCATACCGAACATTTCAATCATGCCCCCGCACAACTCTTTTTTGAAACCGGCTTCGGTCGCTTTGGCCGTCCGACAATGGGCTCGTGGGTGACGTATGGTTTAGGTAGCGAGAATCGCAATTTGCCGGGATTTGTCGTGTTAATCACCGGAAACGTCGCCGGAGCAGGCAACAGTTTATGGGGAAACGGGTTCCTCCCTTCTGCTTATCAAGGTATCGAGTTCCGATCAACCGGTGACCCGGTTTTGTTCCTTTCCAACCCGAAAGGCATCGACTCTGCGGGTCGCAAACGGATTGTTGACGGCATCAATTCTCTCAATCAGGCACAACTCGACACCGTCGGCGATCCCGAAATTGAAGCCCGCATCGCTCAATACGAGATGGCCTACCGTATGCAATCGTCCGTCCCCGAGTTGATGGACATCTCGGCAGAGTCGAAACAAACCCACGAGATGTATGGCACAGAACCGGGCAAAGCCAGCTTCGCCAACAATTGCCTTCTCGCACGTCGCCTCGTGGAACGGGGAGTCCGATTTGTCCAACTGTTTGATCAGGGCTGGGATCATCATGGCGGTGTATTCTCGTCGTTGCGGAATAAATGCAAACAGGTTGATCAACCGATTGCCGCTCTACTTAATGATCTCGAACAACGCGGACTCCTGAACGAAACACTCGTCGTCTGGGGTGGCGAATTCGGAAGGACGCCGCTCATGCAGGGCGACCGCGCCAAGGTCGGGCGAGACCACCACAAAGATGCGTATTGTGTCTGGATGGCGGGAGGCGGAACCAAAGGGGGAACGGTTTACGGCGAGACCGACGAGCTCGGCTATTATCCCACCAAAAACCCGGTCCACGTGAACGATTTCCACGCAACGATGCTTCATCTGTTGGGACTCAACCACGAAGAATTGACGTACAAATTCCAGGGACGACCTTTCCGACTCACCGATGTCGGCGGCCATGTCATTCACGACCTGATCGCCTAGAAGAGTTTTCGAATAGACAAACTGACGGGGTGGCTGGTGGACGGAGCAAAGCGAAGCCCCCAGAAACCACATTCTCGAAACCACACGGTCTGACACCACACACATCACCCATATTGCTGAACACCACGAAAGATTTCACACCATGAAGCTTACGACTCTGCTCGCTCTGACTCTGTTTGGTTTTCTCTTCGAGGCTTCCCTAGAAGCTCAAAGTCAACTTGCCAACACAAAGCCCAACATCCTGCTCATGATGACCGACGATCAAGGATACAGTGTCCTTGGTAAGCACGGCCATCCATTTATCCAAACCCCGAATCTCGACAATCTTTACGAAACGAGCACTCGTTTCGAACGATTTCTCGTGAGTCCCACCTGTTCGCCAACTCGCTCGGCCATCATGACGGGTCGACATCCCATGCGGAACGGCGTCACACACACGATCCTCGAACGAGAACGCATGACCGTCAACGCGACCACATTGCCTCAAGTTCTGAGGAATGCCGGCTACACCACTGGTATCTTCGGGAAATGGCATCTGGGTGACGAAGACGCCTATCAACCACACAATCGCGGTTTCGATAAAGCTTTCATTCATGGAGCCGGCGGCATCGGTCAGAAATATGATTGCAGTTGTGCCGACGCCCCCGATAACAGTTACTTCAATCCCATCGTTAAGCACGATGGCAAATTTGTGCAGACCGAAGGCTTTTGCACCGATGTTTTTTTCACAGCCGCCCAAGGCTGGATCAAAGATGTGAAAGAAAACGACAAACCGTTTTTTGCCTACATCACCACGAATGCTCCCCATGGACCATTCCTCGCTCCTGAGAAGAACAAAAAACGCTTCCTCGACATGGGGATGGAAGAAAAACACGCCGGCTTCTATGGCATGGTCGAAAACATCGATGAAAACGTCGGACAGATTCTCGGCAATTTGAAAAAATGGGGACTGATGGAGAACACCGTCGTCATCTTCATGTCGGATAACGGCACGACTGGCAATGGTGCCGGACGAGCAGGGAGCAAGTTGGGAACCTCAGAGTACACATGCTATAACGCTGGTATGAAGGGTATGAAAGGCTCTCCCGATGAAGGGGGAGTTCGCGTGCCGTTCTTTGTGCGTTGGGATGGCCATACTAAACCGGGCAAATCGATTGATCGAATCGCCGCCCACATCGACATCATGCCGACTTTATCCAATCTCGCAGGAGCCGAGCTTCCCGCAAATCAAGTGGAAGGACGCAGCTTGTTGCCATTGATCGAAAACCAAAAAGCCAAATGGGCTGATCGGTATCTCGTCACACATGTCTGCCGCTGGAAGACCGGCGAAGATCCGAATCTGTCGCAATGGAAACGATTTGCCATTCGCAATCAAAAATATCGGTTTGTCGAAAACAAAGCACTCTACGACATGGAAGCCGACCCCGACCAAACGACAAACATCATCGAAGACCACCCCCGCGTAGTGAAAGAAATGCGTGACTACTACGAAGGCTGGTGGCAGAAGACGTTGCCGTTGATGGTCAACGAAGACGCCGAGATGTCACCAACACGCCCCTTCCACGTACAATTCTATAAACAGAAAGAAGCCTCGGGCATACCCAAGTGGACAGCACCTGAGTTGTAGGGAGGGTGATCCAATGCCGAGTTTGTTTGTTATTCTCGCACGCGAAAGAAACACAGCGATCATTATTCGACGTGGCCCCTCGAAGTGGTACCACCTGATTCGTTGGGATACCAACGACGATGTTTTTGAACATGGAGCTTGGATCAAAGGCCGTATCTATGAAGAAAAATGCGACCTATCACCTGATTGTCGGTATTTTCTGTACTTCTTTCTACCAGGTACACGCATTGATGATCCGACACTCGGGACTTGCTGGACTGCGATTAGTCGAGCACCTTGGATGTATGCACTGACTTTGTGGCCTGAAAATACGACTTACGGTGGAGGTGGGCGGTTCATTGACAATTTCAACGTGTCGCTGGGTGGATATCGAACAATGCCCCATCCGAATTTTCCACAGGGGAGGATTCAACTTCAAGACTGTCCTGCACCACTACACGAATCAAGTGGAGAAATTCCAGGGAGTGATTGGTGTGGGCGTGATCAGCAAGATCGTCTTATCTACACACGTGGCGGAAAACTGTATCGAGTCGAAGATAAATCTGAGAAGCTGGTCGCCGACTTCTCGGACCTCACTCCAAATCCACAGGAAGCCCCCGACTGGGCGAAAGAACCGATTTGATCGGCATTCCATTTTCGCAGAGTTCACTTCCGCGATTTCAGAAACGTCTCCACAGTACGGTAATGTTGTCGCTTCACAGAGCTGACCGTCCACTCGTCGATCAGCTCTGATTTCTCTTCGTCCGAAAGTTGCCAATCGTCACATTCGCTGCGCAATCGATCCGCCAAGCGTTGCACAATGATCGCCGTGGCGACCGAGACATTCAAACTTTGCACAAAACCAACCATCGGAACCTGCAAAAACTCGTCAGCCATATCAACGACGGTCTGACTGATGCCGGGGCGTTCGCCGCCGAAAACGAGAGCCGTCGGCTTATCCAGCGGCAATGTTTCAAGCGTGTGAGCATCGTGCTGCAACGATGTGGCCACAATCTGGAACCCCTGCTCTTTGAGCCCTTCGAGACATTGAACGGTTGAATCAGTTCCGGCAGGATACTTATGAAGCGTGAGCCAGTAGGAAGCCCCCATATCGATCTGATCGTTGATCGGATAGTCGTTTTTGTTGGCGATCATGTGCACATCCTGAATCCCGAACGCATCACAACTTCGCAAGCAGGCAGACGCATTATTGGCCTGGTACAGACTTTCGAGAACGACCGTCATACGGCGGGTCCGAAAATTGAGAACTTCATCGAACCGGGCACGCCGCTGCGGTGTCAAAAACTGTTGAAGAAAGTTCAGATACTCGGGGTCGTGCATGTCATGGGCAACTTTTCAGGGATTTTCTCCTTATTCAGATCATTTTCAGAGAATTCCCCCGGAAATCAAGCCGATCATTGAAGCTCTCACTCGCTTGATCAGAGTTTGGTGGAAGATTAAGATAGTTGTCACGCGATCTGTTCGCGAGATATGGTGGCCATAGTTCAGTTGGTTAGAACGCCGGATTGTGATTCCGGAGGTCGCCGGTTCAAGTCCGGTTGGCCACCCTGAAATAAACCTCATCCGATCTATCGGGTGAGGTTTTTTCGTGCGCGGGGGAAATCTTTGGCGCACAGAAAAGCTTGGGTTGGTGAATCATCGTGGAGATCTGTCGCACAGTCGATTAAACTGAGTAAGCCTGAAATCATTGCTTCGAATTTCATCAGCCACAAACACCGATTCATGCAAACAGATCGCCTGTAAGGTCACAATGTGTGAGAGTTTTCTTTCGATCATCACTGACTGTTTCCTTGTATTATGCGGTTTTTGTCTACCTGCTGGTCGCAAATACCATGGGAACCCCTTGGTATCAGAATCCTGCTCTTCCAAATGCTGGCCAAAGTTTTGGTTGGCCTTGGAGCTACGCAGACGCAAAACTCGCGGATTCACAATGGGAAGCGTTAGAGATGCCGGGTGGTCGGCACAACAAGCCCAATGACACTTATGTCCCACTCATCCCCCTGAGACCCAGGGCAATCGCATGATATTTCGGCTTGGAAGTTGCATGGTTTGAAGAGTTCACACGTGAGGCCAGGGACTGCCTCGGAATACTCAAAACCCACTTCCGAGGAACCGTTGTCATGCTTACAAAACCGCCTGCCATTTTCA
>JAURQH010000089.1 GCA_030836185.1 Planctomycetota bacterium
ACATCGAGATATTTTACAATACCGAACGAATCCACCAGACGTTAAACTACCAGACGCCTGAGGAATTCGAGAAAGACTACGCAGCCAGGCTGGCTGCGTGAATGAAAGATTTGTTCTCCGTTATTGTTGGTCTACCGCAAGCACAGCGAGCCGTAACCCGACAATCGAACTCAATCTTAAGAACATGAAGAGAGTACCGTCATGATGAACCACGAAGCAAACGAATCTCAAAACAGGGTCAACACTCCGGCGATACGTCGAGGCCCCTATTGGCAAGCATCACTCGTCCAATAACATGATTTCGACTTTGCGGAAGTCGAGGGGATGGCTTTCTGATTGAAGAGAAATTGTGCCGCCGGTGATCAAGAGGTTGTCTCCCTTGATGAGTCGTTTCGCACTGGAATCTTTGGGGTCAAGTTGTGATTGTTCATACTCCAGGACGACTTCACCTTCGTGGATGTGTTTGATGGTGCCGTCGCCGTGAACTTCGAGCAATAGTGTGACCCATTGTTCGTCATGATAAGTTTTCGACGTTGATTTCGTGCAGTGACGTGTGATGAGTTTGTCGTTCATGACCACGTTTGTTCCCGGCGTGCAAAGATTACCAGTGGTGCGATCATCTTTACCGTTGCCGCCGAGCATCTGGGCTTCAATCGAGACGGGAAAGTCCTGATCGACTGCCATGGTTGCCGGATCCTGCCCATGTAGCATGACTCCTGAATTGCGTGTCGCCCACCCCGGTCCACCTTTGCATTGATCGCCGACAAATCGGTATTCGACACGTAGTTTGTAATTTGAGAATGTCGTCTTGTAGAACAAGTGTCCGAAGGTCTCGTTGAACTCATCGTAGCCGTCATAACGGACTTTGATCAGCCCGTCTTCGACACGGAATGTATTCGCGTGATTCTCGCCAAACTTGTAGTAGCGAATTTTGGGCGTCCAGCCGGTCAAGTCTTTGCCGTTAAAGAGAGAAATCCATTCGCCTGTCGGCATCTTTGGCTCACAATGATCATCGCCAGCAAAAGTGTTGGTGAGTGTCATCAGGACAATGAGAACTGGGCAGAGGCTCTTCCACATGGTCTTCTCCGTATTGATCGGGCGAGAATTGGCTTGAATTGATATGACGAAATTATAGCGGAATCGAATCGCAGAAGCGATCAGCGAGTTTGTGCAGGTTTGTAAAGGGGATTCGGCGTCGTGGGGATCGGCGCGTTGACTTCTGTTCGCCACCGTTTCATCCGGGTGTGTAATCGCTGAAGTTCCTCAGGGTGAGATTGAGCAAGATTGTTTGTTTCGCCGAGGTCTTCCTTGAGGTTGTAGAGTTCGAGCCGCCCGGTCTCAAACCATTCGATCAACTTCCAATCTCCCATGCGAACAGCACCAGCGGGAGTTGTACGGAACGGTCCACCGTGGGGATCTCCTTTTCCTTGCAAGTACGCCGGGAAGTGCCAGAAGATCGCGTCACGGTTGAGAGTGGAGTTTGCGTTCCTCAATAAGGAGACCAGACTTAAACCATCCAATTTGTACCCGGCGGGTTGTGAGCTACCCGTCAATTCCAGGAAGGTCGGATACAGGTCGATACCGATGACCGGTTCGTCACATAAATGACCTGCTTTCGTCACGCCGGGCCATTTGATGAGTAGTGGCTCGCGAATTCCTCCTTCGTACAACATTCCTTTCGCACCACGTAAGGGATAATTACTGGTGGCACCTTCGTGACCTCCATTGTCGGAGAAAAAAATGATGATGGTGTCTTCATCAAGGTTCAGTCGAGTGAGTGTTTGCAGGACAGAGTCGACCGACTCATCCACGCTTTTCAGCATGGCTGCGTACTGCGCGTTCTTTTGGTGTTGAGTGGTTGGTTTGTTCTTGAAATGTTTTGTCAGACTTTCTTTTCCTTGAATCGGTGTGTGGACTGCGTAATGGGTCAGATAGAGAAAGAACGGGTTCTTCTGGTTTGATTCAATGAACTGTACCGCACGATCCGTAATGGCATCGGTCAGGTAGACGCCCTTCTCTTTGATATTGAGGTTCGGGTACTTCAGAGGCGAATGATAGCCCCCACCACTCGGACTTCCCCACCCTTTTCCCGCGATATTGATATCGAAACCTTGAGTGGTCGGGTCGGCTCCGAGATGCCACTTTCCCATCGAAGCTGACGTGTAGCCGTTTGCTTTGAGTGCTTCGGCGATCGTGATGAACTTGTCTCCCAGTACCGTTTCGTTCGGGGTGGGGTCGAGCTTTCGATGTTTATGGTTGCCGCGTTTGGGATCTCCGACGGTATAGATACTGTGCCGGGGAGTGTATTGCCCCGACATCAGGCAGGCGCGACTGGGAGCACAATTGGGTGCGTTCGCGTAGGCATCCGTGAAGATCAAGCTCTCGCTGGCCAATTTGTCGATGGCGGGAGTCTCATAATAGGTTTTCTCTTTCAGCTTCATAAAATCATACGTGTAGTTCACGTCGGCCCAACCGAGATCGTCGATAAAAAAGAAGACGATGTTCGGCTTCTCGGCTGCTTGTGTGATCTCTGCGACGCAAGAGAGCGAGAGAAGTAGAAGAAGCGTGATGCGCGAGAACATATGCAGTCTTTACGATTGAAGTATTGGAAGAGAAACAATTATTGTGGTGGCTGAGATAGTAATAAATCAACAGCGTCTTTGACCCATCCACTCTCCCAATGATGTTTGAGTTGAGGGCCATCTTTGTGAATGTGCGGTATTTTGAGCGTTGTCAGCAACTCATGGGCCTGCAAATGATGTTCTCGAAAATTGTCATAGCCGATGGATATTAGTCGAGGCGAAGTCCCAAGCTTTTGAGGTGTTGTTCGTTTCAGAAGCGAAGTGACGTGATAATTTGCAAAGTTCTCGGGCGTTCCAAAAATTGGTCCCGAGCCGTATTTTCCCGGTGCGTGCATCATGAGCGGTGCATCCCAGGCGGCGGCTTTTTGAAAGAGAGTCGAGTGCCGCAGGAATAGACTGAAGGACCCCCAACCGGATTTACTGAAACCGAGCAAATATCGATCACATTCCCTTTTTTTGATTCCCAATTTCTCTTCGACTGCCGGGATGACGGATTTCAACAAGTAGCTTTCTTGCGCAATGGTTTTTTCGGTTGGGTGGTCGGCATACCAAGGCAATTGTGCAAATTCTGGAAACACGAGAATCACCGAATGTCGTTCGAGGACTTTTGCGTCTCGGCATGCTTTCAGAGGATCGCCCCATTTGATGCTGCTTCCTGCCTCGACGGGAAGCACATAGATCACTCGAATTCGTTGATCGTCGGGCGAGCGATTAGTTTTGGCAGAGTCCGAGACCATGATACGGATTCGTTGTGCAGCGGGTTGGTGAGAAGAGGTTAGATGAAACGTCGTCACTTGATCGCCAGCGTGACTTATGGTGGCACTGCACAAGAAAGCGATGAGAAGTTTCGAGACGAATAGTGTGAGTTGATGTGAGATAATCGCAGCTCGATTTCTAATACCGTTTGGAGACTGAAAAAGGGAGTATGAAAGAGTAGAATTTCATCGATAAGATGGAAGGACATATGTCTTTCATCCCTCACTTTATTTGAAGAAAAGGCCAAAGGCAATGAGTCATTCTGTTTATGAGTATCGCCCTTTGAAGGGGCTCGGCCCGGCTTTGGTTATTTTGCTCTACATATTCATTGCTCTCAACGTCTTCGGAGTCATGTCTGATTATATGGAAGTTGAGTTGCTTTCGAAGTTTATTGAGGGAGAGTTTGTTTCTGATGAAACAATCGCGAGCAATGATACACGACAAGCATTGGTGGGCTTTTCTCATCTTGGAATTCTGATTGTGTTGTACTTTGTGTTTGGGAAATGGATCTATCGTGCTTCCGCAAACGCACATGTTTTGGCACCTTCGTTTATGACGCATACACCCGGCTGGGCTGTTGGGTCCTATTTTATACCGATTCTGAATTTGATCAGACCTTATGAGGCGATGAAGGAAACCTGGCAGGTTAGTGCTACACAGAAAGGGCAAGAGCCCGCCGATGTGACGACACCCGGAATTCTGCGATTATGGTGGGCAGCGTGGTTGATTAGTCGGTTTACCGGGACCGCCGTTTTCTATGTTTTGAAAGAGTCTGACGAAGTTGAGCAATATATTGTGGCGGACCAGTTATCGATGGCTGATAGTGCTGTCACGATACTGCTTTCGCTGGACGCGATCGGTATGGTCAAGCGGTTGACGAAGATACAAACAGAACGAGGTGAAGTGCCACTAGACGGTGAAGGAGTGCTTGCTTGTGATGAATGCGGGGAAGCCATTGATGCCTCCTCGGAAGATTGCCCCATGTGTGGAGCATCAATCAGGTCACCACAACTTGAGTTCGAATATTAAAATTCTCGATCTCAATCCGCTCGATATTCATCTTCCAGAATGGCGTACACTTCAACATCTTCAAAGATCTCCCATTTGAACAGATGGTCGCGAAGTGTCCCTTCGTGTGTCATGCCAATTTTTTGCAGGACACGACCGGAGGCAGGATTGCGAGTGTAGAATTTAGCGTGAATGCGGTGCAGATTTCGAGATTCAAATCCGTACTTCAAAATTGCCAGCGAGGCTTCTGTGCAATAACCATTATTCCAATAAGGCTTGCCGACCCAGTAACCCAGTTCACCCGATTTGTGTTTCTCAAAGATGACCAAGCCGATGGAGCCGACAAGACTGCCGTCCTCTCTGCGTTCAATGGCGAATGTGACCCCCTGCCCGCTTTCATAAATTTCTTGATGTGTCCCGATCCAGCGTTCCGCTTCGCCATCTTCGTAGGGGTGTGGGATGAGCATCGTGTTTCGGGCAACTTCGCGCTCGCCGGCCAGCCTTTGGATATCGGAAGCGTCATCGACTCGAAATGGGCGGAGAACGAGACGAGCAGAAGTCAATGTGGGGCGTTCAAGGAAATCCGCTTGTGTTTTTTGGTCTGACGTGTGCATTTGAGAGAGTCTTTTTATTGAAGTGAATATCTCTCAGAGAATGGGATGTCGTTTGTGGTTCGGATTGATCTTGTCAGGAAAATGTCTTTCGCAACATTGCCAGGCTTTTGGGGATGGCTGTTTTGGGGTCTTCTTGACCTTCAAATTCTAACGAGATGTATCCCCGATAGTTTGCTTCTCGCAATGTTTGTGCGACACGGTCGTAATCAATATCGAGCGTGTACCAGGTTCCACCGCCATAATAAGTTTTGGCCTGAACATAAACGGTTTTCGAAGCCATCTGCTTTTGTTGTTCGTACATGTTCTCCAGAAAATTTCCGGTGTCCAAGGTGACTTGTAACCAGGGAGAATCAATGGCATCGACGATCTTCAAAACTCCTTCGGCGGTCCGACCGAGTCCCCAATGGTTTTCGAGCCCCAAAACGACGCCGCATTCTTCGGCTTTCTTCAGACATTTTTCCAGCGAGTCGATGACCCATCCGAAGCCTTCTTCATCGGTGTGGCCTTTGAGACGCGGTTCGATCCCTTTGTCGGCCATCAATTGATCGAATGACTTTGTCGTCCCCCAGCGACCTGTGTTGACGCGGATGGTAGGAATTCCCAATCGATATGCAAGTTCGATACATTTCAGAGTGTGGTCGATATTTGCCTGACGCCGTGCTTTGTCGGGAGAAACAAATCCTTGATGAGTCGAGAATCCGCAGAGGGCAATTCCATTCACAAAGGCTCTGCGTTTGAGCATTTGCAGATAATCGTTGTCTTCGCGCGTCATTTGGATGTGAAGAATTTCAACCGCATCAAAACCCGCTTCTGCGGCGAGGTCAATACAGTCTTCAATGGGGAGTTTGGAATCGGGGCGAAATCTCCAATAAGAATATGTCGAGACGGCAATCGGGTTGGGATGATGTGTGGGTGGCTCTGCTGATGCGGCGGCGATCAAAGGTGAAGCAAGACCGTTCCCCATCAAGGTCGAGGCACCGAGAGCCGAACTGGTCAGAAAGTTTCGACGATCCATTTGTATCATCCTTGCGCTAAATAATCAGCCGGTAATTTTATAATAAACACTGAGTGCGGTTCTTGTTGCTGCAAAAAAGGTGAACAGCATGCCGATAACGGCCACAAAAATTAAGCGATTGGAAATATTCTGTTTCAGATCGGGACGTGTGGCGAGCCAGATCAAAACGGCGGCAATCAGTGGTCCACCAATCACGGTGGCACCCTGTGCAAAAATGATCAAATTCACTGGTTTTTCACCTTGAATGATGATGTAGGCGCCCACGGCAAACCCCATTAGCAACGCGATCGCGGTAAAGATTCGGACGCCTCGATCTTCCATACGTCCCCCCAGTCCACAACCATCCGACATCATTGCCCCGCCGATCAGGGCATTGACCAGAAATGAACTGATGGCCCCCGCAAAAATCCCCGCACAAAAGAGATATTTGGCGGCTGGCCCAAAACTGGGTTCCAATTGCTTTGCGAATGCGGCTGCGTCGGTCAGTTCAGAGACGATGGGCTTGTTGTAAAAGGCCGCAGAGGCGGTACACATGATGACGAGGGAAATCAGCCCCAGCATCCCAATTCCCGTCAATGTGTCGATGATCCCTGATCGATAATCTTTGATGGTCCACCCTCGTTGTTGAACGAGGTATGACTGATAGTAAGCAGCCGCGATTGAAAACGTGGTGCCAATCATGGCAATCACGGGACGAAATGTATCGTCAATGTTTCGTTTGGGCAGGATCGTTTCGAATGTTCCCTCCGGGAATGACGGGATAAAGCCAGAAAGGATACCACTGATACTCGGTTGTGCCATGACGAGATTTCCGATGAAACCGCAGACCATCAGGCCAATCAAAAGTTTCATCAAGTATTCAATATATTTGTAAAGATCACGAGCGAAATAGAGAGCAGCCAAAGCCGTTCCATTGACTGCTGCCAGGATTGCAAGCGGTAATGCTTTGGAAGTGCCGTCATGAAATGGTTCGACCGCCGCGAGGACTCCCAGGTTATTGCTAAACTGAAAACAGGAAGCGATCAGAAAGATCGTCAGGCCGGTCAAGACTGCCAATGGTCGCCCCGCACGACTGGCAATTTCCTCTCCAATCGTACCTTCCATCAAAACGCCAAGTCTGGTGGAGAGTGCCGTCATACCGATCATCAAGGCGACTGCAATGACTAATAGCCAAGCAAATTGATAACCGTATTTCGCCCCCATTGTAGAATTCGCGAGTATGCTGCCCGGTCCGAGAACGACCGAAGCCGTGATAATAGCCGGCCCTAAAGCTGCCAGAAAACGAACAAACGGGTTCTTGGAGGATTGCGTCAATTGTGGTTCAGTCATGAGGTGGGAGTTTTCAGGGAGGAATCAAACGCGAGTCGTCCCTTGATGATAGAGTGAGCCGGGTCGCAAATGAATGACCTTTTTCCAGTTCTTGGCAGGTTTTGAGGATTCGAAAAGAAGCGAGAGACTCTCGTTGTTGAGTAGACCGTCGGGGCGTGTTGCGGTTACCCTGTCTGTGAAGAATATTATCTTGTGACCATCATGTTCGAGGAATCAGAATGAGTCGGATTCAGGCTTACACGTTTTTTTGTCTCGTGTTGTTATCGATGCACTTTTTGACGGGCTGTCCTTCGGAGACTCCGGTGGCACCACCGGCAGCAGAGAATGATCAAAATACGGTGGAGACGCCCCCGCCGGCAGATGACCCTGAAGTGGTCGCCGCATTAGAGAAAGTTGCCACAAGTCTCAAAATGTCGTCAGGTGGGCAAGTGACGGAGGTCAATTTTCGCGGAGCCCAGATCACGGATGACGATCTGAGGCCATTGGCCGATCTGGTTGCCATCGAATCGATCTTGCTGAATGATCTGCAAATCAGCGATGCGGCATTAGAGCCAATCGCCAAACTAACGACACTCAAAAATTTGGACCTCCGCGGTGCCTCACTCGGAAATGATGCCCTCAAACATGTGAGTGGCCTGACGAATTTGCGAGCCTTACGTCTGAATGGTTCGAGTGGATCGACGACGGTGGATGATACCGGGCTGGAATCTCTCGCAGTATTAACCAGTTTGAAGGCATTGGCTTTAGACGGGCTCTGGATTAGTGAAGTCGGATTAGCTCACTTACAAAAATTACCCGTATTGGAAGAGCTCTATCTCAAAGAAACATTGGTGGAAGATGCCGCCTTGGAGTTGCTGGGGCAATTTCCCGCTCTGAAAAAACTGCGACTCGGCAAGACAGGCGTTTCCGCTGTTGGTTTGAAGCACCTGACAAGCTTAAAAGGTCTCACGATGCTGGATGTAAGCGAATGCAGCCAGTTATTTGATGATGCGATGGAACCCATCGGTGAAATGACTGCCCTCGAAAACTTGAACCTCTGGCGTGTGCAAGTGACGGATGAAGGTGCCAAGGCACTTAAGAATCTTTCTAGTACGAAAGTGTTGAATCTCGATAATACTCCGATCAGCGACGTGTCGGTCGATTATCTGACCGGCATGGAAAAATTGGTGTTTCTGCACTTGGGATCGACTGGCGTGACTGATGCCGGGATCATCAAACTCAAAGGCTTAAAGACGCTTGAGGACTTGAAGGTCACACGCACAGCCGTGACGGAAGCGGGTGTGAAGGCGTTGCAGAAAGAACTCCCCGAATGTGACATACAGTTGCGATACGTCGAAGGTGAGTAGAAAAAATTGACCTGACCCCGGACTTTGAGATATATTGACTGATACTGATGCGAGTGGGGTTCCCCCCCTCCTCTGTTTAGTTGTCTCAAAGGAAGGTCTCTCACAATGGCTGCTCGATTGATACGTGACTGCGACGGAATTTCACGCCGGGGAATGATACAGGCCGGTCTGGGAGGACTCGCCGGATTATCCCTCCCCGATCTACTTCGACTTCGCGCTGAGAGTGCCGAACGTTCGGGAAGTCACTCGGAGACGGCAGTCATTTATCTCGAGATGGCAGGTGGACCAACTCAGCACGAAACGTGGGATCCCAAACCGTTGGCTCCATTGGATTATCGGGGACCGCTGAACGCGGTCAAAACATCGATCCCCGGCGTTTACTTCAGCCAATATATGGAGCAACAAGCGAAAATTGCCGACCAGCTCTCCATTTTGCGAGCGGTCTGGCACGATTCGGGATCGCACAGCACGAGCAGTCATCTAACGCAAACAGGATACTATCTCAGTGATCGACAGAGTCGAGAAAATTCGATGCCCTGTATCGGTTCCGTCACCGCTCGTTTGCGCGGTGCTAATCGCGAAGGCCTTCCCCCGTTTGTCTCGATACCTCGAAATATGCGCTATGGAACGGCCGCTTGGTTCGGTAAAGGATACAATGCCTTCGAAACTGTCAGCAGTGCAGATCGCCCCAACTTTAACGTTCCCAATCTGACGTTGCTCAAAGGCCTGACGGATGAACGGCTCGCGGATCGCAAGAAGTTATTGACCTACTTCGATGCGTCACGTCAAACAATCGATAACGCAGGAGTCGCCGACGCGATGGACGATTTCACACATCAGGCGTTCGAGATAGTGACGGGAGACGCTGCTCAAAAAGCCTTTGATGTTGAAGCCGAACCGGATGCGATTCGTGATCGTTACGGTCGCAATTCGCTCGGGCAGAATATGCTGTTAGCTCGTCGACTTGTGGAAGCGGGCATCACCTTCGTGACCATCCGCGTGAATACTCTGGGTAGCTGGGATGATCACCGCGATGTTGCGAAAGCGATGAAGCGTAAAGGTCCCGCGTTTGATCAAGGTGTCGCCGCGCTGGTCGAAGACCTGCGAGAACGTGGTCTTCAGAAAGATGTGATGATTGTCGGCATGGGCGAGTTCGGACGCACGCCTCGCATCAATCGTAACGGTGGTCGCGATCACTGGGGACGCGTGATGAGCGTGATGCTGGCCGGAGGTCGAATTCAGAAAGGCGTCATTGTGGGGGCCTCCGATTCCAACGGAGCGATGCCTAAAGAGGCTCCTTATCGCCCGGAAAATATTCTTGCGATTCTCTACAATCATCTGGGCATCGATCCATCTCAGACGTTTTTGGACAATTCCGGCCGTCCACGCTATCTGCTCGAACGCCACGAACTGGTTTCTGAGTTGGTGTGAAATTGCGTTACGCGTGTCTTGTCTCGCTTCTCTGCTTTCGTCTCTGAACCAAAGTTTGAAAATCCAATAAGTGAGTTTAACCGAGTTGTTCGTGACTTTATTCATACCACAAAAAAACGCCACGTAAGAATTCTTACGAGGCGTTTCTTGATTGGTATCGGCTGAAGATGATCTTAGATGACTTCCCAGCCTTTGGTGTACTGCTTCTGGATATACTGCTGAGCTTCGGGAGCATTCGTTGCGGTGAGAGACTTCGCGTCCCATTCCAACTTCTTACCGGTTCGGTAGGCAACATTTCCCAATAACACTGTTTCGGTCAGAGCGCCTGAATAATCAAAGTTACACAAGGTCGGCAAGCCTTCCTTACAGGCCTTGATCCATTCCTGATGATGCCCGATTGATGCGGGAATAGTTTTCTCAGGAGGTTGGAAGTTAGAGAATTTATCGGTGGGAAACAAACGGTATTTTCCGTAATCGGCAAACATCATCCCTTCCGTTCCGACAAACATCACGCCGTTGGCAGGAACGCGCTGTCCGTGAATCTCTTTGGGAATCATGTTTCCGTCTGACCAAGTCAGTTTGACGGGAACCAGGTCTCCCCGTTGTGGAAACTCGTAAGTCACACTCAGGCCGTGAGGGCAAGTTTCAGGATGCACTTCTGGGCCGGTTGCTTCGGCAGAAGTTGGGTGACGCAAATTCAACGCCCAGAACGGGAGATCCATATAGTGGCAACCCATGTCGCCGAGAGTTCCTTGGCCGAAGTCCCACCATCGACGCCACTGACCAGGGTGATAGGTCGATTTATGGAAAGGTCGTTCTGGTGCGGGACCAAGCCACAGTTTCCAGTCGAGGCTTGCGGGTGGTTCGTGTGATTCGGTGGGACGTTCTCCACCTCCCCAACCTTTTCCAACCCAAACATGGACTTCGGTCACGTCTCCGATGGCTCCCGATTGTATCACTTCGACTACGCGACGATAGTTATCACCAGCGTGAATTTGTGTGCCCATTTGAGTGGCGACACCATGCTCTTTGGCGGCTTCGGCGATGATGCGAGCTTCCTGGACGGTGTGAGTCAGAGGCTTTTCACAGTAGACGTGAAGTCCCTGGCGAATCGCGCGAATGGTTGCCGGGGCGTGATGATGGTCGGTTGTTGCCACGACCACTGCATCGATCTTGCCTTTTTCAGCATCCAGCATTTCGCGGTAGTCGGAATACTTCCGTGCCTCGGGGAAGCGTTGACCAATCCGGCCCAAATATGTCGTATCGACATCGACAAACGCGACCAGATTCTCTGTGGCGACACCGTTAATGTCTGCGAGGGCACGATTTGCTGTTCCCACACAGGCGATGTTAAGTCCTTCGTTGACCGAGCGAACTTTGGCGGCGGCGGTGCCAGTCCACAATCCTGTCGAGATTGCAGCGACTCCTGCCGACGTGGATTTCATAAAATCACGACGTGAAAAATTCTGAGACATAATAGTTCCTTTAGGAAATCAGCGGAATGATCAGGTGAGATGGTGAAGGTGGGAGCACGATCCATCAATCATGTTTGATTTATCTTAACCGGTTGACGAGTTGTCAGTAAACCTGTAATTCAAGAACCTGAGTAAAACTCGTCGAAAATTTGGAGTTTTGGAAGCGTATTACTCATTCAAAATGCCTTCTTCGTTCAATCGGGACTCCCCCAATCCGGCTTCCGCTCCGGGGGGGAAGACGAATGTCGGGATCGGTCTGTCCAAGAAATATTTGCCGATATTATCAGACAATTGCGAGTCGAGAGTGCTCTGGATGGATGATCCTTTAGGAGATCTCACAAAAAAAGAAAAGTTAGAAAAGGTACTCGATGATTGCCAGACCGGTAATCCGTCCTCTTCAATTGTGAGAGAGCAAGTGACGTTTTTGACATTCGCAGATTCGGTAGTGTCTTGTTGCGGTTGAAACAATGAGGGGCCGAGAGGAGATCCGCTAAAAGGATCACTTTGGACGCGATATGTTACGGTTCGCCCTCCCTTTTCTTCAGTGGACAGCACAAGTTGGAATCTGCCGTTGGGTTTCGGAATGGCTCCTTGCTGTTGCAAGACTTCTTGATAGTGTTCTAAGGTTTTATCGTTGATGCGTTTCTCTGAGTCTCCGCTGACCCCGCGAATATTCGAGATGACCGATACAGATTTGCCACTTAGAGGAATGGAATCTGAAGAGAGTGATGCTGCCGCAATTCGATTCGTGATCGATTCGTCAGGTAAGTTGACTGCCGCCAGATAGATTGTGGGCTCCCGAGCATCCAACGGTCCAAAGTACAGAATTCTGTCATCAATGCTGAATGGAAGAATGGATTCCTCCGGGAAACGGTAATTCCAGGCGACTGCTTCACTCTCAAGATTAACAAGGTAACGGTTATTCAATAACACATTGTTTTGATCCGCAAATTTCAGATTGTCGGTTGGGCGAGGCAAAGGAAAGGATGCCGTTTGATTCCCAGATTCCAGATCCCAGACATATAAAAAGTAATCTGCGCCGCGCACGACACTGACGGCAAGGGATTTCCCAGCGGCATCGAAACCGGCAGCCCTCATCTTGCCGGGTGCGTTTAAAAGACCCAACGGTTTGCCGGTGCGAGACTCGAAAATCATTACATGGTCACTGTCATGAATGGCCAAGATTTGACTTCCGGGACTGATTCCGGGAACGCCAATTTTTTCGATCTCATAGATGAGTTCACATTCGGGGAGTTTCCATGCACGTAATCGTTTGTGGCCAGAAAGAGTTAAAAGGTGTTCGTCATCCAGAAAACGGACAGCAGCGATCTGATGACTTCCAATCACATATTCGCCGTAATCGGTTCGAATCTTTCCGCCGTAGAGTTCTCCTTCAGGAGCCACGTCTTGAAAGGGGCGAAAGGCAAGGTGATGGGCTTCTTCCTCAGGATTCCAAAGATCGAGCCGATATTGCCGCTCTGCATCTCGTGTCGCGACCAAATTTCCCGAGGGGCTGAATGCCACTGCATCGGCTGGATAAGGGATTTCGAGCGAGGCTTGCTTTCGACCTTTGTCGAGATCGTACACATCTACCCACGCTTTGAAGACAATCGGTTCTCCATAGAAACGGAACTTGTTTTCTTGTGTTTTGCGGGCGATCAGCGCTTTCCCCGATTTGGCATCGGAGAGAAAGAACTGGCTGAAATATCCGTCTCGGGAAGGAAGCTTGAACTCCAGTGTTTTCCGAATGATCGGTTCCTCGGGGATCGGTGCCGGGTCTGGTGTGACACTCCAGGCACCAGTTGGGAGCTGAAGCGGGAGACCGGTTTCGGTGTTGGCAGTTGTGATGGGTGGGAGCACTGCGTCGATGGCAAGCCCGCCTTGTGCGATCACTTCGCGGGCTTTGTCGAACAGTTCAACAGGAAGATCGACGGTGATCATCGAGGCTCCACGAAGATCGCCCGCGATTCCAACCACTTGCGATTCACTGACCGGCCACCGAAAACTGTTTCGATGTTGGGCGGGAGGAATGAGGTAAACCAATTCACCGACTTCCAAGTCGACGACGCCGTGTTCTTTGAATAGAAGCCTTTGTTTGTCGGGGAACCAAGCGAGTCCTCGTTGGTCGTCATCATTGTTGGCCCACGTTGCTTTTTTCAGCCGGTCGTACTCTTCTTCAAGAGTGATGTCCTTTTCGAGCTCACCGGTTTCGAAATTCCAGACAAAAATGCGACCTTGCTTTTGGGCCGCCACACCTGCAGCCAGATGCTTCCCATCCTGTGAAAAAGAGACTCCCGCTGGTTCTGCCACAAACAGGTCAAATTCAGGCCCCGTTAATGTGGGGAGTTTCTGTTGAGTTTTAAGATCGAATGTCTCGACCTGTGGAATGCTGTCTCTAAATTCAGATTTCAGCCGGAAGATCGACAGGTAACGTCCGCCGGGACTCAGCGTGAATTTTGTTTTGTCAAAATATCCAATGTCTTCGATAGAGACTTCGTACTCTGTTTTGCCTGAGGGGAGTTCGATCATTCTGACCAACGATTTGGTGATGACCAATAATCGTTCATCACTCGGGAACATAATTTCCTCAACATCCTCAATGGAAATTGTCCCGAGATTTTCCCGCTCGGCGACATCATAGACGGCCACCCCGCCACGTCCGAATGTTCCGGTCGTCGTTGCGAAGAAGCCTCCTTGTGGGCTCAAAGCGGGTTTGGCAAAGAAATCAAACTGGATCCGCGACTTCGATTTTCGTCTCCCGGTTCGCATGTCGTAGACGACAAACGAGTTGCCGAGTTGGAAAGCCATATAAGGACTGAAACTCTTGGGGAGTAGAACTTGATCACTGATTCCCGATCCCAAATTGACCTTCATCCCTTTGACTTTACCCGAAGTATCATACATCAGTTCTTCGAGCGGGGGATCGGCTGTTGCGTTCCAGCCCACTGGTGCTGAGACGGATTGATCGCTGTTGGGTTTTGATGCGGGTTCCGTCACGCCGCGTAACTGATTTCTCAATTTTGTGAGTGGATCGATTGAGCTTCCAGGTTTCTTCATGGAGGAGTCGTCCTCATTACCGAACGCGCCTGGATATTCTGAGTCACCCGCCTTCGAAAAACCGTCCGATGGAGGTTGTGTTGGATTATTCCGGGAAGAGGGTCGCGATGAAGAGTTCGAAGTGTTGAAGGATGGCTGACGAGGTCTCGTGCTGTTTCCAATATTGGGGCGAGGAGGAACCGTCGATTGAGAGACTTGTTGCGAAGATGATGTGCCTTGACTCGGAGAAGACGAGCCTCTGAGCATGAAAAAGACGAGCAATAAAACAACAACGGCACCACCCACTCCCGCGCCGATTGCCCATGTCGGTATTCCGCCGGACGACTGAGATTGTCCCCCCGTCGAACCGTATCGTGGAAGAGCCTGGCCACCGCCATCATCAACGTACATATCTTCACCACAGTTTTTACAGGGTAAGTAACGTACCAGCATGATGATCGGGGATGCGAAATTTTTTACCGCACGAGTCGCACTGGGTCACGATGGGCATTTTGAGTCTCGTCTGGCTGAAATGGACGGAATTTGGGGAAATTCAAGTTTTCATCAAGGATCATTGACTGTAAGCCGGTCTACGCTTCGTAGCAATCTCTAAATACGCCTGTTTTTTTGGCCTCAAACGATCTCCGGGAATCCGGGTGTTCGAGGAGACTGCAGTTGACCGGATCCCTAGAAATCACCTACAGTTCCGTCGATTCAAAGGAACTTAAAAGGCATGGATAAGCCGTTGTTGATATCTCTGTTTTGTCTGGCACTCATTTTACGAATGGGCGCGGCGATGGGGATCCATGTTTGGCTGTCCCACAATAGCCGCGAGTATTTGATTGCCGGGGATGCGGATGGGTATTGGAGGCTCGGACATCACCTGGCATCAGGTCAACCTTATGAGGTCTATCAACCGCCCCGGCAAGTCCTGCGGATGCCCGGCTATCCCCTCCTGATCGCATCTTCAATCAGACTTTTTGGCGACTCGCGTCTTGGAGTTCGATTGATACAGGCGTTCCTGGCTTCATTCTCTGTTGTGATTGTTGCGTTGCTGGCAAAAGAGTTCTTTGAGAGACGAGTGGCGATCATCTCGGGAGTGTTGTTGGCGATTTCTCCCGCTGCGGTAGCGTTCAGTACGCTGTTACTGTCGGAAACACTCTTTGCCGTGATGCTAATTCTGAATTTATGGTTGGCTGTCCGTTGGTTGAAAAGCGGAACCACGAAAATCGATTTATGGGGAGCGTTGTTGACGGGAATTTCAACAGCGCTCGTTGTCTATGTCCGTCCGACCTGGATACCTGCTTTTGTTGTTTGGGGAGGACTGGCGGTGATCCTCAAAGTAGACAAGACGCGTTGGGTTGAAGCGACGATTGTGTTGCTGACCGGCCTGCTTGCTCTCTCCCCCTGGGCCTATCGGAATCATTCATTAACCGGGCATTGGGTATTAACCACTTTATGGTCTGGTCCGTCGCTATATGACGGCTTCAATCCCGACGCAACCGGTGCGAGTGAGATGTCGTTTTTTGATCGAGAGCAGGTCATGGCTGTTGGGGGGATGTCAGAATATGATATGAACCGTCACTATCAACGCCGAGCTGTCGAGTTTATGAAGTCAGAACCATCGCACGCACTCGGCCTGATGTTCGAACATGCCAGGCGTTATTGGTCGCTGACACCCAACGCTGATCAATTCCGAACGACTTGGTTAATGCTTCCACTCGCAATATGGAATGGCCTCTTTTTGGTGTTGGGAGCGTACGGAGCTTGGAGCTTTCGTCGAAACTTGCTACCAGTGATCATCATTGTGGGGCCTATGATTGCGTTTGCCATCATCCACACGTTTTTCGTGGGCTCGCTACGTTATCGTCTTCCCGCTGAGTATCCCTTTTCGATTGCTGTTGGTGTGGGGATGCACCTGTTGTGGGAAAAATATGGTCATAAGAAACATCTTCTCTCTGAAAAACAGGGAGTGACCCTATGAGAATACGCAGCGTGATCAAATGGTTTCTTGCGATGGTCGTTTTGGCTGCGGTCGGGACTGCCGGCTCGGTCTGGTGGTTCTGGAATCGCAGCGATCAAATCTTATATGATCAACTCGTCTCTCAGCTTTCCGAGAAAGCTCCCGGCTGGAATATACATCTGGGAGATGCGCATTTTGATTGGCAAAATCAATCACGAGTCTATTTGTCTCACTTGAGTTTGCAGGCTCCCGACCAAGTCTCTTCGCTGCTGGAGATTCCGTCTGCTGTTGTGTATCTCGATGGGAATTTGTTGAGAGACAATATGCAGGTCGTGATTCGTAAAATATTGATTCAAGACTGCCATTTGAATGCGGTTCGCTATGCGGATGGCTCATGGAATCTTGACGCCTTTAAGACATTGCAGCAATCATCATCTGCGGAAATGGGTTTTCCTGAAATTCATTTGAACCGCGCATCGGCGAGTCTTGAGATCGAACACGCGGACATGGACCTGACGACTCAACTCTCCATCGAAAATGCAAACTTTCGTTGCATACCAGGAGGGCAGAAGTTTTATCAGATTATGGGGGCTGCGGCAGTTCCTCGTATTGGAGCTATGCAGCTTCGAGGTGAGTGGGATATCGCACACGGTCGGTGGGAGGTCAATGGTAACGTCAATGGGCTTCCCGTCGATCAGAGTTTGCTCGAGTTGATCTCTGACATCGAGCCTCAAACTCGGGAAAAAATGGTGCGAGTTGAACATCGGCTTCATGAAGTCTGTTCCTCACAAGTGATGCCCGATGAGATGTCATTTGAAGCAGCTCTTGTGGAGGGCCCACAACCTGCACTGAGAGAACTTCAGTATGCTGAAGTGGGTGCCGATGCGAAGAGGATGCCACTTTTGACTGTGGGACACCTCACCTCTGAAGAATCAGCTTCTGATCATGTTCCAAACTTTGGGCTTTCGGGAGAGATGCAAGTCAATTTTCGATTGGCGAAATCCGCACCGGAAGAAGCTCTCGACTATAAATTTCTCGTCGAACTTCAACAGGGAGAACTCGATCACGCCTTACTTCCTTTTCCACTAAGACAGGTACAGGGAGCGATCTATGTTGATCGTCATCAATTGATTGTGCGGGATGTCACCGCTGTGAACGGCAAAACCAAATTAAATGTCTCTGCCGATCTGGAGATTCATGGTTTGACAACACCCGGCAAGGTTGAGGTGTCGGTCAAGCAGATGCCTCTGAGTGATGAGCTCAAAAGCATGCTGAAACCCGAGCTGCGCAAGATGTATGAATCGCTGAATCCCTCCGGTTTGCTCGACTTGAAAGGGACTTTTCTTTACGACGGATTTGGAAATTGGGAACAGGAAAATGTTTCGTACGAAATCTATGAGGGGACTGCATCATTTAATAAGTTTCCTTACCCGCTGCATGCCGTCTCTGGTTCGATTATTCCCAGGAAACAGGACAATGGCGATCTGATTTATGAATACCGTTTTCGTGGAAAAGCAGGCCAGCGCCCCGTGACATTGACGGGAACGACACGCCCTCGCGAACAAGGGGGAGAAGCCGAGTTTCGCATGTGGTGCGAATCATTGCCATTGGATGAAACATTTCTGGAAGCATGCAAGCCGGAAGTTCAAAGAGCGTTACGCAGCTTGAATATTCATGGCAAGGCCGACCTTCATGTCTCTCTTGTCAGACCGAAAAATTCTGGTCCCGGATATCAGCATCAGCTCAACATGAAAGCTTATGAAGCGTCGCTCGAGTATGAAAAATTCCCCTACCCAATCCGAGATGTGGTTGGTCAAGTTTCGTTTGACTCCGAAGAGAATGTCTGGCATCTTCGCGATGTGAAGGGAAAGCATGGGGATGCAGTTCTGACGGCCGCCGGAACCGTGTATCCTCAAAAAGGAAATAACCGTCTCGAACTTTCCATGATGTTGTCGGATGCACCTATTGATCATCAACTGGAACATGCTGTCAGCGGGATTGTACCCTCGTTGTGGGAGGCGTTGTCGCCTTCCGGGCGAGTCACTGCAAAGTCAATCATTACCTGGATGCCTGATCGTGATCTGCTTGATGTGAAACTCCCCAGCATCAATGTGACGGAAGGTGGGCTTTTGCTGAAATCATTCCGGTACTCGTTCGATGATGTCAAAGCGGAGATGTCGTATGCCAATGGGCATGTCGATATCAAGAAGTTTTCCGCAAAGCACGACGATACAAAAATTCGTGGGACTGCCGAGTATCAGGTCGAACCGCGAGGTTTCTGGACTCTGACATTTCGCGATCTGATCGTCGAAGATCTCCTCCCCGACCGACAATTCCGAAATGCGTTGCCAACAACAATGGCAGAAGGGCTCGATTCGTTAGCGCCGGAAGGCCGTGTGACTTTAGAAGCACCATTGTTTGAACTGCGGGGGGCAAATCGTCCTGAGCTTCCCATCACGGCTGCTTGGGATCTCACTGGTTTTGTCGCCGGCATGGATATGTTTGTGGGCGTCGACGTGAAGGATGCACATGGTAAGTTTTCATCTCGCGGAATTTGGGATGGCCGGCGTTCGCAATCGAAGGGGACTGTGAATCTGGATTCCGCCTTCGTCCTTGATCAGCAACTCACACAAGTCACAGGTCCGTTTGCAGTGAACGATCGCGAAATTATGATTGGTGCGATTCAGCAGCAGGCAGATGAACAACTTCCCCCCCATATGACGGCCTATCTTTTGGGAGGAAAACTGTCGGTCGATGCGAAAGCTGTGATCGGTTCGGAAAGGCGTAATGTTTATGGTCAATTAGTTGGTGAGCCAACTCAGTACAAAGCCATCTTGAGGCTCAATGGAGCACGTCTTGAAGAATACTTGCGAAGGCAAGGTGGTGGCAGCTCACGGTTACAGGGAGTCATGAACGGGCAACTTACCCTTAATGGGAAAGGTCAGGATCCCAAAGATATGTTGGGAGAAGGAAGCTTGACGATCAAACCGGCTGCTTTGTATGAATTACCGCTGGTCCTTCGCATTTTTCAGACATTAAATATCACGGCACCTGCGGATAGCGTCGCTTTTGATGAGGCTTTTCTGAAGTTCGTAATCCGTAATGAACAATTCGAGTTTTCACAAATTTCGTTACTCGGTAATGGATTCAGTTTGATTGGGCGCGGCACCGTGAGGTTCGATGAGAAAGTTGACTTGGTGTTTGTTTCGATTGCACCAAAATCTCAATTAATGATTCCTTTAGTCCGAGAAATAGTCCGAAGCGCGTCTCATGGCTGGGTGGCCGTCGATGTCAAAGGAACGATCAACGATCCTAAGCCTAAGGTCAAAACCAATTTCGTCATTGATAACGCGCTGCGAAACATTCTCGATAGTTTCCAGCCATCGAGACCGCTGATGGAAGGTAATCGGCCAGCCTCAGAGTCACCTCAGAGGTTGTTGCCGTTGCGACAATAGTCTGATGGACATCGCTGACTGCTTAGAGTCGTCCGATTTCTTCTCGCAATCGCAACAAGATGCGATATTTGGCCTGACGAACCGCACCGGCACTCATATTGAGTTCTTCAGAAATGACGTTGACCGGTTTTTTGTTGATGGAAAGTTCCCAAAACGCTTTCCAAGTTTCGGGCTCAAAATCGGATTCGATCATTTCCAAGGCGCGTTTCAGCAAGATTGATTTGGAGCGTTCTTCATCAGGATCGAACTCGTAGTTCAGCAAGGTTGGGAATGTTTCTGAGTCTTGACAATTCAGCTCTTCAGAGGCTCCATTGGGGAGCGTATGTGCTGGTTTGCGTTTTCTATGCCAATTGTAGAGATGATTTCGAGTAATGACCCATAGCCACTGCCTGAAACTCTCCATGTTGAAACTGTCAAAAGACAGTAATACGGACTTGAAAACCTCCTGGACCATGTCAGAGGCATCTTGTGGTTGCAAATCCGCCTGACGAGCCCACCCGTAAACCAAGGGGCCGTAGAGATGAAACAATCGTTACCAAGCATCGGGGTCATTCTGATGCGCACGCATCAGAAGCCGCGAAGAAGTGGATTGAGATTGAGAAGATGTTGATGTGAACGACATGTCACTCAAATATCTTATAAAAAGGAGATGCTGAGCCCGTTTTCATAGAATATCATTCGGGAAGAGGCATCTGCAAACTAGAGCCAGTCCTGAAACATCTATTTTAGTGAACGGTTTGGCCTGAGACTTGCATTAATGTCTCCTCCGAAAGGAGGCATAACCATGCCCACAAGATCCCGCAACGAGTCAGGCCGACTCCACGCAGCGGGATCCAGGAC
>JAURQH010000090.1 GCA_030836185.1 Planctomycetota bacterium
AACCTATCCAATGTGCTTGCGCACAATGGCTATGTGTAAGTCAAATTGCCAAAGATCAACTCGCCCTCAGGCGAACCACGAACGCTAACTCTGGTACGAATGAAATTGCAAGATGAGTTAGAGCGATCATTTTTTTGACGCAAAGCCGCCAAGAGGCGAAGAAACGCAAAGGGTTCATTCTCTTGTTGGGTGGCACTGGCGGCTTGCCCGCCAGTGAGATGGGAGGGAACCATATTTAATTTACCGCAGAGTTCGCATAGCCCGATCTGCGCCAGCAGTCGGGATGGTGGCAAGTGTCATTCGACGTGTAATGAAACTCGTCAGCCGGAGTCACAAGAAAGTACTCACCACGAATAACTCGAATCAGACGAATAAAATAAACAGGGTGGCGGTGGGCGCACCGTGAAACGGAAGCCCCCGAATATTGTCCGCAAAGTTTTGAACCGCAGATCACCTGATGTCACGGATGAAACCCACATGCTCACGCAAGCGAGAGCATGGCACCTGGCTTATCTTTGAGTGAGACTTATTGGAGCACACCGGTCGTCCGATGCCAATTTTGACTCACGGCACACCAATCGCCGAATTGATGGGTTGATGCAGAAGCTTCTACTCATCCCGGTTTTTTTCGCGCATTAACTCGGGTGGGAAGTCGGCAGGTTTGGAACCTTTTTTCAGTCGCAGGTTTTGACCCATCGTTCGCTTATGACTGAAGGGGACACGGTTCGCCTGAGATTGTTCCAGAATTTGATGCAACTGATATCGCATCTCTTTGATCCGGCTGGCCTGTTTTGGATCGAAAATCAGGTTGTGCTTTTCTTCCGGGTCTTCTTGCAGGTCGTACAGTTCGTCGATGTCCCAGATGCCGTGATATTGGATGAACTTGTAGCGTGATCCGCGAAGCGCAAAGGTGGTCGGCGTCTGCGGAAAACTGTATTCCCAGTAATACTCATACATCAGATACTGACGCCAACTGTCAGGATTCCCTTTGCCGGCAGCGAGTTGAAAGAAGCTGTCGCCGTCCATGTGGTCTGGTTTATTGAGTCCGGCTGCTTCGAGAATCGTGGGAGCAATATCGATATTGGCGACGACCGAGTCGAGAGTTGTTCCCGGTTTCCATTCTCCCGGACAGACACCCAGTAACGGCACTCTGATCGAGGCTTCGTAGGCGGTTCGCTTGTCGATCAATCCGTGTTCGCCCCACTGAAAGCCGTTGTCTCCCATGTAAAAGACGACCGTATCTTCATCGAGATTGTTATCGGCGAGCCAATTCCGCACACGACCGATCGATTCATCGACGGCCAAGAGTGTCTCACAATAACGTCGATAATGATCGTCAACGGGGACATCTTTGTGATAGGAGAAATCGACGCCGTGCCAACTGTTACGTTGATTCTTTAACCACAGTGGTTTGGTTTTGTAGTTGGCTTCGGTGTTGGCCATCGTGGAGGGGATGGGCATCTCTTCACCGAGATATTCTCCCGCGTGACGTTTCGCCGGGAAGAAATCACCGTGGACGCCTTTGTGAGACAGATACGCAAAGAACGGTTTGCCATCGGCTTTTTGTTGCGTGAGCCAATCGAGACAGTAATCGGTCAGCTCGTCTGTAATGTAACCTTTTTGCTTGACTGATTTGCCATCGATATTGAGTGCCCAGTTTTTGGGTTTTACAGGTGGATAGTAATGTCCTTGCCCGCGAAAGCTGACCCATCGATCGAAGCCGGGGCGCGGTGCATCGGAATGCCCTCCCATATGCCATTTACCGAAGTAGCCAGTATTGTAACCCGCCTTCTGTAAATACTGCGGGAAGAAAATGGTGCCGTCAGGCGTGGGGACATTGTTATCGACCACGCCATGATTGTGCATGTAAAGACCGGTCAAAATCGATGCTCGGCTCGGTGAACACAACGAGGTCGTCACCATCGCGTTTTTGAAGTAGACGCCGTCTTTCGCCATCTTGTCCATCTCGGGAGTTTTCACCCACGGATGATCGAGGAAGCTCATCACGTCGTATCGATGATCGTCGGAGAGAATGAAGATCACGTTTTTTGGTTTGCGATCGGCAATTTTGTCCAGTTTCAGATCTGGCTGATCCGCTTCAGTGAATGACAACATAGAAAGCAGAAATGTGGTGAACAGCAGACATCGAAACATGGGCGCACCTTTGACACGATCAAACGATATTTATTGAGGAGTCCACTATCCTGCAAATCGGCAGTTGTTTCAACTGTTGTCTGTTGGCAGAATCGGTGATCACTTTGAGAGATACTATTTTCGAGGAACACCTATGACTCGCTCATCGTTCATCACTTTGACCCTTGTCCTCTTCACCGTTCAATCTTCGCTGTTTGCCCAGGAACGTCCTGTCATGCCACTCTACCCGGAGGGTGCTCCCGGCATGATGGGAGAGGTGCAGAAAGATCGTCCCAATTTGACACTCTACAAACCCGAGAAACCGAATGGCTGTGCCGTTGTGGTTTGTCCCGGTGGTGGATATGGCGGGTTGGCCGTTGATCATGAAGGGAAACAGATTGGGGAATGGTTTAACGAATTCGGAGTGACGGCATTCGTGCTTCGTTATCGACATGCTCCGTATCGGCATCCGATTCCACTGAACGATCTGCAACGTGCGATTCGGACCGTTCGTGCCAAAGCCAAAGAGTTTGGCATCGATCCTGACCATTTGGGAATCATGGGGTTCTCGGCGGGTGGACATCTTTGTTCGACGGCCGTGACTCATTTTGATGGCGGAGACGCAAACTCCAAAGATCTCATCGAACGACAAAGCTGTCGTCCCGATTTTGGAATTCTGTGTTACCCGGTCATTACATTCACGCAAGACTTTATGCATCGCGGATCGCGCAATAATCTCTTAGGAACTGAACCCGACGAAAAATTGATTGAATCACTGTCCAACGAGTTGCAAGTGACGAAAGAGACGCCCCCTGTTTTTCTGTTTCATACGTTTGAAGACACCGCGGTCCCACCGCAGAACAGTTTGGTGTTCTATCTGGCGATGAAAGAAAAAGGAGTTCCCGGCGAATTACACCTCTACGAAAAAGGGCGACATGGCGTCGGCTTGGCAAAAAGTATCGCCGGCACACAAAACTGGCCCAAGCAATTACAGGACTGGCTACTCGTTCGCGGTTATCTGGGAAAGTAGTTTCTGAAACTAAACCTTTTCGCCTCATCTCTGATTCACATTATCTCCACTCAGACAGGCTCTTGATTCATGCCCACGGATATTTACTCAGCACGACGCAAAAAACTTCTTCGCAAACTGAAATCAGAAAAACTGACAGGCATGCTCGTCACCAACGAGACGAATGTCACTTGGCTGACCGGATTTCGCGGCGACTCGACTTGGCTGCTGATCTCGGCGAAAGAGTGCATTCTGATCAGTGACTCGCGTTACACCACGCAAATCGAGAATGAATGTCCGGGTGTCGAGATGCACATCCGCAAAAACACTGTGAAAATGTCCGTTGCGACAGCCGAAGTTCTGAAGAAAACAAAAATTCACACACTGGCCTATGAGAGTGATTCTCTCACTGTCAATACGTTCAATGAACTTTCTTCGGCATTGAAGCTCATCGAACTTGTTCCATTGCCGGGTGTTCTTGTTGACCTGCGAGCCGTGAAAGATGCGACCGAGATACAGGAAATCCGGGATGCCGTTGATCAGGCACAGCGGGGGCATGGTGTGATTCGTGCGTCACTCCTCCCCGAACAAACTGAGATGGAGATCGCCCACAATCTCGAACATGCGATGCGCAGCTTTGGCGCAGTGGGGGTGGGATTTGATCCGATTATTGCTGTCGGATTACAGGCGGCATTGCCGCACGCTCGTCCGGGGCAATTGAAGATTTCTGACAATGATCTGTTACTGACCGATTGGGGAGCCGAGAGTGCGGGCGGATATCGCAGCGATCTGACGCGAACTTACGTGACCGGGAAGAAGATTTCCAAAAAGTTTGAAAAGATTTATTCGGTGGTTTTGAAGGCTCAACTGACGGCAATCAAGAAAATTCGTCCGGGAGCCAGGTGTGCTGATGTCGATGAAGCCGCCCGCAAGGTGATCGATCAGGCAGGGTATGGCAAATATTTCGGGCACGGCCTAGGTCACGGAATTGGACTCAATATTCATGAAAACCCACGGTTTTCACCGCTTTCAGACGATATTCTGGAACCGGGCATGGTGGTGACCGTGGAACCGGGGATTTACCTCCCAGATTGGGGCGGAATACGCATCGAAGATGACATATTAGTCACAAAAGACGGGCACGAAGTCCTCACCTCGGTTCCGAAGTCGCTGGAAGACATGCTGATCGGTTGAAATCCTGAGCATAACCCCTCATTCTAGCGGAGAATTACAGAGATCGGCGGTCCTACGGATCGCGGTACAGAGTGATCTCTCACACGGTTCGCGGAATGAGGCCAACATCAATGTCAAAAAGCAGTTCGGGCAATCAGTCCTTCGATCTCGAAAAGCTCAAAGAGCTCATTGAGATGATGGAAGATCATGGTGTGACAGAAGTCAATCTGCGGAATGGCGATGAGCAGTGGCGACTGCGACGCGGTCCTGCCGAAGTGGTGCAAATGGTGCCACAGCAAGTCTCCGCTCCTCCACCCGCAGCAGCAGCACCCGCTCCGGTAGCTCCCGCAGGTGGAGAGCCTGCAGCCGCGGCTGCTCCTGAAGGTCCGGTGATTACCGCACCAACAGTAGGGACTTTCTACTCCTCGCCGACTCCCGATGATCCCCCCTTCGTGAAACAAGGTGCGAAAGTCAGCTCCGATACAACGGTCTGTTTGATTGAAGCCATGAAAGTTTTCAATCCCATTGAAGCAGAGGTCTCAGGGACCATCACTGAAGTACTCGTGAAAGATGGTGATGCGGTCGAGTTTGGACAACCGCTGTTTCGCTATCAACCTTGATTAAGACTCGATATTGAGATGACATCACCGCGCATGATCGGGACTGATTCCTGAATCAGCCAATCATCGCAACCAGACCTCAAACACGGAATCAGACACGATATGTTCGAGCGGATTTTGGTCGCCAATCGCGGAGAGATTGCTTTACGCATTATTCGCGCCTGCCGGGAACTCGGCATCGAATCGGTCGCTGTTTACAGCGAAGCGGATAAAGATGCAATTTACGTTCAACAGGCCGACGAAGCTTACTGCATCGGCAAGGCCCCTTCGAACGAAAGCTATCTGATGATCAATCGAATCATCAGTGCTGCCGAAATTGGGAACGTGCAGGCGATCCATCCTGGATACGGTTTTTTAGCAGAGAATGCTCATTTCGCAGAAGTCTGTCGCGATTGCAAAATTGAGTTTATTGGCCCCCCTCATCAGGCGATGGCACAATTGGGAGACAAAGTTTCTGCTCGCGAAATTGCCCGTAACGCGAAAGTCAATTGTGTCCCTGGAACAGCCGGCCTGATTGAAAATGAAAAAGAAGCCGTCAAAGTTGCCAACGAGATTGGTTACCCGGTCATCATCAAAGCAACCGCCGGTGGTGGTGGTAAAGGAATGCGGGTCGCCCGTAACGACATCAGCCTGAAGACCGGTCTTAAAGCGGCTGCCAACGAAGCCGAAAAAGCCTTCAATAATGCCGGTGTCTACCTCGAAAAATTCATCGAAAAACCAAGGCACGTCGAAGTTCAGGTGCTGGCCGATAATTACGGCAAAGTTCTCCACTTGTGGGAACGTGATTGTTCCACACAACGTAAACATCAAAAACTGATCGAAGAGAGCCCGGCTCCCAACTTGCCGTTAGCTGTTCGCGAAGACATTTGCAAAGCAGCCGTCCGCCTGATTAAAGAAGCCGGGTACACCAACGCCGGTACGGTCGAGTTCATCGTCGATCCCGATGACAATTTTTACTTCATTGAAGTGAATGCTCGAATTCAGGTTGAACACCCTGTCAGCGAGCTGGTCACGGGCATCGACTTAATTCAATCTCAAATTCGCGTCGCAGCCGGCGAAAAACTGGACATGACACAGAAGTCTATTAAGTCACATGGATCGGCCATCGAGGTTCGCATCAATGCGGAAGACCCGGAAAACAATTTCCGCGGTTGTCCGGGGAAAATCACAAAACTGCGTGTCCCGGGTGGCTTGGGTGTCCGTTGGGATTCACACGTCCACGAAGGCTACACCATTAGCCCGTATTACGACTCGATGATCGGTAAGCTGATCATCCATCGAAACACGCGAGAAGAGTCCATCGCAACTCTCAAACGTGCCTTGCGGGAGTTCACCATTGAAGGTGTGAAAACCACAATTCCGCTGCTGCAAGAAATTCTAAGACACTCCGCATTTCTGGATGGCAAAATGGACACCACGCTGGTGGAACGAACCTTCACGGATACGGAATCGTAAGCTGATCAATTTCAGACTTACCTGATATCAAACGCACAAAATGCAATCATTTCCTCGAGAAAGGTATTAACAGTGGATATTAAACGTGTCGGCATGCTGACCGGTGGTGGCGACTGTCCGGGATTGAATCCCGTCATTCGCGGTGCCGTACAGACTCTTCATAATCAAGGCGTCGAAGTCTATGGCTTGATGGAAGGTTGGCGTGGAGCGTTGGAAGGTGATTACACCGTACTCACACCAGAAAACACCAGCCACATCGTCTCGCTCGGTGGAACGATACTTGGATCATCACGAACCAACCCCTTTAAGCACGAAGAAGATGAAGGCCCGGTCGATCAAGTCATCGAAACGATGGGCAATCTGGGACTGGATGCTCTCATCGCCATCGGTGGTGACGATACCTTGGGTGTCGCCAACAAATTGCATCAACGTCGCGGCTTCAAAACTGTCGGCGTTCCTAAAACCATCGATAACGATCTCAGTTGTACCGACGTGACCTTCGGGTTTGATACGTCCGTCAACACGGTTGTCGAATCTGTCGAAAAACTTCGCACAACGGCCGAGTCACATCGCCGCGTGATGGTTGTCGAAACAATGGGCCGACACGCTGGCTGGATTGCCTATTACTCGGGTGTGGCCGTCGCTGCCGATTACATCCTCATCCCTGAACGACAAGCCGATTTCGATCACCTCTGCAAAACCTTGCAAGAGAAACGCGACAACGGCCAGAAATATGCCATTGTCGTCGTCAGTGAAGGCGCGAAACTTTCCAGCACCGAATCGGCCTTCATTACCAAACATCATGAAGTCGACGACTTCGGTCATATCGCATTGGGTGGCTTGGGAGACGTCGTTGCCGAGATCATTGAAAAACGACTTGACTGGGAAACCCGTTCGGTCATCCTTGGTCACTTGCAACGTGGCGGATCACCGTCTGCATTCGACCGGATTTTGGGAACCCGTATGGGCATCCATGCTGCTCGATTAGTCCTGGAGGGACAATGGGGCAAAATGGTTGCCGCCAAAGGAAATGACATTGTCGGTGTCTCACTGGCTGAAGCGGTCGGTACGATGAGAACTGTCAGCGACAACATCATCCACGAGATCGACGAATTCTATCAGTGATAAAGTTAGCTCGGATAGGATCAAATATTGACAGCGCATGAAAAAACCCGGCGAGAGAGATCGATCTCGCCGGGTTTACTTTTTACTGTCACAAGACTTTGAGATCAATGATTGAACTCAAGTTTTCGTAGCCCTGAAACAGTAGTCTTCTGCAAACACTTCATTCAGGACGGCGGGGGCGTTCAGGACGACCTTCGCCTTCACCCGGACGACCGCCCGGTCCACGACGACGGCCACCTTCTCCTTCACCGGGACGACCACCTTGGCCTCGGCGACCTTCAGGCCCACCTTGTCCCGGTCCTCCACGACGTCCGCCGAACTCTTCACGAAGAGCGGCTCGTTCTTCTTCGTTAAGTTCTCCGTCACCATCTTTATCAAAACGCTTCATCATTTCTGCACGGCGTTCTTCATCCCCAGGTCCACCTGGACCACGACGACCAAATCCAGGTCCGCCAGGAACAGGCATTCCCTCCAAGGCACCCGCTTCGCGAGCAGCTTCCATTTCTTCACGTTCGAGACGACCGCTGCCGTCTTTGTCATACTTTTTCGTGATCTCCTGAAATTTGCTCCGCATATCATCACGAGCAGTATTACGTTCTTCTTCGCTCATTTCCCCGTCGCCATCTTTGTCATATTTTTTGAGCATTTCAGCGCGGAACTCTTCACGGCGTTTTTCAAACTGTTCCCGCATTGCGGCCCGTTCTTCTTCGCTGATTTCTCCATCGCCATCTTTATCGAACTGCTTCATAAACTCAGCACGACGAGCTTCCATATCCTCGCGACTCGGACCACCACGACGACCTTGGGGATTATCTCCACCTTCAATCGGCTTACGTGTCCGAGAAGGAGCGTCTTGTGGTTTCGTGGCCGGTGCCTGTTTGGTGAATTCGGCACGAGCCGCTTCACGTTCGGCTTCATTCAGTTTTCCGTCACCATCTTTGTCGTACTTTTCGAGCAATTTGTTACGGAAGTCGTTTTTCTTTTCTTCGTCCTGAGCCATCAGGGATGAAGTGCCGACACAGAGAGCGAGTCCCAGCATGGCAATGGTCAGTTTTTGCATCGTATCTCTCCTGAAAATGTGTGGCCGTCTCGAAAGAGTCGGAGTAATTTGCTGTGTTTGATTCAGACGGAAGGTATCCCGTCTATGAAGATATAAACACGGCTGGGCGGGCCGGGTATCGGTCAGATTGCAGAAATTCCTCAAAAATGGGGAAGAATCAGGCATCTGCAAGCATTTGCTTGACAGGCTGGAGCCTCTCGGGAGACAATTACAGCAGTTCCTAACTGAGTCAGACCACCCTGAAACTACCATAATCGAGGCTTCTCATGCGTTTCCATAAGTCAATAATGCCATTATGCTTGCTACTACCGGCTCTTTGCCTGCTCTCAGGAGCCGCTCCTGAAGAGAAAATGAGTCTGGAGAAAACAGCAACTTCTGAGCAACTGGTGGCTGCCATCAAGCGACATACTGAAACACTGGCCAAAGATTATCTGACGGACCCCAAACGCTTTGAAGACAATTTGACTCGTGACAAGATTACCTCCAAAGGAGGCGCCATCGCTGTGCTCGCACATGCGTTGACTCAGTACAAAGATGTTCCGGCCGAGGTTCATGTGTTGGCGATTCGCGCGGCAGGTCAGAAGATTGCTTCGGCAGAATCCTATGCTGATGCCGAGTCTGGATTGCAAAATGTTCGTGCCAATCTGAGCGCCATGAAGATCACAGGTTCATTTCAGGAGATTGGTTGGTATGAGGTTGCCGATCTTCCCAACATGATGGAAGAAGTGAATTATCTGTATCAAGGACTCAAGCGAACAGTACGACGTTCACGCGATCCTGAAGCCGATGCGCTCGATGCCGTCACCGTAGCGATCCTGGCCTATCCAACACACGCCAATGAAGATTATGCATTCGATGACGCCGACATGGCAGAGTGGCAGAAAGCCTCGAAGATGATGCACGATGATTTTCTGGCCATCGCCGATGCGATCCGCGAGAAGGACACCGACAAAGCGCGTGATCTGTACAGCAATGCCACTCGTTCGTGTGCCGCCTGCCATAAGAAGTTTCGCGAAGAGTAAGATCACTCCCGTTCGGTTTTCATGTCGAGCCTGATCGGGTAAAATGCTGAAAAATCAATAGATCCTGCAGGCTGTCGCCTGTGTGCGATGACTCTTAGCCATTCATGCCTATAAAGACCTCAATCATGCCAAAATTAGTTCTCCTCCGTCACGGTCAGTCCCAATGGAACCTTGAGAACCGATTTACCGGTTGGACCGACGTCGATTTGACCGATCAGGGACGCGAAGAGGCGAAAGCCGCTGGCGAATTGATTAAGGCAGAAGGAATCGAACTTGATCGCGCTTTTACTTCAGTCCTCAAACGTGCCATTCGCACGTTATGGATTGCACTCGACGAAATGGATCTGATGTGGCTGCCGGTCACGCGATCATGGCGACTGAACGAAAAGCATTACGGCAACCTGCAGGGCCTCAATAAATCAGAGACATTGGAAAAATTCGGTGAGGAGCAAGTTCTCAAATGGCGTCGTTCTTACGACATTCAACCCGAACCGATTCCTGAAGATGACGAACGACATCCCAAACATGATCGTCGCTATGGGAATCTCTCCGCGGAAGAGTTACCTGCTACCGAGTCATTAAAAGACACTCTCGACCGTTTCTTGCCCTACTGGGAATCGACCATCAAGCCTTGCTTGGAACGTGGTGAAAACGTCATCATTGGCGCTCACGGCAATAGCCTGCGGGCCTTGGTGAAACATCTCGACGGTATCTCGGAAGAAGAGATCACCGGTCTCAACATCCCGACCGGCATTCCATTGTTGTACGACTTCGACGACGACTTGAACGTCGTCAGCAAAGGCTATCTCGGCGACCCGGAAGCCGCCAAGAAAGCCGCCGAAGCAGTCGCCAATCAGGCGAAGCAGTAGTCAAAGCGGTTAGTTGCAGATCAGTTATGAACTGGCGTTAATTCGATATTGACGCAACCAGAGATAGTTCATCGACAAGCCTGGGAATAGTTGCACCTTGACTGAGTGGACGTGCAACAAGTACGCTTAAACGCATGAACATTTCAGATCAAATCAAAGTCATTGCTTTGTTGCCGAAGCAATTGATCTCTACTTCGCTGTTGTGTCTCGCATCGTCGATTTTGACTTTTCTTGTCTTTCTGCCCAATCTTGATTGCGCTGGAGCGGACATTGAATTCTCAAATCAATCACCCCGAATAAGAGAGTTCGAGCGATTGATAGACGAGTATCAGACTGCCCGCACCGTCTACCAAAATTTAACCAGTGATTTTCGAGAAGATCATAAGATCGTAGATCCTTACCGTGTCCACCATAGTATATTCTTTGATTTTGCTAAACGAGACATTGATGAAGCATCAATTCTCGCTTGCGAGTACATAGTTTATGAAAATTTCCACCGAAGTCAGATCGATCATATCGTTGATTTTGTGGTGGACAATCATCTTGCGGTAGACCAACAATAACGGAGAACAAATCTTTCATTCACGCAGCCAGCCTGGCTGCGTAGTCTTTCTCGAATTCCTCAGGCGTCTGGTAGTTTAACGTCTGGTGGATTCGTTCGGTATTGTAAAATATCTCGATGT
>JAURQH010000091.1 GCA_030836185.1 Planctomycetota bacterium
ACATCGAGATATTTTACAATACCGAACGAATCCACCAGACGTTAAACTACCAGACGCCTGAGGAATTCGAGAAAGACTACGCAGCCAGGCTGGCTGCGTGAATGAAAGATTTGTTCTCCGTTATTGTTGGTCTACCGCAAATCCAAACTAATACCACCGAAAGAAAGGCGAGAGTTATTACCACTAAAGGAGCTAATTCGTACAAACTTTTGAATGCAGACAGAAGTGCGCGGAAAGAATCAGCCAGAGATGCTCTTAAATCGTTTTGTGGATGTTGATTCAAACGATACTCCAGAAAAAAGTTAATATTTCTATGAACGGTCAGCTATGATGCTCGGATCTGTAATTTCGAATAAAAATCACTAGAGCAATAGTGCACATGTGGTTAAGCGAACTCAAGGTCAGTTTTGGGGAATCACAGTCGCAAGTGATGCCATTTCATCATTCCACAATCAGTTCGCCGTTCATCACCATCCAGTGACCGGGGAACGTACACAAGTACGGAAACCGGCCCGGTTTGTCGGGAGCGGTGAAGAAGATCGAATATTCTTCGCTCGGCATGACGATGTCGGTCGCCGCAAGAATGTCATCGCTGACCGGGATGTATTGCCGGGCTGCCGATTCGGGGTCGGCAATCTGTTTGTTGGCGATGTCGCCGACGGTTGCCAGTTGTCCCGGTTTGATCAACACCCAGTTGTGCGGTACGACATCAGGATTCACCAACGTGAATTTGATTGGCTCACCTGCTTGGACGGTGATGCTTTTTTGTTGGTAACTGAGATTGGTGGCCGTCTTCAAGCGAATCTCGCGTGCTCCTTCAATCGGTTTTTGCCACTTGTTGGGAACACGATTTTTAATCAACGACAGATCAGACAAAATCGGGTGCGGCAGAAGTGTCTTCTCGCGGTAGATGTAGTCTGAGTATTTCGTGAATGCAGAATCCAACTTGTGAACCGTCAAGAACATATCAATCGGTGGCCCCTCATTGACTTTCAGATTGAGATGTAACTGGCTGACTGATTGTAGATCGGGAAGTTCGAGAAACAGAGAACGTCCACCTTCCACCACAGAAGATGTTTGTATCCATATCGGATCATGCCCCGGTGTATTGGGATGACTGGGGGAGAGTTCTGGCGAACCATAGCCGGGAGAGAATCGATAGTTCCACGCTTGGGCAAAATGATTGCGGGGATCGGTGACCAGCGAGACATTGAGTGGCTCGGAAAACTCGATCAGGATACCGTTCTCATGAACGTGAAAACCGACCGGCATTTGCGTTTTTTGTCCCGTATAACGGACTCGCTGAAAGCATCCGTCATCGGGAGTGAACGAGACCCAACCATCCATACCGCTGACATAGAGATGTCCGTCCTGTTTGCGGAATCGTCCACGATGGACTCCCGAAAGGAATTCTCCCGGTAGAGGAACGACGGCTCCTTGCGGTTGTCCCTCTACTTCGTCTTGCAAGACAAGAAACTGGCGTCCCATGCCGAAGGAAAAATGGAGTAGTTGACCGTTGAGTGGTCCCCATTTCTGGCTATCGATATAAGTTTGGCCGCCGGACGAATTGTCGAGCCCGCGTGGTAGATAGACGAGAGGGAGTGCGGGAGGCTGATCATTCTTCAAACCACGATAGCCGAAATGAGGGATTGGATTTTGGTTTGGTTTCACCGCACAAATCATCGACGCGGGTGTCCATTCTCCTTCCGAGCATGGGACCGTCACCGTGCCATCGGGCAAAAGTCCGAGACCATCGGGATTGCGAAAGCCGGTCGCGATCACGTCGGCGGTCTCTCCATCGGGAGAGATGCGAACCAACCCCTGATTGCCGGAAGCGGTATAGAAATAACCGTCTTGGTCACGTTCCAATCCGCAGATGAAATCGTGTCCCGCAGGTGATGTGACAAACGTTTTGCTGAAACATTCGTAAAAGTCGGCTTCACCGTCGTTATTGGTGTCGTGCAGGCGGACCAACTGATCGCGACATTGCACATAGATTGCATCATCATGGACGACGAGGCCCAGTGCATGATTCAACCCCGCCGCAAATCGTGTCCACTGAGTAGAGCCACCTTGATCGACAGGTGAGTCGAGACCGGTCACTTTCCAGACATCTCCCTGAATCGTGCAAACAAGAGCCGAGCCATCGGCAAGAAAGTCGTGACCACCGCAAAAAAGTTGTGCTTTCCACGGGTTATCAGTCGGTAGCTCAATAGTGTCGATGGCAAACGGTGTTCCCGTGCCGGGCGTGATCTGGGTTGTGAGTGATTGTGGCCATTGCCGCTCACCACCTTCAAGGAGATGCCGAAGTGGGTGTTCGTCACGTGGGGCAACACTGCGTACAAACTGCCCCTGTTCAACCCACGGCGAATCGAGATATTCGATTTCACCAATTCGATAAGCGAAAATCACTCGCTGGCCGTGTCGGTAGAAACCATGATACTTGATTGGCTGTTTCGGCGGTTCACTGATGCGTTTGGAAACCAGTTCTCCATCCATCAGTACGCCGTGCATGAAGCCGTGACGGACGGGAGAGAATTTCAGGAATCCATTTTTCCAGACCGCATCGTAAGTGAGCGTCTCGGGATTGAAGCATGTTGACAGTTCGCGATTCTCGCCGATGCGAATACAAACGCCCCGTGGGACGGTGATCCCGGCTCCTCGAAAAATTCCACATTGTAAATTGCCGAGATCGGTTTTGTTCCAAAGTTCGTCGGCCCAATCCTGTTCTTTCTGAGTTCCCCAGTGACCGAATTCTCCGCCGTCGAGTCCCGGATGTGCCGAGAGCATGGAAGGCATCGCCAGGGGGTTACTTTGTGTCAGTCGCCGGAAGTGCTCTGCCTGTTTCGTGAAGAAATCATAGACGCGATGCTCGTTGACCGGATGAGTGTGCGATGGCCATTTTTCAGGTTGCAATGGCTCGCGATTCCAGTCGAACTTGGTCGGGCTGTGACTGTGCGAGTGGGCGAGAGCCGTCTGCCAATTTGGTTGAAACGAATCAATCTCTGTCCCCAATGCGTTCAGAAACCTCAACACATCAAGTTGCTGTTGTCGGGTCATTGCAGCCGTGAGACCATCGGGCATCAACGTGCCGACTTTGATTTCGTCTTCCACGTCTTGTCTGTTGGTGGTGTATGTTTCATTCTTCGCCGGGTCGAGCAGGACGACTTGTATGTCGTTGGATTCGACTCGATAACCGCGATGAATTTTTCCCTCGGACGTCACGACTTGCCAAGATTCAAACTCCGGTTTCACTTCGCGTTTTGGCCAAAAGAGAGACTCGACCAGTTCGGGGAGCTTGCGGTCTTTGCCAATCTTGGAGAGATCGGGGCCGATGATACCGCCGTTTTGTCCGACCTTGTGACAAGAAATGCAGGCAAATTTGGGACTGGTGAAGACGGCCGCTCCGCGTTCGAGGATCCCGGCTCTCAGCGTGTCTTTAGAGGTCTGGGTGACGAACTTGGCCGAGAACTCAGGGATTCCGGGAGTTTTTTTTTAAGACTCGACATTTTTGACTCGTCAGCTTTCAGCATCGGTTTGAGTTTCTCGACACCTTCCAAATTTTCAGTCAGGACTTCCTGGGAATCACGGTTTCCTTGATGATCGAGGATGCCAATCGGTCCGTCGTAACCGCTCTCTTGGACAACACGCAGCATATCGAGTTCGTGTTTTCCGTCACCCAGTTTCAGGATTTTTGGTTGGGCGTTTTCGCTCATGCCATTGATGTTGAGACAATGCAGGTAAGGCTGCATCAGCTTGAACAGTGTGGCCCAATCTTCGATGTGTTCGTGACCGTGATGAAAGTTATATACGATGCCGACATGATCGTATCCCGCATCACGCAGCCCTTGGCAGACCGCGACCATGTTGGCCGGCTCACCCTGCCAGCCGCCATGATTATAGAGGCTGAGAGGGCAATTGATTTGTTTCGTCCGTTCGGCAAGAGGCTTGAGAGCCGCCACTGCTTGTTTGATTTTTTCAGCTTGGGAAGGCCCTTTGGGACCGGGAATCATGGTCCAGATTTGTGGATGGATTTTATGTTTTTCAAACAGCTTGAAGGCTTCCTCGTGGACGCTCCAAAAGGCAAAGAACTCGATGCCATGTTTCTTGTAGGCGAGAATTTCTGCTTCAAACGTCGGGATATGCTCGGCTCGCCAATCGTACGCACATTTCTTCAGCCCGAGTTCTTTCAGCATGACGGCTCGTTCTTCCGGCCCACGTTTGGACGCATCGAAAGGCACGATGCACCAGGCAACGAGCTTCTCTTTCGCAAGCAACCCTTCGTCGGCATGCGCGGGCGAGTGGGAAAACAGAGAAAATAACAGGCAGTGAATGAGCAAAATTCGCATGTGAAAAACTCAGAGAATATGTGATGGGATCTGATTCTGTATCCTAACGAGAATCAGACCGGTGTCACAATCAATTTGCTGCGTCATCGTGTGACTTCTCGCTTTTATTGACAAGCAGTTCAGAAAAAGTTCACAAACACCTCAATGATTGCTCTCACCGTTTATCCTCCAACCATTCTTTGATTGCCCTGGAGAAAGGCACAAAGTTCTTTGGATCTGAATAGAGATCGTTGTGACCGGCGTTTTCCAACGTCACAAATGTTTTGTCGATGTCATCCGATGCGGCCTCGAAGAGTGCGCGACCGCATGAGTAGGGGACCACTCGGTCGATGTCACCATGCACGTGTAGATAGCGACACTCGATCTCTCCCACCTGTGAGGCAGAGTCGAATTGATCGCGCAACAACCACTTTGCTGGCATGATCGGATAATGACTTTGCGCAACGGCTACGAGTGAATTGAAGCTGGATTGAATCACCAGACCTTCGGGCGGCGTTCCCTGCCGTGATTGCTCTGCTGCTAACTGGACCGCGACGCCTCCCCCCAATGATTCTCCGAACAATACGATCCGATCGTGGGGAATCTTCATCTCTTCGTTCGCATGTTTCCAGAGAGCCATCGCATCACTGATGAGCGTCTCTTCAGTGGGCGAAACGGGATTGTCTCCGAACCCACGATAGTCGGCGCTCAAGACATCGCAGCCGAAATTGGCCAGCATCTCGCAGGGTGTCACTCGATAAGATCGATTGCCGGCGTTGCCGGGAAAGTAGAGGACCACACGGGGAGAATCCGACAAGTCTTCAGGGTGAGAGTCTGAGAGAGCCCGCGAATAATGCCAGCCGTGAAGTGTAACGCCGTCGGCTCCTGCAAACTCAAAATGATGGACATCAGCGAGAACTCCCATCGCTCCAGCTTGGGAGAGTTTTTCGTTTTTTGTCGGATGATAAATAAGATCCCGCTGAAAGATAACCAAAATGAGCAGCAGCAAAACATAACAGAGGATGGCTGAGCGGAGAATCCGTTTCCAGATTGGAGTCCGTTTCTTGGAGGGAATCTCTGGTGTTTGTGGTGAAGATTCACTCATGTCAGCAGGTGATCACGACTGGATGTAAACAACGGCAACGACAATGGCCAGTGGCAGAAAAATGAGAATCAGAATGTAGGCGGTGTGAATTGGGAGAGGCGTCTTTTCAGAGGCAAACCAGTCTCCGAATTTCGTAAAGATGTCGGGAAATACGGGAAACAAAAGCGCCAAAGCACAGACCATGATCAATATTGGGATAAGAACTTCCATAGCACTGATTCTACAATACTTTTGAGTGACCCGACTCAAACAATCTGTTCCATCAATGGGTTTGATTGCCATTCTCAAGGTGACAAGGCTTCTTGATTCGGCTGGTACTCTCCCGCATCTGTCAGAGAGGATAATTCCCGATCTCTGCCACATTGGCAGCAGACTCTCTACCAAAAACAGGAAATGAGCGGTGATCCTGGCAGTCTTCATCATAGCCTGTTGTTCGTAAGATCAATGAAATAAGTGGCTTACGATTCTTGAAATGTTTGGTACGCAGTTCGCATAGTCATTTGGTACCGCTCGTTGCGCGGGAAGACCGAGCAACTTGCCAAATGGCAAAACTGACAGGTTGACGCAGAAGCGTCGCATTATCATTCATAGAACCAGCGACTCAGGAGTACATCCGAATGGCTAAGAAGAAGTCCAAATCCGGTCCACAACTGGTCCCTCTTGGCGACCGTGTTGTTTTGCAACGTGCCGAAGCCGAAGCGACCACTGCAGGAGGCATCGTTCTTCCTGACAGTTCACAAGACAAGCCGCAACGCGGAACTGTCATTGCCGTCGGTGATGGCCCTGTGACCAGCAAAGGGGATCGCATCGCATTGACCGTGAAAGCGGGCGACGAAGTGATCTTCTCGTCTTACGCGGGCGAAGAGATGAAGGTCGGCGATAATGATTATCTGCTGCTTCGTGAAAGCGACATCTTAGCTATCTGCTCGTAATCTTACAAATACCATGACGGCGGATTTCGTTCGCCGTCACATTTTCAGACAACAACTATCTTTCAATAGATCGCGAAAGCGAACAGGAGAACGACACCATGGGTGCGAAGATGATTGCCTTCGACCAGGAAGCCCAGGAAGCCATGCGGCGTGGAGTGAGTAAGCTCGCCAAAGCCGTTAAAGTGACCCTCGGCCCCCGCGGTCGCAACGTCATTCTGGAAAAAAGTTTTGGTTCACCGACCGTCACGAAAGACGGTGTGACCGTTGCTCGTGAAGTGGAGCTGCCCGACAAGTTTGAAGACATGGGCGCTCGAATGGTCAAAGAAGTGGCCAGCAAAACCTCAGACATTGCCGGTGACGGAACGACCACCGCCACAATTATGGCCGAAGCCATCTACAACGAAGGTTTGAAAGCCGTTGTTGCCGGTGTCAGCCCCATCGAAATGAAGCAAGGGATGGACCGAGCAGTTTCCGACCTTACGGCCGAACTGCACAACATGGCGATTCCATGTAAAACCAAGAAAGCCATTTCTCAGGTCGGAACCGTGGCTGCTAACGGTGATAGCGAAATTGGTGAAATCCTCGCGGAAGCGATGGATAAAGTTGGTAAAGACGGCGTCATCACCGTTGAAGAAGGCAAAAGCCTCCACACCGACTTCGAAGTGGTCGAAGGGATGCAGTTCGACAAAGGATACTTGTCACCGTATTTTGTGACTGATCCGCAGTCGATGGAATGCGTGATGGAAGATGCGTTTGTGCTGATTCACGAGAAGAAAGTCACCAACGTCAAAGACCTGGTGCCAATCCTTGAGAAAGTTGTGAACGCTGGCAAACCTTTGTTGATCATCGCCGAAGATGTCGAAGGGGAAGCCCTCTCAACTCTCGTGATCAACAAGCTCCGCGGGACTTTCAAAATTTCTGCTGTCAAAGCACCCGGTTACGGCGATCGTCGTAAAGCCATGTTGCAAGACATCGCCACGATGGTTGGTGGAACGGCTATCTTTGAAGACCTCGGTATTCAACTCGAAAACCTGCAACTGTCTGATCTTGGTGTTGCCAAGAAGATTGTCATCGACAAAGACAACACCACCATTATCGAAGGTGGCGGTAAGACAGCCGACCTCAAAGCACGCATCGACCAAATTCGACGTGAACTCGAAAACTCAACCAGCGATTACGACCGCGAGAAGCTCGAAGAGCGAATCGCCAAGTTGTCTGGTGGTGTGGCTCAGGTGAATGTCGGTGCGGCCACTGAATCGGAAATGAAAGAGAAGAAAGCTCGCGTCGAAGACGCACTCTACGCAACGCGTGCCGCCGTCGAAGAAGGAATTCTTCCCGGTGGTGGAGTCGCTTTGTTGCGAGCTTCGAAATCTGTCAGTTCCAAAGGTCTTTCGCACGAACAGAAAGTCGGTTACGAGATCATTCTGCGTGCCTGTAAAGCTCCTTTGACACAGATCTCCAATAACGCCGGCATCGACGGCGCTGTGGTCTGTGAAAAGGTTTCCGAACTTGATGGAAACCAGGGCTACAACGCCGCCAATGGCAAGTACGAAGATATGGTCAAAGCGGGAATTATTGACCCGACCAAAGTGACCCGTTCTGCTCTGCAAAACTCGGCATCGGTTTCCACATTGCTGCTCACTAGCGATGCATTGATCGCCGACAAGCCCGAAAAAGGCAAGAAGCACAGTCACGATGAAGACTTGTACTAAGTCAACTTCGTGACAATTTGAAAATCTCAAGCCTCGTGGAGTTCGTCTCCACGGGGCTTTTTTTGTTGTTCTTCCGCACTCAATTAGATTGGCCTCTTGTGACTTTGTTACCTCGTTTGGCGAGTAAACGGATCTACCCGGTTCCGAGTATATTCCTTGTTTTCCTCTGCGCCGCTGCACCGCTGCGTGAGTCAACTTCTATCATCTGGGGCTATGCTTGGGTTCGGAACAACCAAGACTGCATGTGAAATGAGAGTTGACTCTTCTTTGCACGCGTACGAGCGTCTCAGCCATACAACTTTTAATTTATCCGCGTTCTCCGCGATCTCTGCGGTTCAACTGATTCCACTGTCAACCTTAGTTTCGATGTCGGTTGGGTTAGCGCAGCGTAAACCAACAAATTGATTCAACATCGTCATTCGCTGTCGGGTTACGACTCGCTTTGCTCGGCTAACCCGACCTACGGCTCTCTATCATTCTCTGCGTTCTCCGCGATCTCTGCGGTTTCAAGACATTCCCCTGCCGACTTCTCGGCGTCATCATGATTTGATCAGTGACAATCCGTTTTTATCCGTTTCATCCGCGTTCTATTTCGTAGTCTGTCTGCGTGATTGTGTTGGTCAGCTGAATATGGTTCGCAACTGTCCCGACTGCTTGCGCAGTTCGGGCTATGATCACTCCTAATTGGTCTTGCCAAACTCTTCGTACCAGAGTTAGCGTTCGGAGTTCGCCTGTTGGCGAATTGATCTTTGGCAATTTGAACGTCAACAGAACTCTCGCATGAGACCAGTGTTTTTGTAGGGCCGGTTCCACCGGCCAAGAGTTATTTTTGCAGGTGTTTGTCTCGTAGAGCGTTTACCAATGACGACCGCTGCAACGTGAGAAAGGAGGCGATTTCGCGTGGCGTGGAAAATGCGCACCGACATTGGGGTCATTTTTCACACCAACCGCGATATGACACAAACTGAACGAAGCCAACGAGTTGCTCAAGATTCGGGAAGATTCGGAATCAAGATTTGGGAAGATTTGATTTCAAGATTCGGAAATAGCACCCCCACAAATCATCGAATCTTCAAATCTTGAAAACGGCGTTGAGTGTTCGAGAATAACAAACTTCCAGATCCTGATTTCTCACTCTTCTTTCTTCATCCGCGGAGTTTTGTGCCGATGGTAAACACGATTATTCCCACCACTGTTAACGTCGGCATGTAGATCAATTCAAACCCGAAGTTCAACTGCCAGATAATTAGCAACGGCAGGAATACGAGTGTGATGAACTGTAAAGAGAGACCAAGATAATGCTTCATGGTGTCTGTGTGCGGTCTTGAGAAGTGGGTTAAAAAAGGGACGTGTGAAACAAGATCACACGCCCCTTGAATTTCTGACAAAACGAAAGACTATTCCTCAAAAACGCTTGGTTCATATTCCATGGTACCAAGATCGGTCACTTTGCCACCTTTCACGGTGACTTCAAGTTTCTTTTCCAGGTAACCGGCTTTTTCATGCCAGACACGGAAATCGTGAGTTCCATCCGGGAGTTCTCCAATTTCGAATTCCCCTTTCTCATTGGTGACGGCGGCATAAGGATGATCGACGACCATCCACCAAGCCGTCATCCAGGGATGGATATCGCAGCCCACTTTCATAGGCAGAATTTCTGGACCATCAAATTCGATTATGGTTCCCTGGCCTGCCTGGGTGTTGGGGGCCACCAAAATGTTTTGCGGTGTATTACGAATGGGGTAGGAGTGAAAGTTATGAGCGATTCCATCAGAGGAAATCACTTCGACTTCCTGGTCGGTTCGCACGATCTGAGCGTGAGGAACGAAACGGCAGTTCTTTTGATCGAAGACCAAAGTTTTCTTTGCAGGAGCTTTGAAATCAGCACCTGACGGAGCTTTTTTCATGTAGAGAAAAACATTGGCAATGCCGCCTGTGTCCTGATTGACGACCAAGTCGTTCTTGAACAAATTTTGGGCCGCACAAACTGCTGTATCTTTGACTTCAGTATCGCCTTGTTTCACCTGAAGTTTGGGAGCCGGAGCAGCCCCTTTGATTTTGAAAACGCCTTTGACGCCACCTGCAGTTGCAAGGGAAGCGGTCAAACAAACGGTCATTACAGTCACCAGACTGATTTTTTTCATGATGTCCTCTCTGTTGTTCTCTGGGATGTGAGCTTCTTGATGGCCGGTTGGCCGGAAGGGAGGGGAGGCAATCGTTTTACCTCTCTGATTACTATAGGGGATTGCTGTCATACAGAAAAGCGTTCAATTTGGTGGATTTCCAGTTGTGTCCTCAAAAAAATGGAGAAAACGACGCCGGATTTGTTGTATCAGACCATTAAAAGTCGCAGAATAAGGAGTCTATATCTATGAACAGTATTCCTGGAAAATTCTGGTGTCCCCCCCATGCTGGCCAAACTCTATACATATTCGTTATTTGGAATCGATGCTAAACCGGTTGAGGTTGAGGTCGATATTTCCCCCGGTGCGATGCCGAAAACCATTCTTGTCGGCTTGGCAGAAGCCGCGGTTCGCGAAAGCACCTATCGTATCGAACGGGCGATGGTGAACAGTGGTTATCACCGACCCATCGACCGGATCATCATCAACCTTTCACCTGCCGACCTCCCCAAGGAAGCCGCCTCATTCGATTTACCAATTGCTTTGGGGATGTTGACCGCCAGCAGTCAATTGGAATCTGATCGATTCGACGATTTCGCTGCTGTCGGAGAATTGGCACTGAACGGTTCTTTGAGA